>JAWXTT010000021.1:0-19379 GCA_044433325.1 Bacteroidales bacterium
TACATAACCTTGATTAGAAAATGCAATATAACGACCTGATGGGCTAAAGCAAAGCAGACTTTTTCCAGCTATCTTTATTGGTTCATTTACGCTATTCAGAGAACTCGCTTTAATAAAGTACGAATCAGGTACACTTGTGTAGTATGCAGCATCTCCCGTTTTACTAAAAATAGTAATCCATACTGCATTATATCGGCTTTTAAGATTAGTTTCTATAATAAACTCTTTTTTCTGAATATCATAAACTTTATAAATACCTGAGTTTGTTGCAGTCTTTGCCCCTAAAGCTAAATATCGAGAATCATAAGAAAATGAAACATAATTTAGAAACCAGACATATTCCCCTATCAATATGCGATAGGCTGTAGGGTTTCCAAATTTTCTGTAAACCACGTAATAAAACTGCTTAATAAATTTATCAGTATATTTATTCGAAGTGCTATCTGAAAGATCTTCTTGATCAGGATGGTCTGCAGCAAATATTTCACGTTGCTTTATTTTAGATCTTTTATCTTCTTCTGTTGCATTGTAATCCCAATTATATTTTTGACACAACAACTTATACTCTTCTGCTGTAATATCTAAATCGCTTAAAGTATTGTGATAAATTGACTTCTTGTTACTTTCGGCAGTATAATTCCCATCAGGACTTTTAAAGATACACTTCGATCGGTCTTCATCTCTTACAATATTCAATGTTATAGGATCTCGCCATACTGGTTTTCGAGCATCACATATAGTAATATCAAGTTCTGGCTTATATCCATTCACACCATGATCCACTGAAAAATAAACTGTTGAGTTAGCTATATCGAACTTGGATTCTGAAAAATCTGCACAGCCTAATAAATCTGCAGTCTTGTCACTATTCAGAGCAACGATGCGACTGCCATCATTACAGAAATAAGCGTTCAGATACTTTTTGTTATTGAATACGCCATCAAGAATTATATTACAACTATTATTTTGAATATTAGTTTCATACAGTTTACCTTCTTTTAACGATATATATATATATCTACTATCTGAATAACACACAAGTTCACCTTTATTAGGATCTATTTTAAAAGAATTTTGTTTGTTTTCTACTTTTCTTCCAGAAGCTTCAAATTCTATCGCAGCAGAGTAGTCGATAAGGATACTTATATCATTAAATTTTAGGTATTTTTGCGAAGTAAAACGATTATTTGCACATCTTGTAGTTAATTTTACTTCCATATTACTTTTGCCATCGTCCTCCTGTATATTCAATATCTCATAATAGCTTAGACTTAGACTGCTTGATATATAATATACTTTGAGTTGTTCTTTATTAGCTTCGACAAAACTTTTATACGCATTGTTTGCTACATCATCAAATACATTAAAGACATCTTCCGCTATATTTAAATCTATCCCACAAAAAGAAGTTATAAAATAGTCCATATATATAGTAATTTCTTTATCTAATAAAAGATCAATCAGTTTATAATGCACCTTTTTACCATAATTAGCTCTATATTCTAAGGCATATCTTCCTTTAAAAACATATTCTTTTAGATATTCACCAAACCTAAACTTTGATTTCAATTTGGTAATCTCATTTTGGTCTAAATCTAACTTATTAATGAAATCATCAGATACATAGAACAAATTTGATTCATATATAGAATATTTTCCATCAAATTGTAGTATATTCACGCCACTTATATAGTCATATACAGTCAGAACGTTATCCTCTTCGGATATTATAAGATGATCATTGGTGAATATTACACTATTGCAATTGTAAGTAACTTGACGACTGATTGCATTAAAAACGCTATAATCATTCTCAGAACCAAATAAAAAACATTCATTTGCTTTACCCCCAATATATTTAACAGATGCAGGTGATAGATTGTGCTCTACAAATTCAGATCTGGTATCTCTATTATAAAAATAGATACGGTCTTTCATTGTCACAACAATCCAAGGTGTGGCTTCAGATACAAAACTTGCATTAGGTTTAAACTGACTACCACCCAATTTAATTGCATCCTCAATTACAATTACTTCAGATTGATTCGACTCTCTACAATGTAATATATGCTCTCCTGCACATAGTTTAAGAGTCAAAACAGAATCAACATTATATGTAGTACCAGTCGTTTGATCGTGAATCTCGCAACATTCTCTACTGCTTTTTAAGAGAATATCTGTATTAAGATATGCGTGATGTGTACTAACCTCGAATAATTTCATAGTTTTTTTAATTGGTTTCCACAAAGATATAACATATTTACGAATTGTATCTTCGTAGTTAGGGGATATTTATACGAGATTATAAACTGTATGGAGTTCAAAATTACAGCCTTGTCTTTACTCCCCCGACCCACGTTTATGAACACTATAATGAAATATTAAACTTCTTCAACAACCGTGCTACTAATGCTTTTGCTGAATCATTCAATTCAATCATAAAATCATTTAGAACAAACCTAAGAGGTGTTACTGATGTAAAGTTTTTCCTATACAGAATTTCTAAATTATTTGCTTAGTCCCTCATATTTCTCAGGTGGCACCAAATAAAAGCAATGATGTCAAAAATAGTTAGCGATTATTCAATAACTATTTTTGGCATCATTACCTTTTTATTCAGCGACTAGTCCAATACATCAAATAATGGTGACTTTATATCTAGTGACGCTTTATATGCTTCGGCATATTCGGTTAGCTCTTTCACTATCTCAGGATTTTCTGCTGAGATTTCATAACGCTCCTCTGGGTCTTGTGCTATATTATATAGTCTAGGTATCTCAAACTCTTCACGTGGATCACGTCCATATCCTGTTTTATAAGCAAACAGTATCTTATAATCACCCTTACGCATAGCGTATAGGAAGTCATTGCGGAAATAAAACACCTCGTCACGATTACTAGCAGTACGCTCCTCTAATACATTCTTAAGACTAACTCCATCATACTCCCTATCATTAGGAACTTCAATATCTGCTATATCACAAATGGTTGGTAATAAATCTAATGTACTACCCATATCGGTAATATGAGCTGGTTTAACCATATCACCCCACATAATACATGGAACGCGGAAACCACCCTCCATAATTGCAGCTTTCCCCTCACTAAGTGGTCCTGCCGAACCGCCTAGCGATTTATATGTTAACCATGGCCCATTATCAGAGGTAAATACCACTAGCGTATTATCATCTAACCCGTTACGTTCTAGTGTTTGAATTATCTCACCTACGCGATAATCTAACTCCTCGATACAATCACCATAAGGACCACGCGCCGATCTTCCCTGAAACTCCTCAGCCGCATAAACAGGCCAGTGTGGCATTGGGTGCGCTAAGTATAGAAAGAATGGTTTATCTATATTATCCTCGATAAATGCTATCGCTTTATCATTTACCTTTTTCGTTAAGGTTGTTTGGTCTAGCTCACGCTCAACAATCTCATCCTGCTCATATATTATATAATCATACGGATAGTTGGGGTTTCCATCTAATGCTTGCTCCTTACGGCTCATATCGTTTGAGAATGGTGCACCATAGAAATAGTCAAAGCCATGCGCCAACGGCATCCCCTCGCTCTTATGTCCTAAGTGCCATTTCCCTACACATCCTGTGGCATATCCATTATCTTTTAAGATTTCAGCGATTGTTAACTCTTCGTCAGGTATTCCTAACTTAGATTTTGGATACAACACCCTAATACGATTACCGTATAACCCTGTGCGCACACCTAAGCGACCTGTTAACAACCCCGCACGACTAGGCGATGAAACAGATGCAGATACATAAAAACTACTCCACTTCTGCCCCTCGGCGGCTAATTGGTCTAGGTATGGAGTTTTGATAGTTGGATGACCGAAACAGGCTAAATCACCATAGCCTAAATCATCACAGAATATTATTATTATATTTGGTTTACTATCCTCTTTAGGTGCAGCTACTGCCGTAGTTGCCATTGTGATAGTTGACGCAAATACTATTCCACATTTTAATTCCACGTTATTAGTTTTAAGGATTTGATGGTGCAAGTTAGCAAAATCCTAAAATTTCACCAAATATTTACACTATTTAATAATTAAGGCTACCTAAAATATTTAGGCAGCCTTAACTTAAAATTTTCTGTTAGAAATAATAATCTAAGATTATTTTCTAATTGCTAGCTCTTTCTTAGCGATGATAGCACGGTAACGGTTGATGTCCTTTCTTTTCAAATAGTCAAGAAGGCTACGACGTTTACCTACCAACATTTTAAGTGAGCGTTCAGTGTTATGATCCTTGTGATTTGCTCTCATGTGTTGAGTCAAATGCGCAATACGAATTGAAAATAATGCTATCTGTCCCTCTGCAGAGCCAGTATCAGTATTAGACTTACCGTAAGTTGCGAAGATCTCTTTCTTTTCTTCAGAATTCAAATGCATTCTTATTGATATTTAATTAATAAAATTTTGAAGTGCAAAGATATGAACTAATTTTGAAAAAAGAAATATATTCACAAAAAAATAATACCATAATGTAAGTTATCAGCAATTTATGACTACCTTTGCACTCAGGTAAAAAATGTAGGTGAGTTTTATAAACTGACCCTTAGAAATAAAAACAAATTAAAAATGGGAGAAAATCAGTTTTTAGGACTCCCCTGAAATATATGCAAAAAATTAGGAACATTGCTATTATAGCCCATGTCGATCATGGTAAAACGACTCTAGTGGATAAAATGTTATTAGCTGGTAACTTGTTTCGTGAGAACCAAACAGCTGGTGAACTTATCCTTGACAATAACGACCTAGAGCGTGAACGTGGTATAACTATTCTATCAAAGAATGTATCAATCAACTACAAAGGTCACAAAATCAATATTATTGACACTCCTGGGCACGCCGATTTCGGTGGTGAGGTAGAGCGTGTACTTAATATGGCTGATGGTTGTTTGCTATTGGTGGATGCCTTTGAGGGTCCAATGCCACAAACACGTTTCGTTCTTCAAAAAGCGATTCAAATGGGACTTAAACCAGTAGTGGTAGTAAATAAAGTGGATAAACCTAACTGTCGTCCTGACGAAGTTCAAGAGATGGTTTTCGACTTAATGTTCAACCTTGAAGCTACTGAGGAGCAATTAGACTTCCCAACAATATATGGTTCAGCTAAACAGAACTGGATGAGCACCGATTGGCGCAAACCAACTGATAGCATAGTACCTATCCTAGATGCAATCCTTGAATACATCCCAGAACCTGAATATCTAAAAGGTGAGCCACAAATGTTGATTACATCACTAGACTATTCATCTTATGTAGGACGTATAGCCATAGGACGTGTTCACCGTGGTGAATTAAAGGAGGGTATGCGCGTAGGATTATGTAAAAAGGATGGTTCGATAGTACCTCAACGTATCAAGGAGTTACACACCTTTGAGGGTATGGGACGTGTCAAGGTTGATACAGTAGGATCAGGTGATATTTGCGCCCTAGTAGGTATTGACGGATTTGAGATTGGTGATTCAATCACAACATTAGATAATCCTGAACCAATGGAGCGTATCGCTATTGATGAACCAACAATGTCAATGCTATTTGCTATTAATGACTCACCATTCTTTGGTAAAGATGGTAAATTTGTGACTTCACGTCACATCTCAGACCGTTTAACTAAAGAGTTAGATAAGAACCTTGCACTGCGTGTACAACGTACCGAGAATGACGATGCTTGGATCGTATTTGGTCGTGGTGTACTGCACTTGTCTGTATTGATTGAAACTATGCGTCGTGAGGGCTATGAACTACAAGTCGGTCAACCACAAGTACTTATCAAAGAGATTGATGGTGTTAAGTGTGAACCGATCGAGTCATTAACTATAAATATACCTGAGGAATATTCTAGTCGTGCCGTTGACTTAGTAACACGTCGTCGTGGCGAAATGATTTCAATGACTACACAAAATGACCGTATTCATATAGAATTTAATATCCCATCACGTGGTATTATGGGACTACGTAATAGCATCCTTACAGCATCAGCTGGTGAAGCTATTATGGCACACCGTTTCCTTGAATATCAACCAATGAAGGGTGAAATTGAACGTCGTGTAAATGGCTCAATTATCTCAATGGATCCAGGAACTGCATTTGCTTATGCTATTGACAAGCTACAAGATCGTGGTAAATTCTTTATCTTCCCACAAGATGAAGTTTATGCAGGACAGGTAGTAGGTGAACATGCTAAAGATGGTGACTTAGTAGTAAATGTTACTAAATCTAAGAAACTGACTAATATGCGTGCATCAGGAGCAGATGATAAGACTAAGATTGTTCCACCTATCGTATTCTCGCTAGAGGAAGCATTAGAGTATATCAAGGAGGATGAATATGTTGAGGTTACACCAAACCACCTACGTATCCGTAAAATCATCCTAGATGAAACAGAACGTAAACGTGCAAACAAAAGCTAACCAGAACTATTAGCTAACCACAGATAAAGAAACGGCTATCATCTTTTAGGGGTGATAGCCGTTTCTGTTTCCGTATTGGACAACTCCTTACCTATTGAGGGATAACGTGACTATAACCCTAACGCGATAGCAGCATCAATATTTAATTTTTGACATATCATCTTTGCCGTTCTTAGCGATGGCTCGCTTTTCTCGTTAATAAATTCACTCACACGAGATGGGCTAACTCCTAACATATCTGCTACTTTCTTCTGCGTTAAATTCAGCTCATACATTCTTAGCTTGATAATAGCTCCAAGCGTTGGCGTAGAAATAGGATAGTGAACATCTTCGTAATCTGACACAAGTCCACACCACAAATCGTACTCTATGTAATTATCGTCATCAACAGGTAGATTCTCTGTGATTAGAGGCATTAACTCCTCTATACGCTTCATAGCAGTTTCATACTGCTTTTCTGTTTCTATTCTTGTCATAGTATTATATATTTTTGCAATCAATTATCTCGTACTCTTTATGAGTTCCAACAAATCTTATATGGATAGTCTTTGGTGTAAACTTTACAACTACGACTAGTCTATAATTATTACCTCTGATATTGAAAACATACCTTTGGTTCCCAACGCTATCAACTGAATTAAAATCTCTCTTTATATCAGCAAAATTACTCCAATCTGCTTTTTTTGCTTTATTATACCACTCTTCAAGAGCGGACTTTGCATCAGCGTGTTCTGTATAGAAATCAACTAGAGCTTTTCTTGTTATAATTCTCATATCATTTATTATATTTGATATTGTAAAGATATAAATCATATTCCGAAATACCAAATATAATTCTGTTAAAAGAATTAAGAATTACTCCCAATAGGCACATAAAACAGATAAAATCTATCAATAACAAAAGGGATGTAATCGCACACATGGCAATCACATCCCTCTCTTCATTAATTGTGTTATCTAAAAGTTACTCTTTAGCTTTTGCGTTTTGCTTTGTCCCTTTTCGCTTTACGTATTCTTAATACTAGGTATGATCCGTAAATTAGGAATAGCACTATAATATGTATCACACGTTTATCACCACGTGAGATTTCAACCTTCTCAGTAAATGAGAATGGTTTTTGACGACCGCCATGCGATGGTGCTGCTTGTGCTTGTGCAGGTTGACCATGACCCTGTTGTTGACCTTGTTGCATCTGTGCTTGCGCAGGTTGACCATGACCCTGTTGTTGACCCTGTGTAGGAGTTGCTTTCCCCTCAGCCACTTGTTCAACCTTAGCTTTAGATTGTGCAGTCTCTCTAGCGTTATCGCTAATCATGCTACCTACCGATAGACCAATAGAGTGGATAAATAACATTGCATATAGTGCATACGACCATTTTTGTACCGATTTCCATTTTTTGTAACCCATCTTCTTACGTACTGAATCGAATGAAGTAATCCACAAAACAAGGAACAAGATAGTCATAACCAGTCCTAATACAAATACAAAACTAGTTATACCTGAACCCAACGCACTATGCACACGTGGATTAGCCATAAACGCTTCGTTATCAGCAAAATATTGCCATCCATCAGGAAACGACGCAAATACACGTTTAGTAGCATGTGCCAATACTGGGAAACCAACTATTATTGATAACTCCTTACGTATAGACATTAAGCGACCCACAACAGGTATTCTAGCATTAAATGCCCCCATAAACATAATCAGCACTAATACTGGGTGTATAAAGTTAGCTGCACTAGACAACTCATTTACTGATAAGCCTAACAGTGGAATATTACCAATATTTATAGGAAATGCCACTCCACATAAACGACATACAAATGGCACGATAAATGCAAATGAAATTACACCAAATACCCAGTAATACACCTTGCTATGCTTTTTAATAGACTTAGAAAGCAAAATTGCTAAAACAGTATAAACTACTAACGAAAATAGGAATGAGAAGTTAGAACTCAAAAATTGCAATAAATCTAACGTTGCTTTAATCATAATAATCGTTATTTATTGTTCGTAAAGGAAACCTAGACCTAAAATATTATCAGCTGTAATAGAGATACCCTGTTTAGCTGCATAAGTAGAAGCCTCACTATTAATATCAACTACATAAACTGCTGAACCTGTTTCTTTTGAGATTGGGATATAAACAACACCTGAATATGAGCATGGCTCACCAATAGCTGAATTATCATCACGAATTTCAGAATAAGCAGGTAACCCTGTAATTGTTGAAACTGTACCATTAGCTGCATTGAAGATAGCAAAGTCTGTATCAACTGGTTTATTTTTGTGGAAACCATATAAGTAACCATCTTCAGCAGTACCTTGACTCATAACACGTAGTAGGAAATAATCACCTGCAATATGCCATACGCGTGTAAATGTGTGTCCGCTAAGTATCTCTTCGATATTCATAAAACCACCCTCACCAAAGCTAGAGTCAAATGATGTAGCACCAGCCTTGATACGCATAACTCCACCCTTAGCATCACTTACAGCCTTACGGATAGGAGTTGTTTCAGTAACCCAATCAGTAGCAGTTGTTGAGTTTACTGCATATTGAGTAGTATATTCCTCTTTGTTATCGTTGATATTTTCAGCGTAGAAATCATCAAATTTACGTGTTGCACCTGGCGAGAATACATATACATAATCATCATTAGCAACCAAAGTATTATATGGGTTACCAACATAACGACCATACGCTTGGCCCATCAAATCAGATGAGATAAATGCTTCTGGAGCTTTATCAATAGAATATGTAGAAGCGTCATACACCGCAATACGCACCTTATCAGGAGTCAATGGGAAAGGTACACCATTTGGGAATGAGAATGAAGTAGAGTAACCTGAAGTACCAGCCTCAGTATTCTTATCAATAGCGTAACAGATACCTGAACCATTAGCAACATACTCTGATGGAGTACCTTGGTAACCTTCGTTTTTGATAAGGGTTTCCATAGCTGAAGTGAAGTTATCTTGAAGAGTTGCATATTTACTAACTCCTTGTGTAGCGATAGCTACATATACCTTACCACCAGCCTCAGTGAAACCTGGGAAACTAACAGTTTCAGGTGATGGATTCTCCTCATCTTGTAATAGGAAACCTTCAGCTGTTACTGTATTAAAGTATGCGTTACCTGTACCTGCATCAGCCACTGTATAAGCTAATGTTACTGCTGTATAAGTTACATCATCGCCATAAACTTGACCAACTGCTGTATCTGCACCATCAGAACTAGATAGGTATGCCATATACGCAAAGTTAGATCCCATTGTGCCCCAACTGTTATATTTAGTTGTATAGAAGTCTGCTACCTCAGCCACTTCACCTGTCGATGCTTTAAGCTCATAAGCATAAACTTGTGCTGGATCATCACCACCGATATCTTTAATACTCCATAAACGTGTATCACCAATATAGTGCCATACACCTGCTGTTGGGAACTCCTCTCCGTTACCCTCAATTGTAGTTGAACCCTCGCTCAAAGTATCCTCAGCTAAGATATAAGCCATATCATCAACTTCCGTTACGATAATAAATTTACCCTCGCCTGAAGGTTCTACAAATGGGTTTTCTGGTTCTAATGGGTTGTCATTTGTACAACCTACTGCAACTAATCCCATTGTTGCTATTGCAACAAAATTTTTAAAATTTCTTTTCATCTTTTTTTATTAAAATTAACCTGTTATTACTTATCTTCACGTGTGCTTACAAAATTATATCTAAACTTTGCATAAAACGCACGTCCTGCTTTTTGTAAACTATAATTATCATACAGTTTAGCATCGGTCATATTGCGAGCCTCAATCACAAAGTTATATCTGCCTCCCTTTATACTATATGCTAATGTAGCATTATGCGCCAATTGTGTAGGTACTATTGATTTTGTAGCTGCGTTACCTAAATTCTCCCATCCTAATGGAAACTCATGTTGATAAAAAACATCATACGTAAGAGTCAATACATCCTTTTTAAAGAATAAATCAAAGAAGCTATATGAGCCATCACCATTAGCATAGCGATATGGTTGATTAGGAATACGCACACCATACGTTACTGTTTCATACGAAGTCCCATCATATAATGCTTCCTCATCATTACGTGGAGAAATATCACTATATGTACCACCTACACTAAATATCTTATCATAGCTATAACGTGCCGAAAGTGTAAACCCTTTAGTTTCAACCTTACCAAAGTTGGTATAACCAGCAGCTGACGATGTAGTAGCTGTACTAACTGAACGCACAATATAATCACGAGTATAGCGATAAATCAACCCACCATCAGCATGGAAGTAATGTTTCTTAAATCCTCTATTATAACCTATATTAAGATTCAGATTATCACTAGTTTCTGGCAATAGTTCAAAAGTACCAACCTCTAAATCCTCATCACCAAAAATCTCAGTCGAAGTAGGTAATCTATAAGCCAACTCATAAGATAGTTTAGCCTGCAAACCACGTATAGGGAAATATGTTACAGCACCGCCATATCCAAATAGGTTATTTACACTACTCATCCATTCATATTCGCCAGTATCACTATCATAAATAAAGCCCTCATTAGCTTGCCAATAATATTTACCAAAAGCGGTAGCATCAAATTTATCCCTTAAATGATAACGATATGAAAGACCTGTAATATCCTTTGAACCAACCTTAGGGGTACTCCAATCGGTATATGCGTCAGTGCCAGATTCAACCGATCTAGTTATACGTGATGAATAGTTGAAATTATTTGAAAGAGTAATTTCGTGATTATCCGTTGGCACATACTTAGCTATAAAGTTTATATTTGAGCTATTGTTTTTCTGTTCACTATCTTGACTAGAGATTGTACTATTTACATAAGCCTCACCCAACCAATTATAAGAGTATCCTCCTGGTGCATAGTTATGTGTATATCCTGCCGAATAATTAGCTGAAACAGTAATATCTAACCCCTCAGTAAACAAATCATGCTTAGAGAAGTCTAGTGTTGGTGTTAATGAATAACCTACACGCTCCTTATCTCCATACACCCAATCTTGACGATTACCAGTCTGTATCTCATTAAAATATTGTGAATAGTTAAATTTAAACAGCAACGCATCAGTCCATGACTTATTAGAGATACCTATTGTAGCAATACCTGTTTCGTTATGGTAAGCATCATTAAAACGTTGTACATGGTACAGAGTCTTATCACTGGTATTAACCATTGGATAACCTAATGAAGTTTCAGTATATTGTGTAACTGTAGCATCAACCCAATAGTTATTGTCAGAGTAATTCTGATATAGATTAATACCATAAGTAATACCATTACCTAACACTTGTGAAAAGTTAACATACGTAGAATGTGTATTAAATGAGCCATAAGAGTAGGAAGCATCTATTGATGTTGAACGTAAGCGAGTATCCTTTTTAGTAACAATATTAATAACACCACCGATTGCATCAGCACCAAACTCAATAGGTACAACACCACTATATACATCAATACGTTCAGCATAGTTAGCAGGCATATTACTTAGGGAGAATGCACTATTATTTTCATCAAGTTGAATACCATCAATAAAAATCTTAACATGACTACCGCTAAATCCATTTATTGAAATATTAGCATCACTACCCAAACCACCTGTTTCACGAATCTTTACACCACCTATTTTAGATAGCGCATCTGTCATATTGGCTGTACTATTTTTCAGATTACCAATAGTTAGGGATTGTACATTATATGCTGACTTTTTCAGTTTAGTGCTACTATTATCACCTACTACTACCAATTCACCCATTCCTACTGCTGATTCAGAAAGCTCAATCTTTAAATGGATTTTCTCTTTAGGTTTTATATTTACCACCTGTTCAAACTTCTCATAGCCTATATATGCTGCAACAATTCTGTATTCTCCAGCTGGTAGCTTTAATTCAAACCTCCCCTGTTCATCAGTAACACAGCCATACAGACTATTATCATCTACTGATATTGTGGCAAACTGTAGTTGAGAACCATCATCCTTTGATAGTACCACACCCTTAATTACAGCATCCTTTCCTCCATGCTGATGATTACTTGCTATACTTGTTAATGAAAAAACAAGTAGAACAAATAGATTTAATAAAAATCTCATAATGTTTTAATGATTTATTACCTTAGATTAGTATATTTATAAATACTCACATGTATATCTATACATTATACTACTAATAACACCTTACTTTTATACCTTTTTACGTTTGCAAATTTACCGCTATCTAAGAATTAACACAATCCCTAAAAATATGGTTATTTAGAACCTTTTTAAACTAAAAAATACCTAATAGTTGCTATTTACATTTCAACTAACAAACTATTCTACTGTATATCAGATATTTACAAAACAGAAAAATAACTAACCCTATCATTTATCAATCAATAACAATTATATTTTCAAAATAACTTTTGTACAGATTTGTACTCACTCCAACACTTCAACTTATATAAATATGATATCAAACATAAACAGCGATTGAACGTATAATTATTTACATATAAATACATATACAAATACCTATTAGGAATTATCGCTATGAATACAATTAATCAGAAAATTAGTACACCCATGGAGATTCGAACTCCAATCGTCGGAATCGGAATCCGATATTCTATCCATTGAACTATGAGTGCTAAAAAATTAGGAAAAATCCCTAACATGTGGCAAAAGTAATAAAGAATTTGTAGCTTTGCAAAAAGAGTAACAACAATGGATGTAAAAATTGAAAATAGCTGGAAAGAAACACTAGCCACTGAGTTTGAAAAGGAATATTTCGTAAACCTAACTAAGTTTGTGCGTAATGAATATAACACACAAAAGATTTTCCCACCTGCAAGCTCCATCTTTGCTGCCTTCAATCATACTCCATTCAATGATGTTAAGGTAGTAATTCTAGGGCAAGACCCATATCATGACCATGGACAAGCTAATGGATTATGCTTCTCGGTAAACCATGATATTGCATTTCCACCATCACTACTTAATATCTTCAAAGAGATAAACTCAGATTTAGGGAAACCAATACCTAAAAGTGGGGATTTAACTCATTGGGCTGAACAAGGGGTACTACTGCTAAACTCTACCCTAACTGTACGCGCACACTCAGCAGGTTCGCACCAACGTCAAGGGTGGGAACAATTCACAGACCGAGTAATCAAGGAACTTTCCGACAAACGCACTGGAATAGTATTTATACTGTGGGGTTCATACGCCATCAAGAAAGGAGCATATATCGACCGTTCACGCCATTGCGTACTTACATCACCACACCCATCACCGCTATCATCCTATCGGGGATTCTTCGGGTGCAAACATTTCTCTAAGACTAACGAATACCTAACGGCAAATAACCTTACTCCAATTAACTGGTAACAACATGAAACAAATAGTACTAATCATACAAATAATATTAATGGGATTGCTTAGTGCAAATGCACAGCGACCTATGTTAGATACGCAAACACAAGCCTTTAATCCTAACTTTAAGAATATCCGAGCCTACCTAAGCACTAATGAGCTTGCACCTGCAATCATTACACTTAATAGTGATGATCAGCTAATAATCAGTTTTGATGAATCAACTGACCAAACTAGCTATCTACGATATAGTTTAATACATTGTAATGCTGATTGGCAACCATCATCGTTGCTAGATTCGGAATATTTGGATGGTTTTAACTTTGCTGATATCGAAGATTATGCATACTCTGAAGGCACATTTGCACACTACGTAAATTACAGAATTACTATCCCTAATGATAATATTGTATTTCTGAAATCGGGAAATTATCTATTACAGGTTTATCCTGACGATAACTCGGATGAAATATTACTACAAACACGTTTCTATGTAAGTGAATCATTGGTGAGTATAAACGCAACAGTTAGTGCCAATACAGATAAGAATTACATGACTACCTCACAACAAGTTAGCTTTACAGTTAACACAGGTAATTATCAGATATTTGACGCAAGACGTGATACTAAAGCATATGTTACCCAGAATACACGTATAGACAACGAAGTAATAGCTGATGCACCATTGCGCATACAAGGTAGCAATCTATATTATGAACATAATGCAGCTCTTATCTTCCCAGCAGGAAATGAATATCGTAGATTTGAGAACACCTCTAGTAGTTATGCAGGTATGAATATCGAGAATATCGAATATTTTCACCCTTACTACCATATGACACTATATACTGACCATCCACGCAGTGATACACCATATATATATGATAAAACGCAAAATGGGGTTTATGTGAATAACGCAATGAATGTCTATGATGTTGATACCAATAGCGATTATAATGTTATCCACTTTGCACTAAAAACATCTGAAATTTATGGAGGGAAACTATACCTAAATGGAAACCTAACGAATAATCAATTTAATTCAAATAGCCAAATGCATTATAATAGTATGACTGGCTGCTACGAAATTGCCCTATTACTAAAACAGGGTGCATATAACTACCAATACCTATGGGTTCCAGATGGTAGCACGGTTGGTTATACACAGACTTTTGAAGGGGATAAATACCAAACTGTAAATCAATATACAATTCGCTATTATCATCGTACACCAAGCGACCGTTATGACCGCCTAATAGGTTATACGCTATTATATTCTAATTAATAACTAAAGAACTGATATACCCGATATATACAACTAGAAATATTGCACCCTCAGCTCTACTCATCTGATATCTATTAAGAACAAATGGAGTCAACAGAACCATAATAGCCGATGCGACCATAACTCCTAAGTCAACTATTGAGATAGTATTTATTACAGCAGGAGACAACACAGAAGAAACCCCTAGTATCAACAAAATATTAAAGATATTAGATCCTAAAACATTACCTAAAGCCAACTGAGAATTACCCTTAAATGCAGCTATCATAGATGTAATCAATTCAGGTAATGAAGTGCCAAATGCAATTACCGTAATTGATATAACAGACTCACTGACACCCATTCGCCCTGCAATAATTACAATATTTTCTAAGAAAATATTGCCACCTAACAATAATACCGATAACGACAATATTAATGCAATAATAGTAAACCAAAGTGGACGATTGTCCCATGATGAGCTTTGACTCTCCTCGTCAGCACCACCACCACTACGAAAGGAATATATTATATACCCTACAAATAACAGTAACATAATAGCGGCATCTAATCTACCTATCGAACTATATTCAGTTCCCCAAAGTAAACTATCCGAAGCAAACACCAACAATAATATAGATATTAGCACAACAAATAAAATATCCCTAGAAACTATCTTTCGTTCAATTATAAAAGGACGTACTAATGCTGTTGCACCCAAAATAAGCAAAGTATTACATATATTAGACCCTAACACATTACCCACTGCCAAATCTCCACGTCCCTCAAGAGCGGAAGCCACCGAAACAAACATCTCAGGTGCAGAAGTTCCTGCTCCAACAATCACTGCTCCAATAATAAAACTAGATAACTTAGCACGTTTAGCAATTGCTACTGATGATTCGACTAAATAGTTAGCACCTAACAACAGCATAATTAGCCCAATGACCACCAATAAATACTCCATAAATATTTTTTAAAAATTCAACACAAAGGTATAACAAAAAAACTATCTTCCACTAAATAATAATTATAAATGGAACTAAGAATAAAAAGATAAATCTGTTTACTGTTACTAATTAATACCAGAATCAACACAAAATGCTACTATTATCACTTTATTTAGAACAAAGATTTGCTATTTATAATTAATTACCCTATTTTTGGACATACAAATTATAATCTTAAATACGAATATGGAACTATTTACACACACAGTTGCAGAAGTTGGAGCATTCCTATGGGGGTTCCCGATGGTAATTCTTCTGTTAGGAACGCATCTATTCTTAACATTTAGACTAAGATTTCCACAACGTCATATTTTCAAAGCAATCAAATTATCATTACAGCGTGACTCAGGTAGTGGAGATATCTCCCCATTTGGATCATTAGTAACAGCATTAGCATCAACCATTGGTACAGGAAATATTATTGGCGTATCAACAGCAATAGCCTTAGGAGGACCTGGAGCAGTATTCTGGTGTTGGGTAACAGGATTATTCGGTATAGCTACACGTTACGCCGAAAGTCTATTAGCCGTAAAATATCGCGTAAAAACAGAAGATGGAAGCATGATAGGCGGAGCAATGTATATGCTAGAACGCGGCTTAAATATGAAATGGTTAGGCGTACTATTTGCCATATTCACAGTTATTGCATCATTCGGGATTGGTAACACAGTACAGACCAACTCCATCTCAACACTATTATATAGCACAATAGGTATTGAAACATATATAACAGGTGCAGTTCTAGCCATATTAATAGGATTAGTGATACTATTTGGTATTAAAGGGATTGCCAACACCTGCTCAATACTAGTACCATTTATGGCAATATTCTATATTGTAGGTTGTATTATAATACTAATTGTAAATCGTGCAGCGTTAGGCGAAACTATACAATTAATACTATCATCAGCATTTGATTTCAACTCAGTAGCGGGAGGATTTGCTGGCAGTGGTATTATGCTAGCAATGCGATATGGTGTATCACGCGGACTATTCTCCAACGAAGCAGGTCTAGGTTCAGCACCCATAATAGCCGCCGCCGCTAAAACATCTAATCCAGTACGTCAAGCACTAATATCGTCAACTAGCGTATTTTGGGATACAGTAATCGTATGCGCATTAACAGGACTAGTAATAGTTAGTAGCGTAATAATACATCCAGATATCAACTACACAGATGGAGCACTGATGACCAAACAAGCATTCAGCAAACTCCCATTCGGATCAATATTTCTATCAGTAGCACTAATATCATTCACCTTCTCCACCATATTAGGATGGACATATTATAGCGAAAAATGCATCGAATATCTAGGTAGTAAGAAATCAATAATCTACTTCCGCATCGTATGGGTAATAACCATTTACATCGGCTCAACCATGAATTTAGAGCTAATCTGGGGGATTGCAGATATAACCAATGCTCTAATGAGTATTCCTAATATCATAGCCATACTACTACTATCAGCAGTAGCAGCTAAGACATCCAAAGAATACCTAGATAACAATAAACTACTGTAAAAACAGTTTATATATACAAATATTAAAGCGAGTGACTAACAACTTTTCTGTGTTAGTCACCCGCTTTTATAATTTTATAAAGAAAACAGAAAACCTAAATCTCTTTATTTACAATCTCCATACTCCAATTTAAGTTTAGTCAATACCTCCTTAACACTACTAATTTTCTCAGTCATATACGCCCTAGCTCCAGCAAACACATAACCACCCTTAGTATTACCCTTAGCAGCATTATACAACGCCATAACAATGCAATAAGGACTTTTCTTATAATCACACGTACGGATACAATTAAACGGACAACTTTTAGGCTTAGTCAAACCCTGATTAACACGCTTAATAAACTCACCCTCGATAGCCCTTCCAGGCATCCCCACAGGCGAATCAATAATCACAACATCCTCCTTTTTAGCATCCACATACACCTGTTTAAACTTATCATCAGCATCACATTCAGCAGTAGGCACAAAGATAGAACCCATCTGCACACCCGATGCGCCCAATTTAATAAACTTATCTATATCACCGCCAGTCATAATACCACCAGCAGCAATCACAGGAATAGATTTTTTATCTTCGTAGCCCTTAGCCACCTCCACCACTTGCGGAATTAGTTCCTCTAGCTCATAATGTTCATCCTCAATTTGATTACGTTTAAACCCTAAATGCCCCCCAGCCTTAGGACCCTCTACAACAATCGCATCAGGCAGATATCCATACGCACTCCACCACTTATCACACAACACCTTAGCAGCCCTAGCCGAAGAGACAATAGGTACCAACTTAGTCACACAACCCTCCTTTAAGAAAGATGGTAAATCCAATGGCAATCCAGCACCTGCAAAAATCACATCAGCACGTTCAGCGATAGCCGTTTTCACCATATCCACATAATTGGATAGAGCCACCATAATATTCACTCCAATAACGCCACGTGAACGCTCCCTAGCCTTACGCAACTCCTCCTTCAAACCAAAGATACAATTATTCAAATAGCTCTCAGCCTTATTCTTATATAACAACCCCATACCAGCACATGATATAACGCCAACACCACCCTCATTAGCCACAGCCGAAGCCAAACCCGAAAGAGAAACGCCAACACCCATACCACCCTGCACCACAGGAACCTTAACCTCTAAATCCCCAATAAAAAACGATTTCATATCTAATCTACTATATTATTAACACTATAATTACTATTGTCACTCTGAATTAAAAGTCCCTATCTGTCATGTAAATAACCTCTCATCTGTCATGCTGAATCAATAATATATACTTTTGTCATTCTGAATTAATAATCCACTTTTGTCATTCTGAATCAATAATATATATTTTTGTCATTCTGAACTTGATTCAGAACCTTAGCAGTTTGATTCAGCACCTTTCCAATTCTTAGTCAGAACCATTACAATTCACCCATTCAGCACCTTTTCAATATTAATTACCACAGAACCACCGTATTATCCTAAACCACCGAAATAACATCCCATAATTCCGATACAAATATAATACATCCCCACCAAACCACCAAATCTCCCACCCACTACATTTAAATAATCCCCTACAACATTATCATGTCAATAATCCACATTTGTCATATCGGGAGTTTGACACTTCCATAAAATAAATTTTTTTGTAACTAATTGAGAGATTTATTGTTAAATCTCTTTTTTTTGTCAAATATTGTTTGTATCTTTGTGGTATATTTTAGTATATTTATACATTTAACTATGAGATTACAAATTAAAGA
>JAWXTT010000022.1:0-18975 GCA_044433325.1 Bacteroidales bacterium
CTTGACTCTATCGCTGAAGAATTTATTCGCTCCAATGGAGGAGTGCCAGGATTCAAAGGTTACGGAGGTTTTCCCTTTACCTTGTGTATGTCAGTAAATGAAGTGGTAGTACATGGTTTTCCATCTAACTATACGTTAAAAGATGGTGATATTGTATCTATTGATTGTGGAGTAGTAAAGAATGGTTACAACGCTGATTCAGCCTATACATTTGCAGTAGGTGATGTAGCTGAAGAGACTATGAAATTGCTAAAGACAACGAAAGAATCACTATACATAGGTATAGAGAATGCAGTAGAGGGTAAACGAATCGGTGACATAGGTAATGCTATACAGCAGCACTGTGAGAAGAGAGGATACTCAGTAGTACGTGAAATGTGTGGACACGGAATAGGTAAGAAATTACACGAGTCCCCTGAAGTCCCTAATTATGGACGTAAAGGAACAGGAGCATTAATCAAGAATGGATTATGTATAGCTATCGAGCCAATGATATTAGCTGGTAGTCGTAACATAGTAATTGAGAGAGATGGTTGGACATGTCGCACACGTGACCGTAAAATGGCAGCTCACTATGAGCATACCATAGCTATTAAGGATGGGAAAGCAGATATACTATCAACATTTGAATATATAGAAGAAGTACTAAAAGATAAATCAATATAATTAACAAATATATATGGCTAAACAAGCTGCAATAGAGCAGGATGGAGTAATAATAGAGGCATTATCAAATGCTATGTTCCGTGTAGAACTAGAGAACGGACATGAGATAACAGCCCACATATCTGGAAAGATGCGTATGCATTACATCAAGATATTACCAGGTGATAAAGTAAAAGTTGAAATGTCACCATATGATCTATCAAAAGGAAGAATAGCGTTTAGATATAAATAAAAAAAATTAAACATATGAAAGTTAGAGCCTCAGTAAAGAAGCGCACCGCAGAATGCAAAATAGTTAGACGCAAAGGTCGCTTATATGTAATCAACAAGAAAAACCCTAAGTATAAACAACGTCAAGGATAATTTTATTATTTTTGTAAAAATTTAATGTAATATATGGCAGTAAGAATAGTTGGGGTAGATTTACCCCAAAACAAGAGAGGTGAAATTGCCTTGACTTATATATTCGGTATAGGTCGTAGCTCTGCAACTACTATCTTAGAGAAAGCAGGGGTCGATAAAGACATCAAGGTAAAGGACTGGACTGATGAACAATCAGCTAAAGTTCGTGAAGTAATTGGATCAGAATTTAAAGTTGAAGGTGACTTGAGAAGTGAAATCCAATTAAATATCAAACGATTAATGGATATCGGTTGTTATCGTGGTATTCGCCACCGTATCGGCTTACCATTAAGAGGTCAGAGTACTAAAAACAATGCACGTACTCGTAAGGGACGTAAGAAAACAGTTGCTAACAAAAAGAAAGCTACTAAATAATATTAAAGTATGGCAAAAAAGACAGTCGCAGCGAAAAAGAGAAATGTTAAGGTTGACGCAATGGGTCAACTACACGTACATTCTTCTTTCAACAACATTATTGTTTGTCTTGCAAACAGTGAAGGTCAAGTTATCTCATGGTCAAGCGCAGGTAAAATGGGCTTTAGAGGTTCTAAAAAGAATACTCCTTATGCAGCTCAAATGGCAGCGCAAGATTGTGCTAAGGTAGCACACGACCTAGGTCTTCGTAAAGTAAAGGCTTATGTAAAGGGTCCTGGTAATGGTAGAGAATCAGCTATTCGTACAATTCACGGTGCTGGTATCGAAGTTACTGAAATTATTGACGTGACGCCACTTCCACACAATGGATGTCGTCCTCCAAAGAAGAGAAGAGTATAATAACAAATTATTAGTTAAAAGATACTCAATATCTGAATTAACAAAATTAGAATCGAATCTTTAATAGTGAATAGATTGCATTATCAAACCTCTCTGCAATCGCGGCTGCACTCAAAAGGTTCCAAACTTTAATTAAAAAAAAGAAAAAATGGCTAGATATACCGGTCCAAAAACAAGAATTGCTAGAAAATTCGGAGAAGCAATATTCGGTGAAGATAAGGTTCTTGCAAAAAAGAATTATCCTCCTGGACAACATGGTGCTAATCGCAGAAAGAAAACTTCTGAGTACGGCATCCAGTTGCGTGAAAAGCAAAAAGCTAAATATACTTATGGTGTATTAGAAAAACAATTCCGTAACATGTTTGACAAAGCTTCTCGCATGAAGGGTATTACAGGTGAGGTTCTATTGCAATTATTAGAATCTCGTTTAGACAACGTAGTTTATCGTTTAGGTATTGCACCTACACGTGCAGCTGCTCGTCAAATAGTCCTTCACCGTCACATTACAGTGAATGGTAAAGTTGTGAATATTCCATCATACCACGTACTACCAGGTCAAATCATCGCGGTTAGAGAGAAATCTAAATCGTTAGAAGTTATTGCTGATGCATTAGCAGGATTTAACCACAGTAAGTACCCATGGATTGAATGGGATGAAAGCATAAAAGGTGGCAAATTATTGCACCTACCACAAAGAGAAGATATTCCTGAGAACATTAAGGAACAGTTGATTGTAGAGTTGTATTCTAAATAATAAAATTTTTTCGATCCATGGCTATATTAGCATTTCAAAAACCCGACAAAGTATTAATGTTGGAAGCCGACAACTTCTATGGCAAATTCGAGTTTCGTCCATTGGAGCCTGGGTACGGAGTTACAGTAGGAAACGCATTGCGTAGAATATTGTTATCTTCATTAGAGGGTTATGCAATTTCAACAATTCGCATAGCAGGTGTAAAACACGAGTTTTCAGTAGTACCTGGTGTAAAAGAGGACGTTACTAACATAATCTTAAACTTGAAAAAGGTAAGATTAAAAAGAATAGTTGACGAAACAGAATTTGAAAAGGCAACAATAAAGATATCGGGCAAGGATGTGTTTAGAGCTGGTGATTTAAATAACGTATTAACAGGATTTGAAGTATTAAACCCTGATTTAGTTATTTGTCATTTGGATCCAAGCACAAGCTTGCAAATGGATTTTACTATTAACAAAGGTCGTGGCTACGTTGTAGCAGAAGAGAACCAATCAGCTAACGACATCGTTGATGTTATCGCTATTGACTCTATTTACACACCTATTGTAAATGTAAAATATTTTGTAGAGCCTTATCGTGTTGAACAGAAAACAGACTACGAAAAACTTATACTTGAAATCACTACTGATGGCTCAATCCTTGCAAAGGATGCATTGAAAGAAGCCGCTAAGATATTGATACATCACTTTATGTTATTCTCTGACGAGAAAATCACACTTGAATCAGGAGAGGGTGATGCTAATGAAGAGTTCAACGAAGAGGTGTTACATATGAGACAACTTTTGAAATCAAAACTTGTAGATATGGACCTATCTGTGCGTGCGCTTAACTGCTTGAAGTCTGCGGAAGTAGAAACTTTAGGAGAGTTAGTAGTATTCAATAAGACAGACTTATTAAAGTTCCGTAACTTCGGTAAGAAATCACTTACAGAGCTTGATGAGCTATTAGAAAATCTGAACCTATCGTTCGGGATGGATATTTCAAAGTATAAATTAGATAAAGAGTAATAAACGATGAGACATAATAAAAAATTCAATCACTTAGGCCGTCAAAAAGCTCACCGTGAGTCAATGCTTGCTAATATGACAATTTCATTAATTCGTCATAAAAGAATTTTCACAACATTGGCTAAAGCTAAAGCATTAAGAGTATATGCTGAGCCTATTATAAACCGTGCTAAAGAGGATACTACTGCTTCACGTCGTGTAGTATTTAGTTACCTACAAAGCAAAGAGGCTGTGACTATATTATTCAGCGAAGTAGCTCAAAAAATAGCGGACCGTCCAGGTGGATACACACGTATCTTAAAGACAGGTAATCGTCTAGGTGACAACGCCAAGACTTGCTTTATTGAGTTAGTTGACTATAACGAGAACATGCTTAAAGAGAAAACAGCTAAGAAAGCTACACGCACACGTCGTTCTAGCAAGAAAGCTGTTGCTGCTCCTGCTGAAGCTGCACCAGTTGCAGAAGCACCAGAAGCTAAAGCTGAGTAATTTAAGCATTACGCACACACTTGTGAGTAAGTTGATGATAACAACTAAAGTAATTTAGTTCTAATCATTAATAAATATTTAGAGATAGAGATAGAGATAGACAAATAGTTTGTTTCTATCTCTTTGTTTGTATAGATAATATATTTATGTAAATTTGCATTTCAGATGAGAGTTGTATATATTTGAGATATATTATATTTACGTTGCTAATTATATTATGCTCTGTTCATTATTAATAAAAACAGATAGTTAAAGTGAAGAACGAAAGAGAAAAGGCGAAAGATGAGTTATTGCTATATATGGCATATAAAATGAATTTTGTGGTTACTGAAGAGGTATTATACATAATTGGTGATTTTTTGCCACGTAGCAGCGAACAGAAAAAAATGGTGTCCGCAATGATTAATAGTGGCGAAGTAACAATTGATCAATCTGGGAGTTTTATTAAATATTACCTTGATAAATCTAAAGTTTTAGACTTATTATGGAATATCACACCCAGCGATGTGGCACGTTTTGATCCTATTATTAGTAGATATAAATATTATATTTATAAATATTATTATCGAGATTATGTCGAGTTGCGTGATTTCTTGACAAAGTGGAAATTCACAGGTAAGTTAATCAATTATGAATGGAGTGATTTGCAGTATAATAGCAATATTAAAGATATTGTTAATTTAATACCGTTTAATCCTAACTGGCAGAAGATTTTATTAGATTTAGATGTTAATAGCTTAATGCTCTTTGCTGGATTATATCATTATGATAATTTTTTTAACCTTGATCTCACTTGTATAAAACAATATAAAGAGATTTATATTGATAATTATTGTTATAATATAGATGCTAAGTATGAGCTAGCATCGGTCTATCTGTTTTTTTCGCATATTCTATCTGGCAATATTGCTAGTATCATCAATATGGATGCGTGTGAAAATTCTCACTACTATCAGGCGCAAGCTACATATTATTTATATACTAAAAACTATTCAAAATCGGTTATAGCTTTTCGCAAGGCGATAAAATCTGAGAATGATGCAAGTGAGTTGATGCTAAACCCCTTTTACTCACTATTATTTGTCAAAGCTTTAGGAGAAGATAACAAGCAAAGTTCTATAAATAGACTCACTAAAGTCAAGAAGTTTTTATCCTCACAAAATATCACATCTCATATTTCTATCCGTATTTATCTTGATTTTAAAGGTGAACTTAGTTGTGAACACTATGTCAAACATATCAATAATAATTGGCAAAAGATTCATCCTATTGAGGTTGTTCTTTCGGTATTAATAATTAATCATTATCGTATTGGTGGATTGACAGCAGAGGTAATTGCTGCTGCTGAAGATAT
This sequence comes from Bacteroidales bacterium, assembly GCA_044433325.1. GTDB lineage: Bacteria > Bacteroidota > Bacteroidia > Bacteroidales > Muribaculaceae > HGM05232. Next base: position 5,450 of record JAWXTT010000022.1, read on the forward strand.
TATTGATTATGATAATTTCATATTGTTACAGTTAGAAGCATCCAGCTCAATGCCTAGGTATATTGCTAAACGGGACGAATTAATTGAACGATTATCGTTATATCCCATATTTGAGCCATATAAGACTATTGAAACTTGGGAGAAAAAACTCAATGAGCTATCCTTTCTTTTGAATGGTACAATAGCAAAGAAAGCAATGAAAGATACGACAGTCAGCAATGGAAGTCGTATTATATATTATCTTGATAATGGCGGTTATTTTGTACCCCGTCTTCAAAAGAGCAAGGATGGTATTACATGGAGCAAAGGTAGAAATATTGCGTTAAGCACCCTAATTACAGCCAATGTAGAGGGGATGACCGATGTCGATCGAGTGATCGCGTCATGCATTAAATGTTATGATTCATGGGAGGGTCGCTCATATTCGCTACGTGGGAATAAGGTGTTTCATGCTCTTATAAATCATCCATTAGTATTCAGCTATAATAATCCAGATATTTATATATCTATTATTAGTGACACACCATATATACGAGTAGAGAGGGATGCTGATGGTTATTTAGTATCATCTAACATAACAAAACTGGATGTTGGTAATATTGTTGTAGTTAAAGAGAGTGATATTTTATATAGAGTTTTTCATCTAACAACTCTACAGCGACAGGTTTTGGATTTATTTATGAAACAATCTAAATATCCCATCTCTGCTGAGGGGCAATTATCGGAACTTTTAGTTCACGTAGCATCTATTATAACTGTACATTCTGATCTTGTAGTTAAGAACGATAACTTGAAGAGGATAAAGGGATCTTCACGCATTACTCTTCAACTTATCCCTATCTCAGATGGTATAAAAGTGGAGCTGTTTGTAAAGCCGTTAGATGATGGTAAACAATACTGTAAGGCTGGTGAAGGTCATGAGAGTTTTATTGAACAATATAAAGATGAGAATGTTATAGTAGGTCGTAATTTAAAACTAGAAAAGAGTAACCTAAAAGTAGTTCAACAAATTATATCAGAGCTAACCAATGACGGGAAAATAGAGGATGTCGTATATTTTAACGATATATACGAAGTACTCCCCCTTATTGAAAAGGCGAAAAGTATGGATAAGATTGTGCGTGTTGAATGGCCTAAGGGGGCAAAGTTAAAGATACGTGGCGTGATTGACTTTGATAAATTAAAACTATCGTTAAATTCGCGTGCTGGGTGGTTTGATATAGAGGGAGAGGTAAAGGTAGATAAGAAACTACAATTAACCCTAGCTGAGTTGTTGGAGCGAAATAGAGCAAGCAAGGGGCGTTTTGTCGAACTTACTAAAGGAGAATTTCTAGCTCTATCTGATGAGCTTCACAGCAAACTAAATGAATTAGATGCTAATATTGTTCAAACTAAAAAAAGTTTGCAACTATCACGATTCTCAAGTGGAGTAATTAATAACATTGAGAATCACGGTGTCAAAGTTCAAAAAGATGAAACATTCAAGAGGTTGCAAACAAGTATCTTAGCCGCTAAACAGTGTAAAATAACTATTCCTGAAGCTCTTCAAGCAGAACTACGTGACTATCAGGTTGATGGTTATGTGTGGCTTTCACGTTTGGCTGAGTGGGGTGCTGGTGCATGTTTATCTGACGATATGGGATTGGGTAAGACTGTGCAATCAATTGCTTTATTGTTGAGTAGAGCAACTCTCGGAGCTTCACTTATTGTAGCACCTGCCTCGGTTATTTACAATTGGCAAAATGAATTAAATCGTTTTGCTCCAACCTTAAATTGTAAGGTCTTGCATGATAATATATCAGACCGAGAGCAAATAATAAATAGTTCTACTGCATTTGATATAGTAATTACTACTTATGGATTGCTAAATCGTGTGTCTGAAATGATTACTGTTAAGGAGTGGAATGTAATACTTTTAGATGAAGCCCATAATATTAAGAATAGAGATACAAAGAGTTCAAAGGTAGCAATGAGTCTAAATGGTAATTTTCGTTTACTCTTGACAGGAACACCTATTCAGAATCATTTGGGTGAGATATGGAATCTATTTAACTTTACAAATCCTGGTCTCTTAGGTAGTTTTGAACAATTTAACAATAAGTTTATTACTCCAATTGTACATAATCAGGATAAGTTACGACAACGAGAACTAAAGAGAATATTGCAACCATTTATGCTTCGTCGTACTAAGAGTGAAGTCCTTAATGAACTTCCCTCAAAGACTGAAATTACTTATCGTATCGAACTTAGCGATGTTGAAAGAGCAATTTATGAAAATATTCGTTCATCAGCATTATCTGCAATGGAGAGTGGCGTACTTTCTCCTATTCAGAGCTTTGCTGAGATTACAAAACTACGACAAGCGGCATGTCATCCTGCATTAATTGATACATCATTAACAGCTAAATCGTCTAAAATAGCTAGACTAACTGAGATAGTTACGGAACTTATTGAGAATAGACATAGAGCATTAGTTTTTAGTCAATTTACATCCTTTTTGAATCTAGTTGCTGAGGCTTTAAGGGTAAATAATATTCCATTTTTATATCTTGATGGCTCAACACCTGTCAAAGAGCGTGAGAAAATGGTGCTGAATTTCCAACAAGGAAATTCTCCTATATTTTTAATAAGTCTTAAAGCTGGGGGAACAGGTCTTAATCTAACAGCAGCAGACTATGTTATACATCTTGATCCTTGGTGGAATCCAGCAATCGAAGATCAAGCATCTGATCGCTCACATCGTATAGGACAAACGCGTCCAGTAACAATATATCGTTTAATCTCAGAAAATACAATTGAGGAGAAAATAATTAAGCTACATAAGAATAAACGCTCATTAGCAGATTCATTATTAGATGGTAGTAATATTTCGCATAAACTATCACGTGAAGATATATTAGCATTATTGCAAGGTCAGGGTTAAACTATAGGGGACTTCTAAAAATTGAATAAAACCAATTATAAGAAGTCCCCTAATTTTTATAATTCAAATCTTTTATGTAAGTTTACTCATATTCAACACTCTAAAAATAATATTATGAACACAATCAGATTGTCAATACCACGTTTTGTATTAATAGCAGTAATCCTACTCAATGTAACGTTATGTTATTCTGCTGGGAAGGTAGTGATACTATCCACCAATGATATTCATGGGCAGATTGACCGTTTTCCTCGATTAATGACAGCTATAAATGAGTGCCGTGATACCGCTCAAGTAATATTAATTGATGCTGGTGATAAATGGACAGGAAACTCCTATGTTGACTTAGTTGAACATTACTTACCCATTTATGAATTAATGAACCATGCTCAGTATGACTTTGCAGTTTATGGTAATCATGAGTTTGATAGAGGGCAAGCATACCTCCACCAAGCTAACACTCATGCCAACTTCCCAACATTAGGAGCTAATGTAATCAGTGACACCACCACATTTGAACAACCACAAGCATATAGCATTATTGAGCGTGGTGGAGTCAAAGTAGCATTTGTAGGAGCCGTAGGCAACTATAACACTAATAATCACCCAGCAGGTAAAGATGAAAGTTTTGAGGGTATTAGCTTTATAGATCCTAAGATTTGTGCAGCAGATTATGCATATCTAAAGGAGAAGAATAATTGTGACCTACTAGTCTTAGTTACGCATATGGGTTCAATGCATGACACACGTTTTGCCAATTCTAAATACTCAGATGGGTATGATATGGTAATCGGTGCTCATAGTCACGAACTGATAGATACTATTGTAAATGGTGTGCAGTTATCGCAGGCTGGAGCAAGACTTAGTTATCTGGGTGTTACTGATATTAGCGTAGTTGGTAATGGTGAGGTTAGTTACAGATACCGCAATATTCCATTAGATAATTATAGTAATGAAAGTCAGACACAAATTATGATAGATAAATATTATAATAATCCTGAATTGGTTTCACATATAGGTGATGCTGGTGAGATATTTGATTCTGCCGCATTGCGCAACCTATTTGCATCCACAATTTGTGATGCTAGTGGAGCAGATATTGGTTTTTACCACTGTGGAGGTATTCGTCGTCCTTCGTTATCTAAAGGTGATATCAAATTGGTAGATATCCTAGATTTAGAGCCATTTAAGTGTTGTGTTTGTACAATGGGAATGACCACTGCACAGATGGCGCAGATGATTATAGCTAAGTTTAATGATAAACAGAATTTGGGTGAAGCACGTCGCGTGGATATGGTTGCCAGTTTACCATATACTATTATTACAGACAAGGGTACAGGTGAAGCAGTAGAGGTTAATTTCCCAACATTGACAGATGGTGAAATATATAAAGTGGCAGTAGGTGATTATATCTATGAAACATATAAGGGTATTGAGTGTATAAATGCCACTAATACAGGTGTGCTAGTAACTGATGTTCTTAGAAAGTATATCAGTAGCAAAGGGGTTGTCCAGCCCGATTCAATCCTATATCAGAGTATTAAATAATCCATATTTTACAGCAAAAGAAACGAACTTAATGAAACAGATTCTCATTAAGCTCGTTTTATCTATATTAACTCGAAATACTTATTATTATTGATTATAAGTTAATCTAATCTTGCCGATTAATTTTATCAATTGTTTTAAATACAGGTACAATAGTAGTGGCACTATAATGAATACTCTATTATTATAATTCCATGCTGATTCAAAATCACAATGAATAAAAGCTAACGTGGCACGTGTCATTCCACATCCGTAGCATTTAATGTTGAAAAGACGACGAGAAAGGCAAATACTCTCATCCGCATTAAGCATCCATTCACGTGGTATCAATAAGATAATAATAGCTATACCTATGTATAGGATTAAATATATAATTAATTTCTTTTTATCGGATAACCAGTCTATTTTCACTATCCTTAAAGCTCTTAGTAAGAATCATGATTAAATCTATTAAAGTCCAAACGCCACAAGCACCAAGAGTTAATAATTGTATTATTCCAATGACAGTTTTACCTGTATAAAAGTTATGTGCACCTAATCCACCAAGGAAGATACATAATAAAAGAGTTGTTATCCATTCTTTATCTGATGCATCACTGAAGTTAACGTTACTTTTTTGAGTTGTATTCGTTGGCTCTCCACATTGAGGGCAAGCGAATGCGTTATCTGAAATCTCTTTACCACATCTTTTACAAAACATAATTATAATAAATTTTAGGTTAGTATATTGTTATAGTTCTTATTAATATGTAAAGATATGCAAAAAAATAAGATATATCAATAATAGTATTTATTTTTTTACAAAATAGATTAAAAAATAAGAGCGATAAGTGGGGGAATTCTTATCGCTCTTTATTACTTTATTTGTAGTATTTATGTGGTTTACTTATTACCCTTTGGCTATCATCTCTAGTAATCTTACTAGGTGATTCCAGAATTTGTCAACTGCTGGGATATGGATGCGCTCTTTAGGTGAGTGTACATCACATAGGGTAGGACCGAATGAGATCATATCCAGTGCAGGATTATGTTCTAGGAACATACCACACTCTAATCCTGCGTGTAATGCTTTGCACGCTGGTGTGATTCCATATAAATCTTCGTATGCTTTAACAGCTATTTTAAGAATAGGTGATTCAGTATTTGGAGCCCATCCTGGATAACCATCACCATGTGTAGCTTTGATACCTGCTAATTGGAAACATGCTTCAATTTGGTGTGCTGCACTCCATTTTAGTGACTCAACAGCACTACGTTGTGATGTTGCTATTGTAATCTCTTGAGTCTCCTTATTCATCTTAACTGATGCTAGATTGGTAGATGTTTCTACTAGTCCTGCTATCTCTTGGCTCATAGATAATACACCGTGAGGGCAACAGTATAGGAATTGAACAATCTTAGTAATAGTTTCAGTATCGATAATTGATTCAGGTTTATCTACGGTTTCAGCTTTAAGCATAGGCTTTTCAGTTTTAGCAAACTCACCTGTTACCTCAGCCAATAGCTTATTCATCTCAATAACTATATCCTCCTTATTGCTAGATGGAACACCAATAGTGATAGATGCTTCGCGTGCGATAGCATTACGTAGGTTACCACCCTCAATTTCAGATACTACAACATCAAATTTTTGCATCAAGTTCCATGCGTAACGAGCCATAATCTTGTTAGCATTAGCAAAACCCTTGTCAATATCCATACCTGAGTGACCACCACGTAGCCCAGTTACCATAACTTTAGCGTAATAGTAATCTTTTGGAGCAGGAACATATTCAAATTTAGTAGTAGCAGTAGTATCAGTACCACCTGCACAACCTAGGAAAATTTCAGCTTCATCCTCTGAGTCTAGATTAACTAGCATACTACCAGTAATCATACCTTTGCCTAACTTGCAAGCACCAGTAAGACCAGTCTCCTCATCAACAGTAAATAACGCTTCGATAGGACCATGAATAGCATCCTTGTCATCCACTAATGCCATTGCAGCAGCGCAGCCAATGCCATTATCAGCACCAAGTGTAGTACCATCAGCTCTTAGCCATTCACCCTCAACAATAGTTTTAATAGGGTCGTTGTCAAAATCATGAACAGTATCATTGTTCTTTTCACATACCATATCCATGTGACCTTGTAGAATGACAACAGGTGCATTTTCATAACCTTTAGTTGCTGGTATTAGATAAACAATATTACCAATCTCGTCAGTGCGAATCTCAATGTTGCGAGATGCTGCAAATTCGGTAAGGAATTTACGGATTTTCTCCTCCTTTTTAGATGGACGAGGTACTTTAGTGATGTCATCAAAACGTTGCCAAATCAGTGTTGGCTTTAAATCTTTAATAGTCATAATCGTAAAATGGATTAGAATTTATTCTTTCTATTTGTAAATTTTGTTAAATGCTAACTTATTTGATGACTAAGTTACGAAAAATAATTTAGATATATGAATTATTACTCAACCTTTTTATTATATTTGTAGCTGAAAACTGTAAGGAAGTCGGTTTTATGCAGAGTCTAATATCATATATCTTTGAAAACTAATTAAATAGCCTAGTGTTGTTGTTGTTGGTTTGATATGTGTTTATTATCGCTCAAAAAGGAATGAATAATAATGTAATAAAATAGAACATGAAAATTTTAAAAAAATGTGCGTTTGCAATTGCTCTATCATCAATGATGATATCTTGTGTAGGAAACGCTAGTCAAGACCTAACCTCTGGGGTGGCAGCAACATCAGATGCAGCATGTGCATTGAAAATAGCTTATGTGCATCAAGATTCAATAATGCAAAATTATAACTTAGCTAAGGATGTTACTGAAGCTATCGTTAGAAATAGCAACAAGTTAGAAACCGCACAACGCCAAAAATCAACCGAAGTACAGAATTTCGCAGCAGAAATGCAACGTAAATATGAAAGCAATGGTTATCTAAGTGAAAGTAGCTTTAATGCTGACCAAAAGAAATTGCAAAAGATGCAAGTTGATGCTGAAACATACTTAGTAAATCTACAAAGAACAATTCAAAACGATTTACAACAAAGTAATATAGAGCTTAATGACTCAATCGAGAAATTTATGAACGAGTATGCTAAAAGCAACGGTTACGATGTGATTCTACAAAAAGCAGCAGCTTTCTATATAGGTAGTGGTTATGATGTTACTAGTGATGTTGTTACTAAATTAAATGCTCGTTACAACAAGGTAAGTGGTAAATAGTAGAACTGCTTACAATAAATAATAATAGTGTGGGTCATAATCGAGCAGAAACTGTGCGGTTATGACCCATTTTTATAGTATGATAGATAATATAATAACAAAGGAAGTTTCGGAACGCGCCGTATTGGTGGGTCTGATAACTCCAACGCAGAACGAAACAAAAGCAAAAGAGTATCTTGACGAGCTAGCATTTCTAGCAGAAACAGCAGGTGCAGTGCCAGAGAAACGCTTTGTTCAAAAGCTAGATGGCGCACATTCACGCACCTTTGTCGGGAAAGGTAAGCTAGACGAGATTAAAACATATATCGAGGATAACGAGATAGGATTAGTGATATTTGATGACGATTTAAGTAACAAACAAGTATCTAATATTGAGAATGAGCTGAAAGTAAAGATACTAGACCGTACAACGCTAATCTTAGATATATTCGCTAAACGCGCTCAGACTGCGAGTGCTAAAACACAGGTCGAATTGGCTCAATATCAATATATGTTACCACGATTGACTAGGATGTGGACACACCTTGAACGTCAACGTGGGGGTATAGGTATGCGCGGACCAGGTGAAACGCAAATAGAGACTGACCGCCGTATAATCCTAGATAAAATCTCACGCCTAAAGCAGGAACTAATCAGCATAGATAAGCAGAAAACTATCCAACGTAAAAATCGTGGCAAGCTAACACGTATAGCCCTAGTTGGTTACACCAACGTAGGTAAGTCAACACTAATGAATCTACTTAGTAAGAGTGAAGTGTTTGCTGAAAATAAGCTATTTGCAACCCTTGATACCACTGTACGTAAAGTAATTATTGATAATCTACCATTCCTGCTGACAGATACAGTAGGGTTTATTCGTAAATTGCCAACACATCTGGTAAAGTCATTTAAGACTACGCTGGACGAGGTGCGTGAAGCAGATCTTTTAGTACATGTTGTAGATATCTCACACCCACAATTCGAGGAGCAAATTGAGGTAGTAAACCGCACCCTACAAGAGGTGTGTGATGCCGCTGATAAAGATATGATACTAGTATTTAATAAGGTAGATGCATTCTCATATATCCCTAAAGATGAAGATGATTTAACCCCTGTTAAACGCGAAAATATATCACTTGATGAGCTAAAAGCAACATGGATGAATAAGATGAATGAAAACTGCGTCTTTATCTCAGCCAAAGAGAAGATTAACATCGACGAGCTAAAAGATAAAATCTATCAAAAAGCTAAGGAGATACACACTGCCCGCTTCCCATACAACGATTTCCTATTCACTAAATACACCTCAGACGAGGAGGAGTGAGAATTAGGGTCAATGGGTCTTTCGGGTCTGTTTGGGCATTGCTTACGCAATGGGTTGCAGAAACTTTGTTCTGTGTATAAATTCCGTTATTCTCCGTTCTTTCTGTATGACCAATAGGCTCGTACCGAGTGTATCGTGGCGGTAGCTACTGCTGACTGCTCATAGCTCTAGACTATAATTTTTTGGAACTCCATTTTTAGAGCATCGTAGATAAGTATGGTGTCGGTTAGAGGGGTGCCGCTATTGGTTATTAGCTTTAATACCTCGGTAGCTTGTATTGTTCCTATTGTGCCTGCTATTGCTCCTAGTATGCCGTAGTCGCTACTTGGAGGTGTTGATATTGGCTCTTCGGGGAAGATATCACGGTAGTTGGCGTGGTTGGGTAGTATGGTCATTACTACTCCGTTAAATTGGTTTATTGCTCCGTGTACCAACGGTTTACGATATCTGACTGCTATATCGTTGATGAAGAATTTAGCTTTGCTATTATCAGTTGCGTCAACTAGGATATCATATTCATCTACTATCTGCTGAGCATTATCAGCGTTGAATAGTTGTTGGTAGGTGACTAAACGAATTTCGGGGTTTAGTTGGCGTAGTTTTTTCTTAGCTGAATCAACTTTTGGAGTGTCGATATCGGGGGTGTAGTGTATAATCTGGCGTTGCAGGTTGGTGATATCAACATTATCGAAATCCATCAATCCTAATGTGCCTACTCCTGCTGCTGCTAAATATAGTGCAATGGGTGAGCCTAGCCCCCCAACACCTATGATTAATACACGTGCGGCGGCTATCTTTTGTTGTCCTTCAAGACCTATTTCAGGTAGTTGAATATTGCGTTTATATCGTTGTTGCTGAATTTCGTTCATCTACTTATTCCTATTTTTCTGCAAATATCTACAAAAAAAATGATAGATTACTATTTGATTGGTAAATATTTGAGTGAAAAGTTATTGATAGTTGAAAAAATATGAATATCTTTGCACCGCGTTATCTCCTAGAGTGAGGAGATACATTTAAATTAAACTATTTACTAACTAACTAATGAACGAAGAATTAAACAATTCTCCAGTTGAAGATTTTGACTGGGACGCTTATGAAAAAGGCGAAGCTCAAGGGGATAAAACCCGTGAGGAACTGGAAAAAACGTATGACGAATCTCTTAACACTGTTAAGGATAAAGATGTAACCGACGGTACTATCATCTCTATGAACAAAAGAGAAGTTGTAGTTAACATTGGCTATAAATCAGACGGTATTATTCCAGTAAGTGAATTCCGTTACAACCCAGACCTAAAATTAGGTGACGTTGTAGAGGTATATATCGAAAATCAAGAGGACAAAAAGGGTCAATTAATCCTTTCACACAAGAAAGCACGTGCTACACGTAGCTGGGATCGTGTTAACGAAGCTCTTGAAAACAACGAAATTATTAAAGGTTATATCAAATGTCGTACTAAAGGTGGTATGATTGTTGATGTATTCGGTATTGAGGCTTTCCTTCCAGGATCTCAAATTGATGTTAGACCTATCCGCGACTACGATGTATTCGTAGGTAAAAATATGGAATTCAAAGTTGTGAAAATCAACCAAGAATTTAGAAATGTTGTTGTATCACACAAAGCTCTTATCGAGGCTGAACTAGAACAACAAAAGAAAGATATCATCTCTAAACTAGAAAAGGGTCAAGTACTAGAAGGTACTGTTAAGAATATCACTTCTTATGGTGTATTCATCGACTTAGGTGGTGTAGATGGTCTTATCCATATCACTGACCTTTCTTGGGGTCGTGTTTCTCATCCAGAAGAGGTAGTAGCATTAGATCAAAAACTTAATGTTGTTATCCTTGATTTTGATGACGAAAAGAAACGTATCGCATTAGGTCTTAAACAATTACACCCACATCCATGGGATGCACTTAGCACTGAACTTAAAGTTGGTGATACAGTTAAGGGTAAAGTAGTTGTTATGGCTGACTACGGTGCATTTATTGAAATCGCTGCTGGTGTTGAAGGTCTTATCCACGTATCAGAAATGTCTTGGTCACAACACTTACGTTCAGCTCAAGACTTTATGAAAGTTGGTGACGAAGTTGAAGCTGTTATCCTTACATTAGATCGTGACGAACGTAAGATGTCATTAGGTATCAAACAACTAAAGAGCGATCCTTGGGAAAATATCGATAGCAAATACGCTGTTGGTTCTAAACATACTGCTAAAGTCCGTAACTTCACTAACTTCGGTGTATTCGTTGAAATCGAAGAGGGCGTAGATGGTCTAATTCATATTTCAGACCTTTCATGGACTAAGAAAATCAAACACCCATCTGAATTTACTCAAATCGGTGCTGATATCGAAGTACAAGTTCTTGAAATTGACAAAGATAACCGTCGCCTAAGCCTAGGTCACAAACAACTTGAAGAAAATCCTTGGGATGTATTTGAAACTGTATTCACACTAGGTAGTGTACACGAAGGTGTTATCACTGAACTATTAGATAAGGGTGCTGTTATTGCACTTCCTTACGGTGTTGAAGGTTTCGCTACTCCTAAACACTTAGTAAAAGAGGATGGCTCACAAGCTAAATCTGAAGAGAAGATGGACTTCAAAGTAATTGAGTTTAACAAAGATGCTAAGAGAATTATTCTTTCTCACAGCCGTATCTTTGAAGATGAAGCTAAAGTAGAAGCTAAGAAAGCTGCTAAGAAAGCTGCTCCTAAAAAGGATGCTGCTGAATCAGTTGCTTCAAATAACGTAATGGAAAAAACTACTCTAGGTGATATCCAATCTCTAGCAGATTTGAAAGAGAAACTAGAAGCTGGTAACAAATAATAATAGATAAATTATTAATTGTAATATAGAGTGGGTAACTTCTTATGGGAGTTACCCACTTTTTTTTATGTTTGCGACAAAATTAATTAATTATTTAAAACAACGGTATAACGAAAATATGTATCTTTGTAATTAATATCTAATTAAACGAAAAATAATATTATATATGAAAGAGAATTTAAACATAGATTGGTCTAATCTATCATTTGGTTATATACCAGCAGATTGCAATATACGTTGTAATTACAAGGATGGACAATGGGGTGAAGTAGAGGTTTGTGAGTCAGAACGTATTGATATGCATATGGCAGCTACCTGTTTACACTATGGTCAAGAAATTTTTGAGGGGATGAAAGCCTTTAGAGGTAAAGATGGTAAGATTAGAATTTTCCGCATAGATGAGAATGCTAAACGTATTCGTGAGTCAGCTGAAGGTATTATGATGGCACCAATCCCAGAAGATAAATTCACTGAAATGGTAATCAAAGCAGTGAAAATGAATGAGAGATTTATCCCACCTTACGGAACGGGAGCATCACTATATATCCGTCCTTTCCAGATGGGGATGACTGCTCAGGTTGGTGTAAAACCAGCTACTGAATATTTGTTTATTATATTTGTTACTCCAGTAGGTCCTTACTTTAAGGAGGGTTTCAAACCTACTAAACTTGCTATCTATCGTGAATATGACCGTGCTGCTCCACTAGGAACAGGACGCTATAAAGTAGGTGGTAACTATGCCGCTAGTATGGTAGCTGGTGAATTAGCTCACAAAGGTGGATATTCAGCAGTACTTTACTTAGATGCTAAAGAGAAAAAGTATATTGATGAATGTGGTCCTGCTAACTTCTTCGGTATTAAAGATAACACATATATCACACCTAAATCAAGTTCGATATTAGCATCAATCACTAATAAGAGCTTAATGCAGATTGCTGAGGATATGGGGATGAAGGTTGAACGTCGTCAATTCCCTGTTGAGGAGTTAGCTACATTAGAGGAGGCTGGCGCATGCGGAACAGCTGCAGTAATTTCACCTATTTCAGAAGTTGATGATATAGATACAGGCGCACAATATGTTATCTCTAAGGATGGCGAACCTGGACCTGTCTCAACTCAGTTATACCATCACTTACGTGATATTCAATTAGGTGATGAACCTGATACTCATAATTGGGTAACTATTGTTGATTAATTTCAGAGTTGAAATATATATTACTGCAACGTTTTTCTCACTAATATAAGTGTGGATAGGGTTGCAGTTTTTATTCATATGATAGATGTTATACAAATCATAAAACAATTTTACACAACCGATAGTGAATTATATAATTTGCTATTGAAGCATAGCAGTTCAGTTGCTAACAAAGCGTTAGAAATAGCTGAAGATGCGAAGCTAAGTGTAGATAAGGAATTTATCTATGAGGGTGCGATGTTACACGATATAGGTATATATAAGACCTATGCACCATCTATATATTGTAATGGTACTGAAAAATATATAAGTCATGGCGTAATTGGAGCTGAAATATTACGCTCGTTAGGTTTAGAGGCGCATGCCAGAATCTCGGAACGCCACACAGGTTCAGGGTTAACAGCTACGGAGATTGCTTCTGCTAGATTGCCTTTACCTATAAGGGATATGTTACCAGTGACTGTTGAGGAGCGATTGATATGTTATGCCGATATGCAAATATAACACTT
>JAWXTT010000023.1:0-18791 GCA_044433325.1 Bacteroidales bacterium
AAAAAAACGCACTTTTAACAAAATAAATTAAATTCAAGTGCAAATAAGGTTATATTTATTACATGATGTATGATTTTTTTTAATTGATGTTATTAAAAATATATATAGATAGTGTAATAGATTGCAAATCAAGTGTTTAAATATAATGGATGTATTTTTGATGTATTTATTATTTGCTATGTGTGTGTTTTTGAGATACTTTTTATTTTGTTATATGTATTTATTTATGCTTGCTTTGCACCAGCGGAAGAGGAGAATACCACCTTTTTGACGCACAACCATGAATTAAATTTTATAATATAATTAATAAAAAATGTAATACTCAATTTATTATCATGAAAAAAATTTTACAATTAATTTCATTATTGCTAATATTGCAATGTCAGTCTGCGTATGCTCAGAGCATCACAGTTACTGGTAACGTAATTAGTGCAGAAGATTATTATCCACTAATCGGGGTAAATGTCGTCGTGAAGAATGGAGATGGGGTAGGTACAATTACCGATTTCGATGGTAATTTTACTATCAATGTAGAGAAGGGTTCAACCCTTGCTTTCTCCTATATAGGTTACACACCTATTGAACGTAAGATTACTAGTGAAACTCCTTTGGAGATTACGCTAGAATCTAATGCTATTGTACTTAACGAAGTTGTTGCCGTTGGTTACGGTACAATGAAAAAGAGTGACTTGACAGGTGCGGTTACTTCGGTTAAGGCTTCAGATTTACAAAAAACTCCTGCGGCAGGTTTAGACCAAGCTCTTCAAGGTCGTGCTGCTGGTGTTACTGTTAATGCCAACTCAGGTCAGCCAGGTGCTGCTGCTGAGGTTCGTATCCGTGGTATTGGTACTGTTAATGATAGTTCACCTATATATGTAGTGGATGGTGTTATCGTTAGTGATATTATGTTCCTTAATCCATCTGACATAGAGTCAACAGAAATCTTAAAGGATGCATCTTCAACAGCCATTTATGGTTCTCGTGGTGCTAATGGTGTAATCTTAGTAACAACTAAAAAGGGTAGTAACACAGGTAAGGCTAATATTACCTTTAATGGTTATGTAGGTGTGCAAAATGCTTGGAAACAACTTGATTTAATGGGCGCGCAAGAGTTTGCTGCTACTATTGTTTCTATGAAAGGTCTAGCTTCTGAGGTTAGCTATTATGAAAATAATGGTTTCAATGCTTGGTTATCAGCTTACCGTTTAGGTAGCTCAGATTATTATCCTACTAATTTAGATTATTCTCAGATTGATACTAACTGGCAGGATGAAATATTTGTAGATAATGCAATGATTCAAAGTTACAGTTTATCAGTTGATGGTGGTAATGAAACTAGTAATTACTCTATTAGTGGTAGTTACTTTACACAAGATGGTACTATAATCGGTTCAGACTATGAACGTTTTACACTTCGTGCTAACAGCTCACACAAGGTGCGCGATTGGTTGAAAATTGGTGAAAACTTATCATTTATGAGATCATCTGGTACTGAAGCGATGAATAACAACGCTAGTCCTGGTGCTTCTATTATATCAGCTGCTATCGCAATGGCTCCTTGGGATCCTACTCATTATCCAGAGGGTTCTGTAAATGGTTCAGGTGATGATTTAAGTGGTCAAATTTCAGCCGCTTCTAACTTTAAAAATACTACTAATCCATTCTCAATGGTGGAATCTTCACACCCATCTAGTATTACTGAACGTTGGGTAGGTGATATATATTTAGAAATCTCCCCTATTAAAGACTTATTGATACGCTCTGACGTTAGTTTAGATTTAAATAACTATCGTTACTCTCTTTACAAGGATGCTTACGACTACTCTTCTTATGACCAATCTTCAACTAACTTTATTTCTAGTAGTATGAGCCGTTACGCAACATGGATTGTAGAGAATACCATTTCATATAACAAGGAGTGGGGAGATCACTCAATATCTGCAATGTTAGGTAACACCGTTGAGGAGTATAACTACTATTCAATAGGTGGTTCAGGTTCTACAATCCTAAACCCAGAGGAGTATAACTGGTTACTATCTCAAGCTACTGAAGATCAATCTTATGCATCAGATGATATTGACCGTAGTAGAATGTTATCATTCCTAGGTCGTGTACACTATACTTACAAAAATAAGTATATGATTACTACTAACTTCCGTGCAGATGGTTCAGATAAGTTCCCTGAGAATATTTGGGGTTACTTCCCATCTACTTCTCTAGCGTGGAAAATCTCTGATGAGGAATTTATGAAAGGTATAGACTGTCTTAACTTCCTAAAGGTACGTGCTGGTTGGGGGCAAATTGGTAATGACAAGATTGGTAACGATAGCTTTACATTAACTGTATTTAATAGTGGTCCTACATTTACTGATTATGTACTGGGTACTACTCAAGATTTAGCTACTGGTGCTACTGTTCTTACATATGTTAATAATGGTGGTAAATGGGAAACTACTGAACAGATAAATGTAGGTATCGACTTCGGTCTGTTTGGTAATAAATTTACAGGTACATTAGACCTTTACCAACGTGATACTAAGGATATGTTACTATCAGTTACTGCACCTGCTCATGTAGGTAATAGATATGCTGCACTAGCTAATGTTGGTACTGTTAGTAATAAAGGTGTTGAGTTATCTTTAACTTACCAATCATCAGTTGCTGATTTAAATTATAATATCACAGGTAACGTAGCGTTTGTTGATAATGAATTGACTGAGCTTAATGGTGGTTCAGTAGTATATGGTGATAAGACTATTTGTGACGAGGGTTTATCTCTATACTCATTCTATGGATATGAATATGCTGGTATCTATCAATCCGATGCTGAGGCATTAGAATATTTAGATGGTTATACTGCTGATGATATACCTTACCACGCAGGTGATGCTATCTATGTTGACCAGAATGGTGACGGTATTATTGATGATGATGATAAGACAGTTATTGGTGATCAATATCCATCTATTACTTATGGTTTGAATATCGGTGCTGATTGGAGAGGTTTTGATGTTCAAATATTCTTCCAAGGTGTATATGGTAATGAGATATTTAATGCGTTACGTCAACGTACTGAATGGGATGGAACTGAATCAACATTAAGTACTACAATGCGTGATGTATGGACAACAACTAATACTGATGGTACTATTCCTAATCCTTACGGTACTTCTAATAATAACTGGGATTCAAGTAGATTTATTGAGGATGGTTCATACTTACGTCTAAAGAATGTACAGATTGGTTATACTATCCCTAGAAATGTTATTAGAAAAGCGGGCTTACAAGGTTGTCGCGTATATCTAAGTGGTAGCAACTTATTGACCTTTACTAATTATACAGGTTATGACCCAGAAGTTGGTGGTGGTGTTGACTACGGTAACTACCCACAATCACGTACATTTATGTTAGGAACAACTATTAATTTCTAATTATTAAAATAGATAGATAAGATGAAAACAAATAAATTAAAATATATTTTATTCAGTGCTTTAAGTGTGATAGCTTTTAGCTCATGTAATGACTGGTTAACTGAGCCATCACCAGGTACTAGTCAACCTGAAGATTTCTTTACTAGTGGTGATGCTGCTGAACAGGTAGTAACAGCAGCGTATGTTCCGCTAATGTGGGAGTTTAACTCAACTTTCTGCCCAGAGTGGTTTATAGGTGATGTTGCCTCTGATGATGCATTAAAGGGTGGACAAAGTATTAGTGATATGGCTGATGCTTATGATATCGAGAATTTCAAAGTTAGCTCTAGTAATACATTACTATTAGATTATTATCGCGCACAATTCCAAGGCGTAGGTCGTTGTAACTTTGCAATAGAGCAGATTGCGCAAATGGAGACTGATGATGAAGACTTAACTGCTGACTATAAAGATAGATTATTAGGTGAAGCATATTTCTTACGTGCTATGTATTATTTCCGTTTAGCACGTGTATTTGGTGCTGTTCCTTATGTGGATTTTGTTGTGGATAGTGCTAATGATTGGATTCAACCAACATCTACACAAGATGAGATTTATCAATATGTAAAGGATGACTTAGAGCTTGCACAAGCATCGTTATGGTTGAAGAGTGCATATGCTGATGAAGATATGGGTCGTGCAACTAAAGGTGCTGCATTAGCTATGTTGATGAAGGTTAATCTATATACTCACGATTACGCAACAGCGTTAGAGTGGGGTAATAAATTCTTTGAATATCCTAGTGAATACTCTTTATGTCCTGTTTATGCTGATAACTTTACCCTTGAGGGTGAAAATGGTGTAGAATCTGTATTTGAAATTCAGTATATGGAGGAGGCTACAAGTGACTATGGTGAAGGTTTTGGTTTTACTCGTGGTACATTTACTACTACATTAGTTCGTTCTCGTTCATCTGTATTTGGTTCAGGATGGGGATTCAATAAACCTACACAAGATTTATATGATGCATTTGAGGATGGTGATTTACGTCGTGATGTTACTATCTTAAATCCTACTGATGATGAAATGGAAACACCTGAACAGGAAATTTACTTAGGTAGTAGATATGTTAATCGTAAATTTTCAATGATGTATGATGATAATACATATTATGCACTTTCACACGTATCACGTAGTCCACTTAATAATACAGTAATTAGATATGCTGATGTATTATTAATGTATGCTGAGGCTGCTGCTGAGAGTGGATCTAGCGTTAGTGTGGGTCAAGCTAAACTTAATGAAGTACGCGCACGTGCTGAGATGTCTGAATATAGTGGTTTAGATGCAAGTACATTGAAAGAGGCTGTTCGTAACGAACGTCGTGTTGAACTAGCTATGGAGGGTCACCGTTGGTTTGACTTATGTCGTTGGGGTATCGCTGCTGAAACTATGAATGAGTTTAAGGCTAAATATTCTGAGGCAGGTGCTGAAATGGCAACTTTCATGGAGGGTAAACATGAGTATATGCCTTTACCATCTGATGAATTATCGCTAGGTGAACTTACTCAAACTTATTACTAATAAAATCGAGAAAAATATATAACTAACAATTTTTTTAATAACAAAAAACAAAAAACTATGAAAATTAAATCAATTATTTTTGCTTTGATAGCATTAATGTCTTTTACAATGGTTTCATGTTCTGAAGAGGAAACTGAAGCAACTTACTATCTTTATTTTACAGTAGATCCTTCTGATGTTACTATTACAGTTAATGGATCAACTTACAGTTCGTCAACTCAATACTATTCAGGTGACGAAGCTGCATGGACAGTATCAAAAGATGGTTATACTACACAAACTGGTACTGCTGTATTCTTAACTTCTGACAAAACAGTTACTGTTACTCTAGTTGCTACTTCAACACCAGGCGTAACACCAGGCGTAACACCAGACGCAGATGCCGTAGCTAGTTTAGCTGGTACTGATTACTATGTATTTGCATTAGACTCAGAGTCTTATGCTACTATCGAGTCTAAAGTTATAGATGATATGCGTCCAGATGATATAGATATGACTATATATGTATGGGATGAAACTTATGTTGCTGGCACTACAACAGGTCCTAACTTCTACGGTGTAATTGAAGAGTGGTCTGCATTTGAGGTTTCTACTATAGGATGGTCTGGTTTAGGATTATGTGTCGTTGCTGATACTGAAGGAGGTACTAAAACTGTTGACTTAACTGGTATTACTGAAGATTATACACTTCACATTGCTATGAAGAGTACTGATACAGCAACACACCTACTTACAATTGTTGGTGGTGATGGCGACCTAGGTTCAATTGCGATAGGTAGTTCAGACTTTGTGGATAATGGTACTACTTTTGTTCCTGCATATGACTTTTCTCGTGATGGTGAGTGGAACGAAATTGAAATACCTATGTCAGAATTCTTTGATGCAGGTTTAACTTACCGTGAAAATACAGCTCAAACAGGTAATGTATATTACTTCCTAAGTGGTGGTACTTCAGGAACAGACTTAGAGTATGATGCATTCTTTATC
Source organism: Bacteroidales bacterium (assembly GCA_044433325.1). Lineage (GTDB taxonomy): Bacteria > Bacteroidota > Bacteroidia > Bacteroidales > Muribaculaceae > HGM05232. Next base: position 5,982 of record JAWXTT010000023.1, read on the forward strand.
TATAAGAAAGCTGAATAATTAATCGATTATAAAAATAAGGAGATTGGAGATAGATAGTTATCTCCAACCTCTCTTACAAACAACTAACACTAATGAAATCATTATTTTATACATTAACTTTATTAATGGCGTTATGCTTATGTTCTTCATGTGAAAATGAAGAGCCTGCTGCTGATACATATTTTTTGGCTATTGATGTCGCTCCTGGTGATGCTACTATCACTGTTAATGGTGGTACATATACAGCCTCTACTAAGTATGCTTCAGGTGACGAGGTTGCATGGGTGGTATCAAAAGATGGTTACATCGAGCAATCTGGTACTGTAGTTTTTGCTTCTGCTAATGTAGAACTAACGATTACATTAGAGGAGGAGCCACCATCATACCAATTGATTTGGAGTGATGAATTTGATGGCACTGAGATAGATACTAATAGCTGGGGTTATGATGTAGGTGGTACTGGTTGGGGTAATAGCGAGTTACAATATTACACTGATCGTTCAGAAAATTCAAGAATTGAGGATGGTACTCTAATTATTGATGTTTTAAAGGAAACTTATGTCAATCGTAGCTATACATCAGCACGTTTAGTAACTAAGAATAAGGTATTCTTTACCTATGGTAAGGTTGAGGCTAGAATCTCTATCCCATCGGGTCAAGGTACATGGTCAGCATTCTGGATGTTACCTGAAACAGGTTCATGGCCAGCTGCTGGTGAAATAGATATTATGGAACATGTTGGTAGTAGCCCTACTATGATTTCTCATGCAACACATACAAAGAACAAAAATGGTTCATATGGTAATAACTGGTCTTCACGCGCATATATAGATGATGTAGAGGAGAATTATCATACATATACTATGGAGTGGATTGCTGATGAGGATGATGGTGATGACTGTATTATATTCTATATAGATGATGAACAGACAGGAAAGGTTTATCAAACACATGGCTCAACAGATGATGCTGATTGGCCATTTACAGATGATTTCCATATTATCCTAAATGTTGCTATGGGTGGTTCATGGGGTGGTACTATTGATGATACTATCTTTGAAAACCCTGTACAAATGAAAGTTGATTGGGTGCGTGTATATCAACTACAATAATAACCAAAAATAATATATGGGGAGGTAATTTAATTACTAGTACCTCCCCATCTTTTCTTAATCGAATTAATTAAATACAAATGAAAAAAATTACATTTCTATTGCTAGCGATGTTGATGTCAACTGCATCAATCTCAGCTACTACATTATCAGCATGGTGCGATACCCAAACTGGTCATGATAATGAAGCCGAATTTGGCAATCCTGATGGTCGTGTATTATTGACTATCGCAAAAGAGAGCGATAATTCTATCGCTGTTACTGTTAAAAAATCTCCAGATTCATCTGTTGAGATTGACTACCTATATGTTGTAGTTGATGGTATGGGAGCTTATGAAGTAGGTACTGATGAGGGTGCGCTTTTAAATGAATATAAGGCTGTTATCACTTTTGATACTGCTCCTGAGACTGTAACTTTTAACGAAATTCAATGGAGTAACCCAAGCTGGGTAGGTCGTTGGATGGCTACTGGCATTACTGTTCCTTTTGATGCTGCTTGTGATATCGATTTTAATGATGATGTTAAACCAGTTATTACTAAAGCTGAATTAGTAAGTGTTGATTACACTTCTGCTACTGTTGCTTTAGCTGCTACTGACTTGGATAATGATAACCTTAATACTGACATTGTTTATTATAATGTTTCAGATGCAGCTAATGGTGTAGCTGAATCTACTCTATATGTAAATGCTAATGGTGAAGTAACTGTTACTGGTTTATCTGCTGGTACTACTTATAACTTACTATTTGCTGCTGTTGATGATGCTGGTAATGTTTCTGACAATACTATCTCAGTTGAAGCTACTACTACTGCTATGCCTGAGGTATATATTATTGATAACTTTGAAGGTACATCTCTAGCTTGGGAAGCTTTAGAGGGTAGCTACGCTGTATCTATTGTTGATAACCCTGATGTTACAGGTATTAATGCTTCTGAATCTGTGTTACAAGGTGGTCGTGGTGCTAGTGATAACAACTGGGCTGCTGCTATGATTCGTGATTTATATATTGCTGGTGGTAATTATAAATATCTTCACGTAATGATGTATCGTGATGTTATCGGTACTGTGCCTAATGCTAAACTTTCTGACACTAAATGGGATGAACTTGCACCTATGAATGAATCAATGAAAGCTGGCGAATGGCAAGATGTGGTATTTGATATTTCAGGCTTTACTTCTGAATATGAAATTGAATTCCTATATTATATGTATGATAGAGGTGAATTAAGTGCTGACGCAGTTATTTATATTGATGATATCGTATTAAGTAATGACGCTACTGAACGTACTGCCGTTTCTGAAGGTGACGTGTTTGTTCCTGAAACTGATGGTGGTACTGGTGATGATTCAACTGGCGATGTTGAATATGGTGAACAATATACTATTGATGATTTTGAAGGTGGTATAGGTGATTGGATTCCTTGTGAGGGTTCACATGATTTATATATTGTTGATAATCCTGATACATCTGGTATTAATGCTACTGCTAATGTACTACAAGGTGGTCGTGATTCTGATGCTAACTTCTGGGCTGCTGCTATGGTTACTGATCTTAGTGTTCCTGGTGGTATTTATAACTATCTTCACGTAATGATGTATCGTGATGTTGTTGCTGATACTCCTAAAGTTAAGTTCTCTGATTCTTTATCAACAGAGTTTACTCCTATGAATACAATGGTAGCTGGTGAATGGCAAGATGTAGTATTTGATATTTCATCTTTCACATCTGGTAATACAATTGATTTCATGTATTATATGTATGATGTAGGTACTTTAAGTGCTAATGCTGTTATCTATCTTGATGATATCGTATTAAGTAATGATTCAGCTCCACGTACATCTGCTACAGGAGTTGAGGCTGTTGAAGTTGCTGATGCTGCTACTATCTATGCTGCTAATGGTGTAGTATATGTTAAGAGTACTGATGCTGTTGCAGTTGATGTATATTCATTAACTGGTGCAGTAGTTGCTTCTGCTAAAGCTGTTGAATCTGCTACATTTACTCTTCCTAGTGGTTGCTATATAGTGAAAGCTGGTGCGACAATTAAGAAGGTGATTTTATAATTTAGAACTTTAGCGGTGAGTAGAGGTTGGGAGATCGTACCCCTACTCACCTAATATAATATCGAATAAATATATGAATAAGTACATTGCAACAATTTGTGCTCTTCCTATCTTTTTAGCTAGTTGTGTAGGCTCGTCGCTATCAACTACTGAACAGCGTATTGAGGATTTACTGTCGGAGATGACGCTAGATGAAAAGATTGGTCAAATGAACCAAGTTACAGGTATGGGACTTCATGAGGATATGAAAAGTATGGTTCGTACTGGTAAGGTGGGAACTATCCTGAATGAATTAGATGTCAATACTGTAAATGAATTGCAGAGAATTGCAGTTGAGGAGAGCCGTTTAGGTATTCCGTTGGTAATTGCTCGTGATGTGATACATGGTTTTAAAACAATTTTCCCTATTCCATTGGCTCAAGCGGCTTCATGGAATCCTGAATTGGCTAAATTAGGTGCTGAGGTGGCAGCTAAAGAGGCTACATCGGTTGGGATACGTTGGACTTTCTCACCAATGGTTGATGTTTCGCGTGATCCTAGATGGGGACGTATAGCTGAATCGTATGGTGAAGATCCATATTTAGTATCTGTAATGGGTGCTGCTACTATTAAAGGTTATCAAGGTGATGATTTAACTAACCCAGCAACTATGGCGGCCTGTGCTAAACACTTTGCTGCTTATGGTGCGACAGAATCGGGTAAAGATTATAATACAACTTGGGTTCCTGAACTACAATTACGTGAAACATATCTACCTCCATTCCTAGCAGCTGTTGAGGCAGGTTCTGCTACCTTTATGTGTTCATTTAATGATATAAATGGTGTGCCTTCATCAGGTAATCAATATCTTAACAATACTATTTTAAGAGATGAGTGGGGTTATGATGGTGTATTAGTTAGTGACTGGGGTTCAATTGAACAGATGATTCCTCACGGCTTCTGTGCTGATCTTAATGAAGCGGCTTGCAAAGCTGCTAATGCTTCGGTTGATATAGATATGATGAGTTATGCTTATGTTTTACATCTATCAGAATTAGTTAATAGTGGTAAAGTCGATGAAAAGGTGGTTGATGATGCAGTACGTAATATCTTACGTATGAAGATTAACTTAGGGTTATTTGAAAATCCATATACTGAGGTTACTGAGGGTGAAGATGTTTTCTATACCGAGTCATCAATGGAAGCTGCTAAACAAGCGGCAATTGAGAGTGCTGTGTTATTGAAAAATGATAATAAAACTCTTCCATTATCAACTAAGAGGGTTAAACGTATTGCAGTCGTAGGTCCTTTGGCTGATGCACCTGCTGATCAAGTTGGTACATGGTGTTTCGATGCTGAAGCTGAACACTCAATTACTCCGATTAATGCTCTACGTGATAAATATGGTAAGGATGTGAAGATTGATTACATCCCTACATTAACTTACTCACGTGATAATAGTAAGAAAGATTTCTCAAAAGCTATTGTAGCTGCTAAGAGAGCTGATGTAGTAATTATCTTCGCTGGTGAGGAGTCAGTCCTTTCGGGCGAGGCTCGTTGTCGCGCTGAGATTTCATTGCCTGGCGCGCAAAGTGAGTTAATCGAGGCGTTAAGCAAAACTAAAACTCCTGTAGTAACAGTGATAATGGCAGGTCGTCCATTAACAATAGAGGAAGAGGTGAAAAATTCAGATGCAGTATTATTACAATTCCATGGTGGTACTATGGCGGGTCCTGCATTAGCTGAACTACTGTTTGGTGAGGTTTCTCCTTCAGGTAAGTTACCTGTTACATTCCCTAAGATGGTGGGACAAGTGCCAATCTATTATGCTCATAAGAATACTGGTCGTCCAGCTTCAAATATTACGCTAATTGATGATATAGCTGTTGGTGCTCCACAAACTTCGTTAGGATTTACTAGTTACCATTTGGATGCAGGAGACTCTCCACTATTCCCATTTGGTTATGGCTTATCTTACGCTGAGTTTGATTATAGCGCGCCTAAATTATCATCTAATAGTATTGTTGAGGGTGAAACTATAACTGTTACTTGTGATGTACGTAATATTGGTAATTGTGATGCTAAAGAGGTTGTTCAACTTTATGTATGTGATGAGGTTGGTTCACTTATCCGTCCTGTTAAAGAGTTGAAACAATTTGAAAAGGTTGAAATTAAGGCTGGCGAAACTAAAACAGTTTCATTCACATTATCATCTGATGATTTAGCATACTGGAATAGTAATACGACAAAGCTCCCTGAGAAGGGCGCATTTAAACTATGGATAGCTAGTGATAGTAATTCAGGTGTTTCTCAATCTTTTGAGCTTAAATAAATAAATTCTTTAGTTCAGAAGAGATTGTAAAAGATTAGGTTTTTGAAATATCCTGAAAGTTTTTATAGCTTTCAGGATATTTTTTCACCAAATTAAGGTGAGTTCTTAAAATTGATTTATCAATATTTAAGATGAGATTTTGAGCTAATTTTTTGCCGTCTTTATCTTTTGCATAGTCAGCTTGCTGAAGGTAAAAAGGTAAAAAAGTAGCCAAAATATCGCTAAAAGATTGATGAAACAGTTGACATTCTCCCATTTGTTAATTTGTTATTATTTTAAGGGTCAGTTTTTAAGAACTCCCCTATGATGATAGCTTGTTATATTTCTGTTAAAATTAGATTTAATTGATTCTATATTTGTCGGTGTGGGATAATTGCTCTATATTTGTGTTGAGTTTTTGTTAATGCACTCGGACGTTGATATGGGTCTTTAATAATGTGAAAAAAGAAATTAAGGTATATTAATCTATTAATTATTTTAATTCATAAAAAACTAAGTGATGTTAGAGTCTAGTTATAGATATAACAGTAGTCTGGAAACAGATTTTGGAAAAAAACAATATGATGAATATTGTAACTTACCTATAATAATAGGGAAGCTCAAACTTATAGCAATTAAAGAGATAACGAAGGTTACTAAATAGGAGAAGCACACAAACATATATATATATGAATGTTGCACCTAAGTAGTAGCTTTTTTTTATGTAATATAGATACAAATTATTAACTAAATAACTTTTTATGGATCCAATTTTTACGGTGATTGTGGTTATTCTTGCGGCTTTAGCTATCTTAGACTTGATAGTTGGGGTTTCAAACGATGCAATCAACTTCCTAAACGCCGCGATAGGTTCAAAAGTAGCACCTCTGCGTGTTATTATGATTATTGCAGCTATGGGTATAATTATGGGTGTGTTAACTTCTAATGGGATGATGGAGGTTGCACGAAATGGTATTTTTAACCCTGGTATGTTCACCTTTAACGAGATTATGTTCCTATTCTTAGGGGTGATGATGGCAGATGTTATTCTGCTTAATACCTTTAACTTATTAGGCTTGCCAACATCTACTACTGTATCATTAGTATTTGAATTGTTAGGTTCAGCTGTTGCAGTTGCTATTTATAAGGTAGCTAACTCAGCCGAGTTAGGTTACACTGCAATAGGTACATTTATCAACAGTGATAAGGCGTTAGCTATTATCTCAGGTATTTTAATGTCGGTGGTTATTGCATTTGTGGTAGGTACTGTGTTGATGTATATCTCACGTTTAATATTTACGTTCAGATATGCGAAACAACTAAGACGTTATGGTGCTATGTGGTGTGCTATAGCTATGGTTGGTATCTTATACTTCTCTGTTATCAAGGGTTTAAAAGGTGTAATCCCTGCTGAATTTTATGAATTTATGTATGCGAATCTAGGCTTATCAATTTTAGTTGCTTGGGCTGGTGTTTCTGTGATATTGTTCTTACTTCAAATGTTGAAGGTTAATATTATGAAGGTTACTGTTTTAGCAGGTACTTTTGCTTTGGCATTAGCTTTTGCTGGTAATGACTTAGTTAACTTTATTGGAGTACCAATTGCAGGTATTGAATCTTACTTGGGCTCAAATGGTGATCCTAATGTGTTAATGACTTCGTTAGAGGGTAAGGCAGCTGTTCCATTATGGATATTAGCGTCTGCTGGTGCTATTATGGCTATTACTCTTTTCTTCTCAAGAAATGCTATGAAAGTTGCGGCTACGCAAATTAATCTATCATCTCAGAAAGATGAGGATGAGCGTTTCGGTTCATCATTAGCTTCACGTTCATTAGTGCGTTTCGCTATGAACTTGAATAATTCAGTGACAAATGTACTTCCTGAAAGATTCGTTCAAAAAGTAGGTAACCGTTTTACTCCACTTCCTAAAGAGGAGCAGGGTGATTTACCATATGACTTAATTCGTGCGGTTGTAAACTTAACAGCAGCATCAATATTGATATGTATCGCTACTTCCTTTAAATTACCATTATCAACTACTTATGTAGTATTTATGGTAGCTATGGGTACTTCATTAGCTGACCGCGCTTGGGGTCGTGATAGTGCTGTTTACCGTATTACTGGTGTTATGGTGGTAATCTCAGGATGGTTCATTACTGCATTAGCAGGTTTTGTTTTAGCTATTGTTATTGCCTCTGCTCTTATTTGGGGTGGATGGGCTGGTATAATCATTGTTGGTTCAGTTTGTTGTTATGCTTTAGCTTATAATCTGTTTAAGAAAAAATCTAAAAAACAAGAGGAGTTAGAGTTACTAGATAAACCTATCATCAAAGATTCAACTCATGCTGAGGATGTACTATTGTCATGTACTGAAACTGTATGTGATACAATGGAGGAGGTAACATCTATCTATAATGATATGTTGATAGCTCTATTTAATGAGGATCGCAAAACTCTTAAAGAGATGGTTACTAAGTCTGAATATATCTATCATCAAGCACATAAGAGAAAATATGAAATTCATACTACATTGAAGGAGATTCAAGATCAATATATCGAGACTGCTCACTTCTATGTACAGATAGTTGATTATATGTGTGAAGTATCTAAAGCTCTACTACACTGTGTGCGTCCATCTTACGTTCATATAATGAATAACCATACTAGCCTTTCAGAGGAGCAAGTTATGGACTTGAAGGAGATTAATGATTCAGTATTTAGTATTGTTACACGTATCAATGATATGGTTAGACAAAAAGACTTTACTAAGATTGATGATATTCTAGTGATGCGTGATGAATTGTTTAATACAATTGCTGTTGGTATTAAGAAACAGTTGAAACGTCTGAAGAATGAAAAGGCTAGTACTAAAGCTAGTACTCTATACCTAAATATCCTTAGTGAAACTAAGACTATGGTACTTCAATCACGTAACTTGTTGAAATCACAAGCGTATTTCCTAAACAAGATGAATGAGTTAAATAATAACTAATATTATTAGTGGTGCTAATCTTTGTCATAAGGGTTAGCACCATTTCTTTATAGGATAATTGGGCTTGGATAGTGTATGTAGATATAAATATAGGGCTAACTCTCATCGCTGGAGTTAGCCCTATATTTATAAAATTTAGTCTATGTAGTGGCTATTATGCTTTGCGGTAGGTTTCGATTTTGGTTGGGTCGAAACTTTTTATTATTTGTGCATTGCGTGCTACTTCACCTTCACCATAAGCGATATATGCGTTGGCTGATACTGTGAATAGTTCAGCGTTGCGTGTTGCATCTTGGATTAATAGATGTCCCATAATTATATGTCCTGCCATCTCAACTAGGCGACGTGCATGGAAGTCAACATACTCAGTATCTTTAGCTGATGTTACTTTCTCTACTGCGTCTGTGTAGATTGTTGTCATTGCCTCAAGACGTGCTTTTAGTTCAGCAAATTCTGCTGGAGCTTCTATTGCGGCGTACTCTTGAATCTTAGATAGGTAAGTTCCTGTGGTTACGTGGCGAATGGCTGCTACTACTTGTAATTGTGTAGTTCCTTCATAAATTGATGTGATACGCGCATCACGATAGATGCGTTCACATGCGTAATCTTTCATGAAACCGCTACCGCCATGTACTTGGATTGAGTCATAAGCATTTTGGTTGCTGTATTCACTGCTCATACCTTTAACAAGTGGAGTGTAAGCATCTGCCCAACGTTGGTATGTTTTCATCTCTTTACGCTCCTCTGGAGTTAGAGTGCGTTCACGAGCGATATCTTCATAAACCTTGTACATATCCACAAAACGAGTTGTTTCATATAATAAAGTACGTGATGCATCAAGTTTAGCTTTCATAACTGTTAGCATCTCAAATACAGCAGGGAATTCGATAATAGCTTTGCCGAATTGTTTACGGTCGCGTGCATAAGCTAGTGCCTCACGATAAGCTGCCTCACAGATACCTACTGATTGTGCAGCTATACCTAGGCGTGCGCCATTCATCAATGCCATTACATATTTGATAAGACCTAATTTGCGACTACCACAAAGTTCAGCTTTAGCATTTTTGAATACAAGTTCACATGTTGGTGAACCTTTGATACCCATTTTATTTTCGATACGGCGTACTACAACGCCGCCATCGTTTTTGTCATAAATGAACATTGATAGACCACGTCCATCTTTGCTACCCTCCTCAGAACGAGCTAATACTAGTGCGATATGTCCATCACCATTAGTAATGAATCGTTTAACACCATTTAAACGCCATGTACCATCCTCTTCACAGTAGCTAGCTTTTAGCATTACTGCCTGAAGGTCACTACCTGCATCTGGTTCAGTTAGATCCATTGCCATAGTTTCACCTGCACATACACGTGGTAGATAGCGCATGCGTTGCTCTTCATCAGCAAATTCATAGATTGTTTCAGCGCAATCTTGTAATCCCCAGATATTTACGAAACCTGCATCTGCACGGCTAACCATATCAGCTGCCATAATATATGGAACTAGTGAGAAGTTAAGACCATTGTAGCGACGTGGAAGTGAAATACCCATCAAACCTGCTTTAACTAATGCATCAAGGTTCTTTTCTGTTCCTTTAGCATAAACCACGCGACCATCAACTACGTGTGGTCCTTCATGGTCAATATCTTCAGCATTGTTAGCAACTGTTTCACCTGAAAGCTCACCTGCTATTTCCAATACTTTAACGTATGAGTCCATTGCGTCCTCAAAGTCAACTGGTGCATAGTCAAATTTAGCTGCGTCTGTATATCCTCTCTCTTTTAGCTCAACGATTTTTTTCATCAATGGATGCTCCAAGTGATGTTTTAAATCGGGGTTATCATTATAAAAGTTTCCCATTGTTGTTTTGTTTACTTAGAATTTTTTTTGTAATACTTGATTAATCGTGGAATTACCTCTTCAACTGTTCCTGTGATTACATAATCAGCTATGGTGTTGATAGGTGCATTCTCGTCACTGTTGATAGATATTATGATTGAACTATCTTGCATACCAGCGATATGTTGGATTTGTCCTGAAATACCACATGCGATATACAGTTTAGGACGTACAGTTTTACCTGTTTGTCCAATTTGACGCTCATGGTCAGCATAACCAGCATCTACTGCGGCACGTGAAGCACCTACTTCACCACCTAATGTGTCTGCTAGGTCAAACAATAATCCAAAGTTTTCACGACTACCTACACCGTAACCACCTGCTATGATGATTGGTGAGCCTGTTAGGTTAACTTTAGATTTTTCTATTTGACGATCTATTATCTCAACAACGAAGTCTGAGTCAGACAGATACTTAGCAACTTCTAAGTCAATTATCTCACCCTTATATTCTAAGTCTATAATTTCACGTTTCATAACCCCTTCACGTACTGTTGCCATTTGTGGACGACATTCTGGGTTGACGATTGTTGCTACGATGTTACCACCAAAGGCTGGACGTATTTGTAGTAATAGGTTTTCATATTCAATCTTGTTCTTCATATCTTTATGATTGCCTATCTCTAATGATGTACAGTCAGCTGTTAAACCACTATGTAGCGATGAAGATACACGTGGACCTAAGTCACGACCTATACTGGTTGCTCCCATTAGACAGATTTGTGGTTCTATCTCTTTGAAAAGCTCTATTAATATTGCAGAGTGTGGTAATGATGTATATGGATATAATCTTGCATCATCCGCTTTATATACTCGGTCTGCCCCGTATGGTAACACTTGGTTCTCGATATTATCAAGATTGCTACCTATGATAAGTGCTTCAAGTTCTACGCCTAATTCATTAGCAAGTTGACGACCTTTAGTTAAAAGTTCAAGACTTACATCAGCAATTCTGCCATCCTCAAATTCACAATATACAATTAAATTATTTTTCTTTGCCATAATTCTTAATGTTGATACACATACTTAATAGTATAGATATTATCCTATTGTATGGTTAGATATTAACTCTTTGATAAACTCTTCAAGTTCCGCCTCGTTATTGCCTTCTATTTTGCGGCTCTCTTTAGCTTGGAATACTACATTCTCAATAGCTTTTACCTTAGTTGGTGAGCCTGGAAGACCTATTTGAGTTGGATCTGCATCAACATCAGCTGCTCCCCATTCCGATAGTAATAATCCTGAACGTGAATCAACGATTGCGACCATTTTTTCATCTAATGCGGCTTTCTCACTAGGAGTAACTGCATATTTATATTTCTGGATTAAACGTGCGTTACGTGGACGACATTCATCAGCACTACCATTAACAGTTACGACTAGAGGAAGTGCAGCACGAACGGTTTCAACACCTGTTTCAAGACGACGTTTAACGGTGATTTTACCATCTGTGATATCTAAAATCTCCTCAGCATAAGTGATTTGGTTTAAAGATAGTTTTTCAGCGATTTGTGGTCCTACCTGAGCAGTATCACCATCAATAGCTTGACGACCACCAATGATTAGGTCAACTTCACCTAAATGGCTAATTGCACGTGATAGTGCGTAAGATGTTGCTAATGTGTCTGCTCCTGCAAATGCACGGTCTGTTAATACTATACCTGTGTCTGCTCCACGATACATCGCTTCACGGATAATTTCAGAAGCACGTGGAGGTCCCATGGTTAGGACAGTTACTTTTGATCCTGGATTTTTCTCCTTTAGTTGTAATGCTTGTTCTAGTGCATTTAAGTCCTCTGGATTAAAGATTGCTGGTAAAGCTCCGCGGTTAATAGTACCATCAGCTTTCATAGCATCCTTACCTACGTTACGTGTGTCAGGAACCTGCTTTGCCAGAACTACAATGTTTAAATTCATGATAAAACAATTATTTATTGATTAATTAATTTCTTTTCGTTTATTTGAATTGGCAAAGTTAAAAAAATGTGCCATTGATACAAAACTTTTCCTATAAAAATAGCACTTCATAGATGAACTATTAAAAAACTTCTGTAACTTTGTTAACTAAATTAAGAGGAGTTCTAAAGTTAGCTTTTAAATATTATGGATAAAACTATTTCTCAATTCGAGAGTGTTATAGATATATGTCGTTCGCTATATGTGCGTAAACTTCAAGACTATGGAGCATCATGGCGTATTATGCGCCCTGTTTCAATTACAGATCAGCTATATATCAAGGCTAAACGTATCCGTAGCCTAGAGATTAAAAAGGTAGCTATGGTGGATGAGGGTATTATGCCTGAATTTATTGCTGTTGTTAATTATGGTATTATTGGGTTGATACAGTTGGAGCTAGGTTTTGCTGATAAAAAGGATATAGCACCTGAACAAGCTATTGAGCTATATGATAAATGGATGAAAATAACTAAAGAGTTAATGTATGCTAA
>JAWXTT010000024.1:0-18559 GCA_044433325.1 Bacteroidales bacterium
GTCTGTTCTTTATCGAGGTTATGGGTCGTGATGCAGGTTTCTTAGCTCTTAATGGAGCAATTGCTACTGGTGCTGAGGCGGCAATTATTCCTGAAATATCAACTCAAGAGGATCAACTGGATAAACTTATCGAGAATGGTTTCCGTAAAAGCAAAAACTCATCTATCGTACTAGTTGCCGAAAGCCCAATGACAGGAGGTGCAATGGCATTAGCTGATCGTGTTAAAGAACAATATCCAGGATATGATGTGCGTGTGTCAATCCTAGGACACCTACAACGTGGTGGTTCACCAACAGCACATGACCGTATCCTAGCCTCACGTATGGGTGCTGCAGCTATTGATGCATTACTTGAAGATCAACGTAATGTCATGATAGGAATAACGAATGGTAAAATCGTATATGTACCATTCTCACAAGCAATCAAGAATGATAAACCTATCAATGAAGGACTAGTAAATACATTAAGCCGTCTATCTATATAATTAACGGGGACTTCTAAAAATTGAATAAAACCAATTATTAGAAATCCCCTATATAGAGAAGGATAGCCTAAAAAATATATAAACCGATATGGGGGTGGTGTTTACCTCTATATCGGTTTATTTTTTTTCAGAATTATTAGCTTGTATGAGTAAATATTATTGCTTATATTTGTAGAATTAGTTATGCATCTTCAGTGGGCGTATGATTAATGGATTTAACCTAAATATTTACTTATGAGAACGAGATTTCTTTTACTTGTTGCATTGTTATATATGACAATATCATTTGCTCAAAAGATTGAGCGCGTTGAGCCGACATTCTGGTGGACTGATATGCAGAATAAAGAGTTACAAATAATGGTCTATGGTGAAAACCTAGCAGGCTTAGTTCCATCTATTGATTATGATGGAATCACATTAAAGGAAACTATCTTAGTTGATAATCCTAATTACCTATTCCTATATTTGGATATTGCTGAGGGGACAAAAGCAGGTAAATTCCCAATTTACTTTAAAGATGGAAAGAAACTGAAACTAACAGTTGATTACACTTTAAGAGAGCGTGAACCTAATGCACGTGATCTGATGGGATATACCCCTGCTGATGTAATATGCTTAGTTACTCCTGATAGATTTGTTAATGGAGATAGTAGCAATGATACAGTTGAGGGAATGTATGAACAGGTTAACCGTGAAGCTGAATTTGGTCGTCATGGAGGTGATATACGTGGTATAATAAATAGTTTAGATTATCTGAAAGATTTAGGATATACTGCAGTTTGGGTAAACCCAGTATTAGAGAATGACCAAAAGGTAAAATCATATCATGGATATGCAACAACAGACTTCTATAAAGTAGATAGACGCTTCGGTAGTAATGAAGAGTATCGTGAATTAGCAGACAAAGCACGTGAAAAGGATATGAAGATAATTATGGATATGATTATGAATCACTGTGGTTCGCAACACTGGTGGATGAATGACTTGCCATCATTCGATTGGTTAAGCCGCGTAGATGGAGATAAATTTGTTAGAACAAGCCATACTAGAACTAATATCCGTGACCCATACGTATCAGATATTGAGAAACGCACATTCACAGATGGATGGTTCTCAGAAAATATGCCTGATATGAATCAAAAAAATCCATTGGTAGCTGATTATCTAATTCAGAATACACTTTGGTGGATTGAGTATCTAGGCTTATCAGGTATCCGTATGGACACATATCCATACTCAGATAAAGATTTTATGACTAGATGGACCTACGCTATTATTGAGGAGTATCCTAACTTTAAGACTGTCGGTGAGGAGTGGAGCATAGACCCATCAATATTAGCATATTGGCAAGCAGGTGGTAAGAATGTAGATGGTTACGTATCATACCTATCAGGATTATTAGACTTTCCATTACAAGATGCAGTCGTTAAGGGATTGACAGGCGATAATGATAGGGATATATCAAAAATACTATTAACACTAAGTAGCGATTACCTATATGGAGAGCCTATGGATCATGTAATATTCCCTGATAACCATGATATGAGTAGAATATTTACTCAACTAGGTGAGGACTACGATTTATATAAAATGGCAATGGCGTTATATGCAACCATGAGAGGGACACCACAAATATATTATGGAACAGAAATACTATTTGCTAACCCAGGAACAGAGAGCCATGGTTATATTCGTGCAGACTTCCCTGGTGGTTGGGAGGGAGATACCGTTAACGCATTCACTGGCGAGGGTTTAACTGCCCAACAAAAGGATGCACAAGCATTTGTAAAGAAACTACTAAATTGGCGTAAAACATCTAAAGCTGTTCATGAGGGTAAGATGAAACATTTTTCATCTAAAAAGGGACTATACATCTATTTCAGATATACCGATGATGATATGATTATGGTAATTATGAATAGATCAGAGCAGGAACAGATTGTAGAGAGCTCATATTTAGAAGAGATACTACCTATTGGTGCATCAGCCATTGAGGTTATAACCGATAAAGAATATAAGATAGGTGAGGAATTAACTATTGCACCTAAAACAGCTATGATTTTAGACTTTGAATAATATAATATTAAATTTTTTAGAATATGAAGAGAGGATTGATTTTATTTGTTGCGCTACTAACGGTAGTAGTTTCGTTCGCTAGTAAAGTAGAGCGAGTTGAGCCCACTTTCTGGTGGACTGGTATGAAAAATGAAAAGTTGCAAATTATGGTCTATGGTGAAAATCTAGCAGGATTAGTACCATCAATAGATTATGCAGGTGTAACTTTAGATGAAACCATTATGGTAGATAGCCCTAACTATCTATTTCTATATGTAACAATAGATGAGGATACTAAAGCAGGAACTTTCCCTATCACCTTTAAAAGTGGTAAGAAGGTAAAATTAACAGTTGACTACACACTAAAGGAGCGTGAACCTAATTCAAGTCAGAAACCAGGTTACACTACTGAGGATGTTATCTATCTAGTAACTCCAGACCGTTTTGTTAATGGTGATACTTCAAATGACAATATTGAAGGGATGCCTGATAAAGTGAATCGTGAAGACCTTAATGGAGGTCGTCATGGTGGTGATATCCGTGGTGTTATTAACTCACTTGATTATTTGGATGATTTAGGATTTACAGCAGTTTGGGTAAACCCATTGTTAGAGAATAATATGCAAGCATTCTCATATCATGGTTATTCAACAACGGACTTCTATAAAGTTGACCCACGTTTCGGTTCAAATGAAGAGTATCTAGAGTTAGCTGATAAAGCACGTGAAAAGGGTATGAAAATAATTATGGATATGATTATGAACCATTGCGGATCTGAGCATTGGTGGATGTCAGATCTACCTACTAAAGATTGGGTTAACTTCCAAGGTAGTGACTATGTAGGTTGTAACCATATCAGAACAACCCTACGCGACCCATACACATCAGATATAGACAAAAAGGTGTTTACAGATGGTTGGTTCGTTCCATCTATGCCTGATATGAACCAACGCAACCCATTGTTATCAGACTATTTGATACAAAATACCCTTTGGTGGATTGAGTATCTAGGTTTAGCAGGTATCCGTATGGACACATACCCATACTCTGATAAAGATTTTATGACTAAATGGACACATGCAATTATTGATGAATACCCTAACTTTAAAACCGTTGGTGAAGAGTGGACTGTAGATCCAACCATCCTAGCATATTGGCAAATCGGTAAAGAGAATCATGATGGTTACAAATCATACCTATCAGGATTATTAGATTTCCCTCTTCAAGATGCTTTAGTAAGGGGATTAAACACGCCTGAAGCATCAGAAGTAGGAATGCCATATATCTATTTAATGCTAAGTAGAGACTACCTATACCCTAATGCTTATGACCATGTAATCTTCCCTGATAACCACGATATGAGTAGAATATTTACTCAACTTAATGAAGATTATGACCTATATAAATTAGCAATGGTATTTTTCTCAACAATGAGAGGTACACCACAGATTTATTACGGAACAGAGGTGTTGATGTCTAATAAAGGAAGTAATAGTCACGGAGTTATTCGTACAGGATTCCCTGGCGGATGGGAAGGTGATGCTGTTAACGCCTTTACAGGTGAGGGACTAACAGATCAACAAAAGGATGCACAAGCATTTTTAAAACGATTGCTTAACTGGCGTAAAACATCTGATGCAGTACATAACGGTAAGATTATGCACTATTATCCACGTAATGGCGTATATACATATTTCCGTTACACCGACGATGAAAAGGTAATGGTAATTATGAACAAGTCAGACCAAGAACAATCTTTAGATACAGAATATTACTCTGAGCGTATCGCAGTAGGTGAGAATGCAATTGATATCCTAACAGATAAAGCATATACAATAGGTGAAACAATCACCATAGCACCTAAAACAGCAGTAGTTTTGAGCTTTGAGTAGTGAGTTTACAGCCCTCTAGGGTCAAAAATTACATGTTGGCAAGTCAAAGGTTGCAGGTTGAATGGGGGGAATCCCATCAACTTGCAACCTTTAATTGTAAACTTGTAACCTTAACTGCTAACTGCTTATCGCAATATAAATAGTTGGGAGCTGGTGAAACGGGGTAGTGCTATTAGCTGAATATCCTTTTCGTTGTCGGAATGGCTATATGTTCCCTCACCTACGCTAATATCTTTGGCGTTAAGGGCTGTGATGATTGTTTCACGTGCTATCTCAGGTGTGTTATTGTCATTGCTTAGGTGACAAAGGAATACATATTTAAGCTCAGGACGATAGTTATCTGCTAGGAAACGTGCTGTGTCGGCATTATCCAAGTGACCATTGGCTGCACGTATCCTATTTTTAAGATATTCAGGATAGCGTCCATTGTTTAGCATATCGCTATCATAGTTGCTCTCAATCATCAAAAAATCAGCACGTGTCATATAGTGGTAAGCACGTTCTGAGATATGTCCTAGGTCGGTTGCTATGGCAAAGGTCATACCATTATACTCAACACTAAATCCTGCATTGTCACTGCCATCATGCGGCACTTCAAATGCTGTTATGCGCAAGCCTGCAATATTAAATGGCATCTCTTTAAAGATAGCTACATGCACATCCTTGATGCGTCGTGAGATATTGTGACGACGAAGAATTCCGTTTAATACTCTATTTGTGCAAAAAATATTTATATGGCGATATTTGCGCGCTATGGTGTAAGCATACTTGATATGATCACCATGGTCATGGGTAATGCATATACCTTTGACTGCTGAGGGTTGGATATTATTCTCCGCTAGGCTCTTAAATATCTGATCAGCATCAACTCCTGCATCTATTAATACCCCTTCACGCTCAGTGCCTACATAGGCTGAATTACCGCTACTTCCACTTCCAAAACTGATAAACTTAAAGTGTTGATTATTCTCTGTTAATTTTATCTCTGATATTGCACACTCTGATTCGCTACCCTTATCCTCAAGGGTTGCGCTCTCAATCTCATCTTCGATAAGCTCTGTTTCATTATCATCTGAACCAAAGAAGATAAGTTGCTGTTGCGATATGTTTTTGTGGAATTTCTTTGCCATAATTATTTATATAGGAGGAAGATTGCTGGGATTTTATCGTATGTTGGATTTATTTTCCCCCAATCGTTAATAGATAGAGTTTTTATTGACTCCTTTTCTCCTGTAATATCTGAGGCAATACATAACAAAATGTTTTTAGGTAATGTTCGTATCATCTCAGCAATTAGTTTATTATTGCGATATGGTGTTTCAATAAATATCTGTGTCTGATTGTTGATATTTATTGCACGTTCCATCTCTTTAAATTTACGTGAGCGTTCAGCTGCATCAATTGGTAGATAACCATGAAAGGTAAAGCTCTGCCCATTAAATCCTGAACCCATTAGTGACATCAGTATGCTAGATGGTCCCACTAGTGGGATTACGCGTAATCCTTTACGTTGGGCTATGGCTACTACATCTGCTCCTGGGTCAGCTATGGCGGGACAACCAGCTTCGGATATTACTCCTATGCTATTGCCATTGATTAGGGGAGTTAGGAAATCACTAATCTCCTCACTCTTAGTGTGTGTGTTCAGCGTATAGAATGTTAGTTCATCTATATTTATACTCTTGTCGCATTTCTTTAGGAAACGCCGTGCTGAACGGATATTCTCGACAATAAAATAACGGATATCACGAATAATCGCGCTATTTATGGTGGGAATAACTCGGTCAATATCAGTATCACTTAATGGTACTGGAAATAGATATAGTGCTGAATTTGCCATTAAAAAATTTTTATCACTTTTGCAAAGATAATAAATTGCTGTGAATTTATTACATTTGTACTCTTTACATATTAATTAAAATGGAGTTACACCCTGATTTTATATCACAAATAGAGAAATTATTCCCAAACGAGTATGGGGATATTCTGAAATCTGTTAGTAAACCTGCTGAAACGTCGGTTAGAATTAACCAACGTAAGTATGGTTGTGATGCTAATATAACTGATTATGTACCTTGGTGTAAAGGGGGTGGCTACCTAAGTGAACGTCCGCAATTTACCTATGATGTTAAGTTGCATCGTGGGTCATATTATGTGCAGGATGCATCATCAATGATATTAGATTATGTTGCTAAACGTTTATGTGCTGGAGGTGATGTGGTGCGATACCTAGATTTATGTGCCGCCCCTGGTGGTAAGTCAACAGCGGTGATTAATTCTCTGCCTAAGGGTTCATTAATGGTCAGTAATGAAATTATTGGTTCACGTGCGCAAATCCTTAAAGAGAATATTATCAAGTGGGGGAGTGAGAATTGCGTAGTCTGCAATGATGATTCGGCGCGACTGGGTGAATTGACTCACTATTTTGATATAATTGCGGCTGATGTACCATGTTCTGGAGAAGGGATGTTCCGTAAAGATGCACAAGCTGTTGAGCAGTGGAGCTTAGGGCTAGTTAAGGAGTGTGTCGAGCGTCAACGGATGATTATTGACAATATTTGGGATGCCCTTAAACCTAATGGTTATCTGATATATTCGACGTGTACCTTTAACTCGGCTGAGAATGAGGAGATAGTGGATTATATTCTTGAAAATTTTGATGCTGAAACCATAGATATGGAGATTGCTGAGGAGTGGGGTATTCGTCAAGGGTTACACCCAGATAAGTTCTGCTATCGTTTTATGCCACATATGACGCGCGGCGAGGGGTTGTTCCTAGCTGTTATCCGCAAGGGTGACGGTGTGCGCTCAGATAGGGTGGAGAGTATGCGAAAACGTGCCATGAAGGGGTTCAAAGTTAATAGTTTACCACAAGCACAATTGTCAATGGTTAAGAATTGGTTACTAGATAGTGATAGGTTTAAATTTATGGTAGAGGGTGATGATTTGCTAGCTATTGAGAGTGACTGGTTTAATGATATGGTGTTACTAAAAAAGTCATTGCATGTTATTCATTCAGGAGTGTATTTAGCTAAGATAAAGGGTAAGGATTTAATCCCATCGCAGGGTTTGGCGTTAAGTTGTTCGCTTAATATGGGAGCTTGGGAGTGTGTTGATGTTGATTATAAAACAGCTATTGACTATCTACGTAGTGAGGCTATTGTTGTCGATTCAGCTATTCGGAGTTTTCTTCTATTAACCTATGAGGGTGAACCTCTAGGATTTGTCAAAAACTTAGGAAATCGTGCCAATAATCTTTACCCAAAGGAGTGGCGAATCCGTAGTAGTTATGCTCCAGATGCTCCTCCCAATATAATTTAATTGATAATTGGTTGGATTTTAAAAGAAAATTGCTAAATTTGTAATTGTTGTAGCTAATAAATTATTTATTATGAAAAAGAGAAAGTTGCGAATTTTGACAAAGGATAAATGGTTGATGCCATTTGCAGATACCATACAGGGTCGTCATGACGACGTGCTGAAAAAGGAGAGTGAGCTGACTAATGATGGAATGATGTCGCTATCAGACTTTGCTAATGGATATAAATATTTTGGACTTCAGCAAACTAAGAGTGGTTGGGTTTTCCGTGAGTGGGCACCTAATGCTACTGCTATTTATATAATTGGTACTTTTAATGACTGGTTAGAAGCGGAAAAGTATAAATTAACCAATATCGGTAATGGGATCTGGGAGGTGAAATTACCTAGAATAGCAATGTCACATGGTGACTTGTATAAACTTAAAGTAAAATGGGATGGTGGTGAAGCTGAACGTATTCCCGCATATGCTACACGTGTAATCCAAGATACTCAGACTAATATATTTTCAGCTGAGGTATGGGCTCCTAAATCCCCATATCAACCTAAATGTAAACGCTTTAAACCTAAAACTGACCCGATAATGATATATGAATGTCATATAGGTATGGGACAGGAATTTGAAGGTTACGGTACTTATGCTGAGTTTAGAGAGAAAGTATTACCACGTGTTGCTCGTGGTGGCTATAATACCATTCAGATAATGGCTATTCAGGAGCATCCATATTATGGCTCATTTGGGTATCATGTATCTAATTTCTTTGCAGCATCTAGCAAGTTCGGTACTCCTGATGAACTGAAAGAGCTGATTGATGCAGCTCATAGTATGGGGATTGCTGTAATTATGGATATAGTTCATTCGCATGCAGTTAAGAACGAAGCTGAGGGGTTAGGTCGTTTTGATGGAAGTTACAATCAATATTTCTACGCTGATGGTCGTCGCGAACACCCTGCATGGGATTCATTATGCTTTGATTATGGTAGAAATGAGGTATTGCATTTCCTATTATCGAATTGTAAATTTTGGATTAATGAATATGGTTTTGATGGTTATCGCTTTGATGGAGTTACCTCAATGTTATATCTAAATCATGGATTAGGACAGTCATTTAATGGTTATGAGGATTACTACAATGGTGGACAAGATTTGAATGCTATTATTTATCTAACGTTGGCTAATAAACTAATTCATGAAATAAATAAGAATGCTATTACCGTTGGTGAGGAGATGAGTGGTATGCCAGGATTAGCCTCAAAGGTAGAACATGGCGGTATCGGTTTTGACTATCGTATGGCTATGGGTATCCCTGACTATTGGATTAAGATGATTAAGGAGAAGAAGGATGAAGATTGGCACCCAACATCTATTTTCTGGGAATTGACTAATCGTCGTAAAGATGAGAAAACTATTAGCTATGCTGAGAGCCATGACCAAGCATTAGTAGGTGATAAGACTATAATTTTCCGCCTAATTGATGCTAATATGTATTGGCATATGATGGATGGAGATAACGATTTTATGGTTGATAGAGGTATGGCACTACATAAGATAATACGTTTAGTGACTAGCTCAACCATTAATGGTGGTTATCTGAATTTTATGGGTAATGAATTTGGTCACCCTGAATGGATTGACTTCCCACGTGAGGGTAATGGGTGGTCTTATAAATATGCTCAACGTCAATGGAGTTTGGCAGAGCGTGAGGACTTGAAATATAAATACTTAGATCGTTTCGATATAGATATGGTTAATTTGATAGTAGGTGTGAAGAAATTCCAATCTCTTCCTATCGAAAAACTATGGGACAATGATGGGGATCAAGTATTGGCATATAAGCGTGGTGATTTGATTTTTGTTTATAACCTAAATCCTGCTAAGTCATTTACTGATTATGGTTTCTTAGCTCCTGAGGGTAGCTATGAAGTGGTATTGTCAACTGATAGCCTAAAATATGGTGGTCGTGGTGATGTAGATGAAACAATTGAACACTTCACTAATCATGATACATTATACGCTGAACATTCTCTAGGGTGGTTGAAGCTGTATCTACCCGTAAGATCAGCTATTGTTCTGAGGGCTAGAAAGTAATGAACCTAAAAGTGAAGTGAATTAAAAATATGTGTTTAAATATTAAAAAGCAGGGCTATTATTAGTTCTGCTTTTTAATTGTGATATATTTTAAATATATTTGCACTAATTTTAATCTTGAAATACAATATATAAACTTATAAATCAATGAAACTAGTATCAAAATTAATTTTGGCAGTAATGATGATATCATCTTTCGCTGTAACGGCAAAGGCTGATGATTATTTAACACCAAAACGTGAAATGCGTAGTGCGTGGGTTGCTACGGTGTGGAGCTTAGATTGGCCTACAACCAAGGTTACTTCAACAGGAAATGAAACACAGATTGCCGCTCAACAAAAAGAGCTAACTACTATGTTAGACTCAATGCAAACCAATAACATGAATGCAATTAACCTGCAAGTACGTTCAATGTGTGATGCATTCTATCAATCATCATATGAACCATGGTCTAGTTATATAAGTGGAACACGTGGATTAGATCCTGGTTATGATCCATTAACATTCGCCGTTGAGGAGTGTCATGATCGTGGAATGGAGTGTCATGCATGGGTTAACCCATATCGTTACACAACAGGTACTGCATGGAGTACAGATTTAGATAAAGAGCTAGAGGCAAGTGGAATGTTATTAACAACTGGTTCATATAAAATATTAAACCCAGGTAATGCAGATGCTCGTAAACGTATTGTAGATGTATGTCGTGAGATAGTAGCCAACTATGATATTGATGGAATACTATTCGATGATTATTTCTATATTAGTGGTACTGATTATACTCAAGATGAGGATTTGTATAATGAATATTTAGCTGAGGGTGGCACATTAGGACAAGCAGATTGGCGTCGTTATAATGTAAATCAGATGATTGCTGATGTTTATAATATGATTCAAGAGGTTAAACCGTGGGTGCGTTTTGGCGTTTCACCTGCAGGTGTAGCTTGTACTGATGCTGATGTAGCTAGTAGCTATGGTATCACACCTAGCCCAGGTAGTGACTGGCAATATAATGATATATACTCTGACCCTATTGCTTGGATTAGTAGCCATACAGTTGACTTTATCTCACCACAGATATATTGGACTATCGGTAATAGTACTGACTATTCAGCGGTAGCACCATGGTGGAGTATGGTAGCAGATACATTTGGTCGTCATTTTTATTCATCACACTCTATTACTTCATTGACATCTTCATCAACAGCTGTAAATAGTATAGATGTAGGATTAACTAAATTAGAAGCAAACCTAATTAACCAAACATTAGCAACAGGTCCTAACAATGGTAATTTTGATGAATATGCAGATCAAATTATAATTAATCGTGAAAGTTCATTAGATGGAGCTCCTGGCTCAATATTCTATTCGGCTAAATATCTGTATAAGACAGCTCCACTTTTCAGTCACTATCTTAGAACTTCAGTATTTACAAAACCTGCATTATTACCAGCTATGACTTGGAAAACAGGAACTAACCCTGGATTAGTAACAGGATTAACTGAAAGCAACAATAGATTAACATGGAATTCTTATGATAATGTGCGTTACACCGTTTATGCTGTACCATCGACAGTTGCAGATGCAGACTTTACGCCAGATATTGAGTATCTATTAGGAGTCTCTTATGATACTGAATATGAGATACCTGCTGACAAGCAGAGCGGTTATAAATACGCAGTAGCTGTATTAGATCGTATGGGTAATGAGTATTCAGCTGCATTTGCAGGAGTTACTATTGGTCAATTAGCAGCAGCTACAATTGTATCTCCATCAGATGGAGATATAACTTCAGATCCATTTACATTAACATGGAATGTCGTAGCAAATGCAACTAGCTATCAAGTAGAGATGTCAACCGTGGCAGATTTCTCTAGTGACGTTTATACAGTTGAAACAACTGAAACATCAGTTACTACAACCGCAATAGATGGCATGAGCAATGGTGATACACTATATTGGAGAGTTCGTAGTAAAGCTAATAACTATAACGACGGAGTATCAGTAACATCAACAATAGTTCCACAAATATTAGAAATCACATATCCATCTAATTTAGAAACAGGAGTATCTGTTAATCCTAATATAACATGGATTGCTGATGGTCAAGTTAATTATACATTAGAGATAGCAACCAGTTCCTCTTTTGACGATTCATATATCGAATATATAGCCGAATCAACAACTGGTTCATGTCAAGTTCCTGCATTTACTCTAGAATCGTATAAAACATATTATGCTCGAGTAAGCGTAACAGTAGATGGAATTGAAAAAAAATCAAATATAGTAACATTCACCACTGAGGAGTTGGCTATCACAACACCAGTATTTGCATATCCTAAAGAGGGTGGTAACTTCTATTCAGAGGATAAAATTACATTTGTGCGTCAAGATGGAGTATCATACTATTATCTTGAGTTAGCTTCTTCATCTTCATTCCCACGTACTAAATATGTCGAAACATTAACAGACTTCGCATATCAATCAGCCGCAGGTGGTGATATAAAAATTAGTAGCAGCAACCTAGAGGAGGGAACTACATATTATATCCGTGCAACTGCAACATATAATAGTAGTGAGGGTGTATCCAAAACAGATTATACAGATATAGTTTCATTTACGTATGGAGGCACAGGTTCAGGTATTGAGGATAATATCTCTGAAACATCTATCCAAGTAATAGGCACTGATAATCCTATATTAAAGGTTTCAATAGCTAATTCAGCGGATATGTATGCTGAGGTATATAATATATTAGGTGTATCACAAGGTGTATTGTACAATGGCTCTGTTACAGGAAGTGTGGAGTTGCCATTAGCATCACTATCAAACGGTATATATCTGATTGCTGTAAATATTAATGGAGTAACTGAAACAGTTAAGTTTATTAAGTAGATACCTAAATAGAAATAAAGACAGATGGGTTAGAAGTTGATATGCTTCTAACCCATCTGTCTTTATTAGAAGTCCCTATAATTAAATCTCAGTTGATGCTCGGTAGTTAGTTGTTGCATCTAGTACTATCGAGCGTGTTGGTGCGTCTGGATTCTTAATTTTCTCTAGGATTAAGTTTGCCGCCTCGTTGCCCATCTGTTGCAATGGAGGTGTTACTGTGGTTAGTTGTGGGTGTACTATGGTTGATAGTATTGTGCCTGAGAAGCTAGCTACTGCCACATCCGTAGGTACTTTATATCCCATTTCACGTAACTTATTTAACGCCCCTATTGCCACTGTATCAGTAAAGGCAAATATTGCATCAAATTTAACCCCTTTAGCAATAAGTTTCTGAATTGCTGTCGCTCCATCCTCAAAATGTAAGCCACTACTGATTATTAGTTCTGGGTCAGGCTGGATATGATATTTATTTAGTGCATCCTTAAATCCGCGTACTCGTTCGATAGAGTTATAAACATAATCAGGTCCTTTAAAATGTACTATTTGTTTGCGCCCAGCCAGTATTAGTCGTTCAATCAGAAAGAATGACTTGATATAATCATCAACAATCACTTGTGATACATCCATCTGGTGCGGAATACGATCAAAAAATACCATTGGTAACCCTTGCGATTGTAGTTGTTTATAAATATCTTGATTCTCTTTAAAGTTACAAAGGTTTACTATTATTCCATCCACCATAAAGCGTTCCATCATAGCTAGATTTTCGCGCTCCTGCTCCCATGACTCGTTTGAGTCAGCTATTACTACCTTAATGCCATGTTGGTATAGCACCTCCTGCACACCACTTATTACTTGTGAAGCAAATGGAGTTACCATCTCAGGAACAATCACCCCTACGGTGTTAGTTCTTCCATACTTTAGGTTGGTAGCAACAGGATTTGGTTTATATCCCAGCTCACGTGCAGCAGTTTCTACACGCTCTTTTGTCTCTTGTCTGATATTTTTATCACCCGTTAATGCACGAGATACTGTCGATACCGAAATTGTAAGAAACTCAGCTATATCCTTAATAGTTACACGTTTCATGCTCGCTAATATTATGAATTTCTACAAATATAATACTTTTTCGTTAGATGTTTGTTATACATTGGGAACGTTTGCAGATTTTGGGAACGTTCCCGCAAACGTTCCCATTAATTTTTTGTAAAGTTGCTTTCATTTTATAGTTAAGGGAGGGTAAATTTGCTTCAAACAAACCTAATAAAATTATTAAAACTATGAAGACTATGACTTCTAAATTAAATTACGAGAGAGAAAATATCAGTGCAGGAATTTTACACTTTGGTGTTGGTAATTTTCACCGCGCTCACCTTGAGTCATATACTAATCAGCTATTAGCTGACGCTAGCCAAGCAGGTTGGGGAATTTGTGGTGCAATGCTTATGCCTCAAGATGAAAAATTATATAACACACTTAAAGGTCAAGAGAATATCTATTCATTAACCGTATGTGGACGTGATGGTGTTAACCATATTGAATGGATAGGTTCATTAGTGGAGCTACTATGGAGTGGTGATGATTCAGAGGCGATAATCAATAAAATAGCAGATAAAAATATACGTATCATTACCCTAACTATTACTGAGGGTGGTTACAATACAGATAAGAGCAGTGGTGAGTTCATTATGGATAACGAAGCTATCCAACATGACTTGAATAATCCATTAAAGCCAACTACGGTTTTCGGGTTCGTCGCTGAGGGGTTAAGACGACGTAAAAATGCAGGTGTTGGTGCAATAACAATCCTTTCATGTGATAACTTACAACACAATGGCGATGTTACAGCTAAGGTATTTACCGCTTTTATCAAAGCTCAAGATGCTGAATTAGCTGAGTGGGTTAAGGATAATGTAACTTTCCCTAATAGTATGGTTGATAGAATTACCCCTGCTACAACTGCGGCTGATATCGAACGTATCAACGCTACATTAGATGTAGAAGATAACGCACCAGTATATTGTGAAGATTATATCCAATGGGTAGTTGAGGACACGTTTATTGCAGGTCGTCCTGCATGGGAAACAGTAGGTGTAGAGTTTACTGATGATGTCGCTCCTTATGAGAATATGAAACTTAGCCTATTAAACGCTTCGCATACATTACTTTCATATCCATCAATGCTAAGTGGATATCGCAAGGTTGATGCTGCTATGGCAGATGCAACTATTGTGAAGTTTGTACGTGAATTTATGGATACAGATGTAACGCAATATGTTCCAGCTCCTACCAATACAGATTTAGAACTTTATAAGAAAACACTTATCGAGCGTTTCGCAAATAGCGCAGTTAGCGATCAAGTAGCACGCCTATGTGGTGATGGTGCATCTAAATTCCCTGTTTATGTTATGCCTATCGCATCTAAGATGATAGCTAATGGTGATGATATGTTACGTGTAGCATACCTAATTGCTGCATACCGTCACTATCTGAAATATCAATCAGATGATAATAACGAAAGTTTCGAGATATTTGAACCATGGTTAACAATTACAGATTGGGATATTATCAAGGGTGGTAGCGTTATGGATTTCCTAAATATCTCAGTATTTAGTAGTGTTGAGTTAGCAGGTTCTGTGAAGTTTACAGATTTATACCTATCTTTGGTTGAGAGAATTAAGAGTGAGGGTGCAATGAAGACACTTCAGTCGATAATATAAATAACTATTCGCGCTATGAAAAACGAGAATAATTTTAAATATGGATTAGCTCCATTTGTAATATTGACATTTATCTACTTTATAGTGGGTTTTCTCACTACGATAAATGGTCAGGTGCAAGGACCGTTACAAGTTGCATTTCTTTCAGAAGTGATAGAGCTACGTAATACGCTGATTACGCTAATATCCTTTTTCTTCTTCCTAGGATATCTTTTGAATAGCTCATTAGGTGGTAAATGGATTGATAAGTTTGGTTATAAGCCAACACTTATTAGGGCTTTAGTGATTATGATTTTAGGGCTAGTATTCTACCTATCATCATCAGCCATTGCAACCTATTTTAGTGATTATGGTGTAGTTATTGGGTTAGATTATATCCCTTATGGATATTTTGTATTCCTATTAGGTTCATTCTTTATGGGGACAGCAGCGGCAATTTTGCAAGTAGTTATTAACCCTTACGTTGCATCCTATCAGTTGCCTAATACGCAACCAGTACAACGTATGAGTATCGTTTGTGCCATCAATTCATTCGGTACTACTATTGCGCCATTCTTTGTAACAGGAGTAATGTTTGCAGGGGTAGCGTTAGATAGCGTCGAATCATCACAGTTGATAGTTCCATTTGCAGCAATGACAATCATGATGGTTGCTGTATCACTGATAACATATAGATTAAACCTACCCAATATAGAGGGTACTTATGGCGATAGTGCAGTTAAACAGCAGCGCAGTATATGGTCTTTCCGCCATCTGAGATTGGGCGTAATAGCTATATTCTTCTATGTAGGTGCCGAGGTTGCAATAGGTGTAAATGTGAATCTAAATGCAATAGAACTGTTAGAGAATGGCGATGGGTTATCCTTTTTCGGTCGTGATAACATCGTTCTTTGGGGATTAGATTTAGGTATCCCAGCACTATTGGCAACACTTTATTGGGGCGGACTGATGGTAGGACGTATCTGTTCAAGCTTCTTGAACTCAATCTCTGAGCGTACCCAATTAGTAACCGTAGCAGTTCTGGCTATCTTATTAACAGCAATTGCTATCTTAACTAATAACCTATGGGTATTGATTAGTGTAGGTCTTTGCCACTCTATTATGTGGGGAGCGATATTTACATTAGCTGTTAAGGGGTTAAAGGAATATACATCTAAGGCATCAGGAGTATTTATGATGGGGGTTTTTGGTGGTGCAGTGTTTCCGCTATTACAAGGGTTTATGGCAGATAGCCTAGGTTCATGGCGATGGACATGGAGTTTAGTAATAATTTGTGAGTTAGTGATATTATATTACGCACTGTATGGCTCACGTATTAAAGATGAAAATTAATAACGATTATGGGAAAATATATAGTAGGTATTGGTGAAGCATTATGGGATGTGCTTCCAGAAGGTAAAAAGATTGGCGGCGCACCTGCAAACTTTGCGTATCACATATCACAATTCGGTTATGATTCGCGAGTAGTTAGTGCCGTAGGGAGTGATAAACTGGGAGACGAGATATTAGAGCAGTTCGATCAAAAAGGGTTAAAATACGAGATTGAACGTCTGCCATACGCAACAGGTACAGTACAGGTTGAGCTCGACCCAAATGGTGTTCCTATGTATGATATCAAAGAGGGTGTAGCTTGGGATAATATCCCATTCACTAAGGCTCTAAAGAGTTTAGCTAAAGATACACGCGCAGTATGTTTCGGTTCATTAGCACAACGCAGTGTAGTTTCACGTGATACTATTAACCAATTCCTAGATACAATGCCTAATGGCGAGGGGCAATATAAAATTTTTGATATCAACCTACGTCAAGGGTTTTACACTAAGGAAACCATTTGCAACTCAATGGAGCGTTGCAACGTACTTAAAATTAATGATGAGGAGCTAGTTGCTATCAGTCGCATGTTTGGCTATCCAGGTATCGACCTACAAGATAAGTGCTGGATTCTATTAGGTAAATATAAATTAGAGATGTTGATTCTTACATGTGGCGTAAATGGTAGTTATGTATTTACCCCAGGGAATGTATCATTTGTTGCTACTCCGCAAGTTGAGGTAGCTGATACAGTTGGGGCAGGGGACTCATTTACAGCAACCTTTATAGCATCCCTATTAAAGGGTGAGAGCGTCAAGGATGCACATATGAAAGCAGTACGCGTATCAGCATACGTATGTACACAACATGGCGCGATGCCAGTAATTCCAGATTTATAAGCAAGTATTTAAGGTAAAAAAGATTTATAAAAAATAATTCAAGTATGTATTTAAAAAGGCTAGAGGGCGTAAGCAGAAAGAGCCCTCTAGCAATAGCTTAACTGTTGTGAAATAGGTAAGAATAGTTAATGTTGTGAGAAAGCGTTATATAAGAGCAATGAGCGAAGAGCAACCGACCCCAAAGTTACAGGTCTAACTTGCAACTTTCAACGTGCGCTTAGCGCACCACTTTGTAACTTTGGTTTCCAACAGTAACAATATAGATACCACTAGCGGTAGGTAGCTCAACTTGTGCTGCACCATCCAATACCACGCCATTAGCCACATTTACTCCATTAAGGTTATAAACCTTAACAGCAGCACCATCCACAGCACCACTAACCATTAGCGTACCACCAATAGCATATACCTTAGTTTCATCCATTAAATTATCCTCAACAGCTAGGCTAGCATCCTCAACTATATTAGTGAACTGCCCCCAGAATGAATCTGCCTTATAATCCTCTAATGTACCAACAGGCACAGATAATGTAGCAGATGTGTAAGTCACGAAAACATCAGAAGAAGTAACCGTTAATGGTGTTTCCCAATTCACCTTAATATCAGTTAGGGCTGTACAGTAATAGAAAGCATACGTACCAATCTCGGTTAAGCTATCAGGCAAATCTATTGATGTTAGGGCTGTACAGTAATAGAAAGCATAACTACCAATCTCGGTTAAGCTATCAGGCAAATCTATTGATGTTAGGGATGTACAGACAGCGAAAGCAGCCTCACCAATCTCGGTTAAGCTATCAGGCAAATCTATTGCTGTTATGGATGTACAGTTATAGAAAACAGCCTCACCAATCTTGGTTAAGCTATCAGGTAAATCTATTGCTGTTAGGGATGAACAGAT
>JAWXTT010000025.1:0-18371 GCA_044433325.1 Bacteroidales bacterium
ACGTAGCAGGTGTAATTGGTTCAGCAGTTGCTGCTGGTGCAATCCTTGGTTTCTTAGGATAATCCTAATAGATTTAAAATAATAAATTGGGTAATCAGTCTAGTGTACTGGTTACCCAATTTTTTTGGTAAGTTTTTTAGTTATTAAATTCCTGTTCCGTTAATGATTACTCTATTAGACGTACAAAGTTGCAAATAATAGCAAAAAAAGATACTTTCTCTTGAAAATATCTTTTTGAAACTTATTTGAAGCGATTATTTATCATCATAATGACCATAAGCCGACAAAATAAGCACCTCAACTACATCTTCATAAACACGATAAACCAGTCGATGCTTTTGACTTATCCGTCTGGAGTATGTCTCTTCTTTAAAGTATTTAAGTACCTCTACTTGCCCCGAGCCTTCACGTGGATGTTGGGTAAGCTCGATAAGTAGTTTACTGATTTTCTTAAATGAATTTGGCTCATTGCGTTTTAATTTGGCAATATCCTCTTTAGCTCTCTCGGATAATATAAGTTTGTACATACCTCTAAAGTGTTGCTAAAAAATTAGCAATCTCATCTTCACCATTAAGAGTAGTTGCATTACCCTCCTTAATCTGTTTAAGTGAGGTGTTGATTTTCTCTATAAACTCACTCTTACTCATAAGTGTATCATCCCCAGAGATTGGCGAAATCTTATAGCTCTTATTCCCCTTTCTCTGCACTATAATCTCTTCGCCACTATCGATTCTATCGAAGTAGCTCTTTTGATTTGCTCGAAACTCTCTTGAACTAATGACTAGCATAACTGTATTGTTTTAAATTTATTATATTATTGTCCCACTTAAAATGTGTACCAATATTGTACAAAGATAATCATTTTTTATTATAACGCAAAATAGATCAATAATGTTTAAACTTTTCTATAGATTTATGCAATTCGAGAATCATAAGATAGATTTAAACTAATCTGCATTTAAATAATAATAATCCCCACTAAAGCAAATATATCACGTGGTGTGATGTGCTTTAGTGGGGATAGTTTATTTATCTAAAGGGGAGTTCTATTTATTTTTTTTATACTCAGTATTATTATTTCTCTTTAGCCAACTCAACTAAGTAGGTGAAGATGCCAATAAATTCATCATCACCAGCAGAGGTTGGTCCCTCTGGATGGAACTGAACGCCCCAAACCTTGTTGTTATCAATCATCTCGATAGCCTCAATAACACCATCTGCCGCAAAAGCAGTTGCTTTAAAGCCTGGGGCAATATCCTTTACTGCCTGGTGATGGAAGCTATTTACATAAATTTCATTACACCCTAGTTGTTTCTCTAGTAGAGATTCCTTTTCTATTGTAATTGAGTGTGTGCCATACTCTCTTGGGGCTTTTTGGCTATGTTTAATAAAGCTATCTTTTTTCTGCGATGGAATATCCTGATAAAGTGTGCCACCAAATGCAACATTTAAGATCTGTTCGCCTCGGCAAATACCTAAAAGAGGTAACCCCTCGTTTACTGTCATACGAATTAGTTTATAATCAAATGTATCTCTAATAGGAACAACCTCCCCTAAAGCTCTAATTGGCTCTTCACCATAATAAGATGGGCATATATCTTCACCCCCAGTCATAACCACCGCATCTACAATGGCTAGTATAGCACTTATCTGCTCCTCGCAGGTTGTTATAGGGATAACAATAGGTACGCCGCCTGCTCTTTTTATAGCTTTTATATATGTTATTGGAGCAGATGCAACATTATCTGATGTTGCAGATACTCCAATTATTGGCATATTTACAGGCTCTGTTGGTGTATTAATCTTTGGTTTAACTCCAATTTGAGCGTATAAAGAGATTGTTGTTACACCTAAAATTAGTAATGTAAATAATAGGTTATATATCTTTCTCATGGATTAATGTTTTTAGGGGAGTTCTAAAAACTGATTTATCAATATTTAAGATGAGATTTTGAGCTAATTTTTTACCGCCTTTATCTGAGCATAGCGAGCTATGTGAAGATAAAAAGGTGAAAAAGAAGCCAAAATATCGCTTAAAGATTGATGAAACAGTTGCATTTCTCCCATTTTTTATTTGTTCTTATTTTTAAGGGTCAGTTTTTAGAAGTCCCCTTTACTCTTCATCAAAGTTAAAATCGTCGAAACCTGCTGCCTCAAATTCGTCATCGTTATATGATTCATCACCATAGAAGTCTGAGTCTAGGTCATCAAATTCGCTAGCTACTCTAGCTGTTTTGGTTGGTTTAGCTTTCTCAGTAACGATATCTATATCCATTAGTTGGGCAGGAGCATCTCCTTGGCTAGTTTGCAATAATGGTTCAGTTAATGATTTACCTGGGATAGATTCTTTCATCTCCATAAAGAATGCACGATCTGAGATATAGTCAAAAACAAATATTAGTTTCTGTCCATCATCCTCTATAAGTTCACTAATAGGAGTTTCATCCATAATCCAAATTTCATCTTCTGAGTCTGTACCCATATCCATGATTGTAATCTCTTGACGTTTACTCCAGTCATCATCACAGATGAAGAATGAATCTATCTGATCCTTAGCATAACCTACACTATCTAATATAGCATTACGTAATGATAGGAAGTTGTCATCTGCATCTATTGATATTTCTCGTTTGAAATTGTCTGCTTCATCTGAGACAATGTAGAATCTATATACCATAGTGATAATTATATATTTCTAAAATTTTTAGTTGTTTATTCTTATGCGAAGATACAAATTTTATTGCTAACAAAAACAATGGCTACACTAAAATATTTTAATGTAGCCATTACTTTTTTTATTATTAACGCTTACTTAATCACATCGTAACGTTTGAATATTTTTTCGATTTTATCTAATGCGTATGTTACCTGTTCCATAGTGTGAGTTGCCATTAGGCTGAAACGTATTAATGTGTCATGTGGTGCTACGGCTGGTGATACAACAGGATTGACAAATATACCCTCAGCTAATAAATCGCGTGTGATTGCAAATGTTTTGTTATTGTCACGTATATATAGTGGGATAATTGGTGTTGAGGTGTTACCTATCTCAAACCCTCGTTCACGGAAACCGTTAAGTGCATAGTTAGTTACATCCCATAGGTGCGCTATTCTTTCTGGTTCACTCTCCATAATATCTAGGGCAGCATTAGCTGCTGCTGTTGATGCAGGTGTGATACTTGCACTAAATATATATGAGCGTGAGTGGTGACGTAGGAAGTTTGAAACCTCCTTGTCACATGCAATAAATCCCCCTAATGACGCGAATGATTTACTGAATGTTCCCATTATTAAGTCAACGTCGTCAGTTACACCGTAGTGGTTACATGTACCACGACCTTGCGCTCCAAATACACCTATACCGTGTGCTTCATCAACCATTATGTTGGCGTTATATTTCTTAGCTAACTCTGTAATCTTAGGTAGGTTGGCTACATCTCCCTCCATTGAGAACACACCATCTGTTACTATTAGCTTGACTTTATCAGGTTCACAAGCTGCTAATTGTTTCTCTAACGATTCCATATCGTTATGTTTATATTTTACTTGGCGTGAGAATGATAGTCTGCGACCCTCAATGATAGATGCGTGGTCTAGTTCATCCCATAGTATATAGTCTTGGCGACCTGTTAAACATGAAACAACACCTAAGTTTACTTGAAATCCTGTTGAATAAATTATAGCGTCATCTTTACCTACGAATTTAGCTAGTCTAGCTTCTAATTCTTCATGTATATCTAATGTTCCGTTAAGAAATCGTGATCCTGCACATCCTGTTCCATATTTTTTAGTTGCAGCGATAGCGGCTTCCTTAATTTTAGGATGGTTAGTTAATCCTAAATAGCTATTAGAGCCGAACATTAGGACTTTATTCCCATTAATTATTACTTCGGTGTCTTGGTCGCTTTCGATTTTACGGAAGTATGGGTAGATACCAGCTGCTTTTGCTTTTTGTGGCTCTTGGTATTGAGCTAATTTGGCTTGAAGTGGTTTCATAATTTGTTATTTATATTTATTCGTATTAAAATAAATATCTAGTTAATGTTTTTATTAAGTAAGTGTGCAAATTTACAAAAAAATAAGATAAAAGTTACTGCTTTTTATATTATTTATATGTCAAATTTAGTAATTTATAGCTATAATCTCATCTGATTTATACTTTAAGTTTTGAATATTGTATATAGGTGATGATAAATCTACCTTATCTTCTAAAGAATTTAAAAAAATTAAGAGTGTTGTTTAGTCTGGTTAAGAAAAAAAGTGCGATATTTGCAAGTCTAATATAAGATTTATAATATGGAATTATCAGCTGCGGAGTTAGCAGTAATATTAAATGGTGAGGTCGTGGGTGACGCATCCGTGAAGGTTAATACTTTTGCTAAGATTGAACATGGGCATAAAGGGGCTTTATCATTCTTATCTAATCCTAAATATACTAAGTATATTTATACTACGGATTCATCAGTGGTTTTGGTTAATAAAACTTTTGTTGCTGAACTTGATATTAAGGCTACGCTTATTAAGGTTGAAAATCCATATCTTTCATTAGCTATACTTATGGAGATGGCTACTAAGGGTAAGATTCATAAGGATGAAATAGAGCAACCATGCTATATTACTGATGAGTTGACTAAAAGGGAGGATGTTTATATTGGAGCATTTACCTATATAGCTAAATCATCTAAGATAGGTGAAAATGCAAAGATTTATCCACAATGCTATATTGGTGACAATGTAACCGTTGGCGACAACGTGATTATATATGCTGGAGTAAAGATTTATTCAGATGTAGTTATTGGTAATAATGTAATCTTACACTCAGGTGTAGTTATTGGTAGTGATGGTTTTGGGTTCGCTCCTGTTGATGGCGATTATCACAAGATTCCTCAGATAGGAAATGTTATAATTGAGGATGATGTGGAGATTGGAGCTAATACTACCGTTGATAGAGCTACTATGGGTAGCACGATTATACGCAAAGGGGTGAAACTAGATAACTTGATTCAGATTGCACATAATGTTGAGATTGGTGAGCATACCGTAATGGCTGCTCAGTCGGGTATTGCTGGTTCTACTAAGATTGGTAGTAATAATATGATTGGTGGACAAGTGGGTATTGCTGGTCATATAGTTATTGGTAATGAAAATATGATTGCTGGTCAGGCTGGGGTTAACAGTAGTGTGTCTTCTAATAATAAGCTAATGGGTTTCCCTGCAGTTAATGCTAGCGAGTTTGCTAGACGTAATGTTTATGTGAAAAACTTGGGCAAACTTAATGTTGAGGTCGCTGAGATAAAAAAGATGATTAAGAAATAATTAACGATATATAATAATATGAAACAACGTACATTAAAGGAGGCGTTTAGTGTTAGCGGAAAAGGCTTACATACAGGTCTAGAGATAGAAGCTACATTTAATCCAGCTCCTGAGAATCACGGATATAAATTTCAACGTATAGATGTTGAGGGTGAGCCTATTATTAATGCTCTTGCTGAAAATGTTGTTGAAACTACACGTGGAACAGTTATTGCTAAGGGTGATGTTAAGGTTAGTACAATTGAACACGCTATAGCTGCCCTATATGCAGCAGGAATTGATAACTGTTTGATTAAGATTAATGCAGCAGAAATGCCTATCTTAGATGGTAGTGCTTCGGTTTTTGTAGATAAGATTGCTGAAGTAGGATATACTGAACAGAACACTGATAAGGAGTATTATACAGTTAAACATAAGATAGAGTTTACGGATGAAGCAACTGGTGCTTCTATCGTGGCGTTACCTGATGAAGATTTCGCTATTGATACTATGATTGAGTTTGATTCACCTGTTTTATCTAATCAGTTCGCACGACTTAAATCGATGGATGATTTTGGTGCAGAGATTGCTGCAAGTCGTACATTCGTTTTTGTGCGTGAAATTGAGGCTTTAGTTAAGAATAATTTAATTAAAGGTGGTGATTTAAATAATGCTATCGTTATATATGACTCAGCTATTGCACAAAGTGAATTAGATACTTTGGCTGATATGATGGGAGTTGAGCGTAAACAGGTTTCAGAATATGGTTATATTAACGAGCGACCATTAGCTTATGATAATGAGCCTGCTAGACATAAATTGATGGATTTATTAGGTGATTTAGCTTTAATTGGTCGTCCATTTAAGGGTCGAATTATTGCAACACGTCCAGGTCACACTATTAATAACAAGTTTGCTCGTTCAATACGTAAGGAGATGCGTCGTCAAGAGAAACAAGCTCCTGTGTATAATCCTAGTATTACGCCTGTTTTTGATATTAATCAGATTAAGGAGTTACTTCCACACCGTTATCCATTCCTTTTGGTCGATAAGATTATAGAAAAGGAGGATAATAACTATATTGTTGGTGTTAAGAGTGTTACAGCTAATGAACCATTCTTCCAAGGTCACTTCCCACAAGAGCCTGTTATGCCAGGTGTATTATTGGTTGAGGCCATGGCACAAGTGGGTGGATTGTTGGTGTTAAGCTCAGTTGATGAGCCTGAACGTTACTCAACTTACTTCTTGAAAATTGATAATGTTAAGTTTAGACATAAAGTAGTTCCTGGTGATACTATTATTTTCCATTTGTCATTAATGTCAGAAATGCGTCGTGGTTGCGCTGTGATGAAGGGATATGCGTTTGTCGGAGAAACTATTGTTACTGAAGCTGAGTTTATGGCTCAGATTATTAAAAACAAATAAAATATTGATAATATGAAACAACCGTTAGCATATGTACACCCTGCAGCTAAGATTGCTGCTAATGTGGTAATTGACCCTTTTGTAACTATTGATCAAAATGTTGAGATAGGTGAAGGTACTAGAATAGGTAGTAATGTAACTATCCTAGAGGGTGCTAGAATTGGTAAAAACTGTGTAATCCATTCAGGTGCGGTTATTTCAGGTATTCCTCAAGATTTAAAATTTAATGGAGAGGAAACTTTAGCTATCATTGGTGATAACACTATTATCCGCGAGTGTGTTACTGTAAATAGAGGTACAGCTGCTAAGGGTAAGACTGTAGTGGGTAATAACTGTTTGATAATGGCTTATACACATGTTGCACATGATGCAATTATCGGTGACAATGTAATTATCTCTAATGCTACACAGTTAGCTGGTGAGGTGATAATTGATGATTATGCTGTTATTGGTGGTGGAGCATTGATTCACCAATTTTGTCATATTGGTCCACATGTAATGATACAGGGCGGGGCGTTGGTTAATAAGGATATCCCTCCATTTGTTAAGGTAGGAAGACAACCTATTACTTACGCAGGAGTTAACTCTATTGGGTTAAGAAGACGTGGTTTCTCAAATGATAAAATTTGTGAGATACAGGAGATTTTCAGGTACCTATATTTATCAGGATTGAATAACTCAGATGCGGTGGAACGTATTGAGGCTGAATTGCCTGCTAGCAAGGAGCGTGACGAAATTATACTATTTGTTCGTAACTCTAAACGTGGTATCATTCGTGGTTATATGTAAAAACCACTGATATATAAACAAAATAATAGGAAGTAATCAAATAAGGGTATTACTTCCTATTTTTTTGTCTATTGATTGGGTGGGGGTTAGTAGATGTACATGATGGTTACTAGTGATAGGATGGAGATTATTATCCATAGGATTACGCCTAAGAGTAGAGGTTTGTAGCCTACTGATTTGATTTTCTCTATTGATAGGGATGCGCCTATTAAGAATAGGGTTACCACTAGGAAGGACTTAGAGATTGCTGATATCCATGAGCTTATTCCTGATTCTGTTAAGAATGGGATGTAGCTGTTTAGTAGCATTGCTATGATAAAGAATCCTATGAACCATGGGATTGAAACTTTACTGTTTTTACTTTTAAATAGTATGGTTGATAGTATGGATAGTGGGATTATCCATAGAGCGCGAGCTAGTTTGACAGTTACTGCTACATCTAGTGCTTCTGGGCTGTATGCTGATGCTGCACCTACTACTGAACTGGTGTCGTGGATGGCTATTGCGCTCCATAGACCAAATTCATGGTCGCTCATCCCTAGTGTGTGTCCTATTATTGGAAAGATTAGTAGTGCTATTGAGTTTAGTAGGAATATTACTCCTAGTGATA
Source organism: Bacteroidales bacterium (assembly GCA_044433325.1). Classification (GTDB taxonomy): domain Bacteria; phylum Bacteroidota; class Bacteroidia; order Bacteroidales; family Muribaculaceae; genus HGM05232. Next base: position 8,121 of record JAWXTT010000025.1, read on the forward strand.
CTGATATCTCCTTTTCGTCAGCTTCAACGGCTGGTGCTACTGCTGCTATGGCACTACCTCCACAGATGGCTGTCCCTGAAGATACTAGGTGTGATAGTTTGCGTGGAAGTTTTAATGCTTTGCCAATAAAGTAACCTAGTGTTAATACTATGGTGATGGATGCGACGGTTAGTCCTATACCATCTTTACCAGCTGCTATTGCCGAGTTTACGTTCATACCGAAACCTAGACCTACCACTGATGCTTTAAGTAGTAGCGATGTAGCTTTGCCACTTAGTTTGCTGAATGGGTGTCCTAATAGTAATGTGAATAGGAATCCTGCAATTAATGCTGTTGGGGCGTTTACATAATCACCTATTGGTTTATAGGCTAGTGGTGCTAGGCATAGTAGTATTATTGCTATAAATAATACTTTCTTAGCTAATGTTTGGTTAGATGTTTCCATTTTGTTTGTGTAATTATTTTTTTGCAAAGTTAATTTGTTAAGTATAACCTTGCAAGCAATAAATGGTGATTGATTATAACTATTGGTTATAATTCTTAATACAAAATTCTTTAAAGCGTTCGATTAGGCGTGATGTAGTGCCATGAAGATATACAAAACGGAATTGGCGATGGATATTTATATCACTAATATCTATTATTCGTAGCTTGTTATTAGTTAGTGCTTCGCTTACTGCTGTTAAGGATATTAGTGCGTAGCAGTCCGAGTGTTGTAGATATCGTATAATGCTTTCACTATTGCCTAGTTGCATTTGGATATTTATATCTTTACGTGTTATCCCTTTCTGATTTAATGCGTGTTCTATTACTGATAGTGTTCCTGAGCCTGTTTCACGGACTATTAATGGTAGTTTGGTAAGTAATTGGATATCAATTATATCCTCCTTGAGTTTCTTGTTTAGTGTGGATGTAACTAATACTATCTCATCTTTAGCCCATGATTGGTAGTGTAGGGATGGTTTTTTTATATCATCCTCAACGATACCAAAGTCAATAGTTTGGTTTACTAATGAGTTGGTTATCTCTTCGGAATTCTCTGAAAGGACTATTATCTCTACTTTTGGGTAAATCTTATGGAATAGGGCAAGTATGCGTGGTAATAAATATTGTGATATGGTTGTGCTAGCTCCGATGCGTAGTGTGCCTTCAATCTCAGTTGTGTTCTCAGGTGCGACGGATTCATTTAATAGCATGTAGCTGTTGAGTACGTTACGAGCGAAAGGAAGCAGGCTTTTGCCTGCTTCCGATATCTCGATTTTACTTCCTAATCGTATAAAGAGGGGTTTGCTGATATGACGTTCAAGCTCTTTAATATGCTTTGTTACTGCTGGTTGGCTGATATGTAGTATATCAGCGCATTTAGTGAAACTCATAGTTTCAGCTACTGTAACAAATACTTTGAGTCTGAAGTCTGTTATCATACCTCTAAAGTGTTGTTATACTGTTCTATAACCTTTTTCACGTTTGATTACACCGATACCTGGACGGTCTGGGATAATTGTTTTACCATCAACAATTTGCATACCTTCAAATGAATCCTCCGCAGGAGCAATTAATAGGTGTCCATCTAGGTCACACCAGTCTGCCATAGGAGCAATATGTGAAGCCGCTGTGATAGCACAAGATGTTTCAGTCATACAACCTACCATTACACGCATACCTAAACCGTGTGCTAGTACTCCCATTTTGTAACCTTCATAAAGACCTGTTGATTTCATCAATTTGATATTGATAGCATCGTAAGCACCATAAGCGCGTGTTACGTCTGGAATACGTTGTAGGAACTCGTCAGCTACTAGTGGAAGTGGACTACGTTCACGTAACCATGCTGTTTCATCTATCATCTCTTTAGGCATTGGTTGTTCTAGGAATAAACAGTTACGTTCATGTAACCAGTGTGCCATCTCTAATGCGTGATGTTTGTCGCTCCATCCTTGATTTACGTCAACACAGATAGGGCGGTCTGATACTTCGCGGATAATGTTTACTAGCTCTTTATCATTTTCAAGACCCATCTTAACTTTGATAACATTGTATGGAGATGCTTCTTCTACTTTTTTACGTACTACGTCAGCTGTATCAATACCGATTGTGTATGATGTATCAGGAGCTTTCTCTGGTGATAGACCCCAGATTTTATACCAAGGTTGGTTAAGAAGTTTACCTACTATGTCATGTAATGCGATATCAACAGATGCTTTAGCAGCGCGGTTATCTGGAGCTACATTGTCAACATAAGATAAGATTTCCTCCATGCGGAATGGATCTTTAAATTGTCCTAAGTCTAGGCTAGAAAGGAATTTGCATACTGATTCGATAGTTTCACCTAGGTATGGAGGCATTGATGCTTCACCATAACCAATGATTCCATCATATTCAAGTTCTACTAACACGTCTGGGGTAGTAGTACGTTGATATTTAGCTAGATTGAAAGCGTGTTTAAGCTTTAATTCGTTTGGTTTAAATGATAGTTTTAAACCGTTACCACTAGATGATTTTTTAGTGGCTGTACCAGCGCATGATGATAGTGAAATTGGGCTACCAACTGCAATCATACCAAGTACGCTGTTTTGAATAAATTTACGTCTGTTCATAATTGTGATTAGTTATTATGTTTTTAACTTGTTGTTATTTAGTTTATTAGAAGTACCAAGGGTGTTCTTTAAATGTTGTTATACCTGTTGTACCTATTGAATCTTTAATACGGCTAATTGTAAGCAGTTTAGATTCAGTATATATATCTGATTCAGGGTCAACACTATTCACTTTTAGTTGTCCGCTACCATTTGAATGGATATATTCACCATCTTGTAGGTGGATAGCTACGTGTGTTACGCGTGTTCCGCCGAAGAAGTATAAATCACCAAATTCAGCTTTAGCCCAGTTACTAGCATCAATAATATTACCTGTTAATGCTTGTTGTGATGCGTCACGTTGTAGGATAATACCATTAGCTGAGTAGCAAAGTTTAGCGAAACCTGAGCAGTCATTAGCATAAGTTGAGAATCCACCCCAAAGATATGGAACTCCTATCATGCTATGTGCTGTGCGGTTGATTAGCTCTGGATTGTATTTCTGTTCAGACCATGATGCGAACTCCTCTACATCACTCTTTTTAATATATCCTTCACGATTGTCTATGAATTTAACCTTGATATATTTAATTGCAAATGTTGTTGGCACCTCTTCAAGGATTGTACCTAGATATACTTGGCTAACTACTTCACTATTTTCTTTAGCTTCTTCTGTGATGATTGTGCTGTTAGCTGTTACTATGTAGCGTTTAGATTTTTTCCAAGCAGCTAGTTCTTCTTCAGTTAGCTCTGTTACTGAGCTTGCTGGTGAGTATGAAATGTAGTTGTCAGGAGTTTGAATACGTAACCAGCTACCTTTCTCTTCTAGAATTTTAACTGGAGTTCCTGCCAATGCTTGAGTTACTAATTCGGCAGAGTGTTTGCCATCACCGCGTAAGCTAGCTATTGATGAATCAATGATACCCCATTGTTTATCACCAGTTGGTAATATAGTTATTTCAGCTGAGTATTTAACGCCGCTTTCATCTAGTGCTTTGATTAATTCCGTTTTAGATTGCTCACGGTCAACTTTACCTGTAATTATATATTCGCTACCTTTCTTCTCTGAGCTGATCTCCCATATCGTTGTGCGAGTATCAGGAGCTACCTCTTTTTTTACTGAGCTTATAATCTCATCTAATTTAGATTCTGCGTTAGCTGCACAGCTAGATGCTGCTATTGCTAAGGCAATAAATAGTGCTTTATGTGCAATTTTTCTCATATTTTTTTTTAAATAAGTTTATTTTATCTCTTCTGTATGAATTAATTCTAGTTTACATTTCCAGTCGGTGTAATATAGGTTACCTTGTGCTGTTTCAACCTCACCTGATTGGAAATCAACTGTTTCACTACGGATGAATTTTTTAGCTGGTTCTAATGGTGATGCTATATCACTATTGCTAGTCATTCTGTAATTGTCAAGTGATGATTTGTAGAAGTTGCGTACAGCAGAATCTTCATTGTTTAGTAATCCGTATGACATATCACATGGTATCCATCCTATACCTTCAAAGTATGTTTCGCTCCAGTCATGGTAACCTGTACTGCCATCAGCACGTACTACCCAACCACTTTCCCAGCGTGCTGGTATTCCTATTGAGCGTAACATTGAGATGTATAGTAGTGATACTTGTCCGCAATCACCATGTTTAATATCTAATACATATTGTGGCATACAAGCTATTGTGCTGTATTCTCTAGCTCCTGCCCATGGGAAGTTAGCATCAATCCAATCATAGATTAGCGATGCTTGTTTCAGTGGTTCAGTTTCATCGCCTATTATACTTTGTGCCAGTTCACGCATTTTATCATCTACAACGATATGTGGATCTACTGCAGATGTATATGTTTTGTATTCATCAGATTCAGTGTTGTATGGTTGTATTCTTGCTTCTAGTTCGTTTTGAGGCCAATATTGTCCTGCTACGCTATATGCGAATACAATCTCAAAGTGTGTTACACTATCTTTAACCGCTGCTTTCTCCATATATACTGTATGGTGAGGTGAATTTTTAGATATAGTTGCTGGATCTGATGATGAAATAAAAATAACATCATTTTGGCGTTGGTTCTCTAATGCTATTGGTAACCATGCTCTGATAATTTCACCTTCCGCTACTGCATTAGCATTGATATCGATAGTAAATTTCATTGTGTTACGTCGCCAATCAGCTACATTGTTTGCGTCACGTTCCATAGCTATTAGTTCTGATGCTTTACCAGGACGTTGTGCTATTACTGTTGAAGGGCTATTGTTAAGTTTACGTACCGAGTCTGGTAGCTCACTGTTAAGTAGCCAGAAATTACTTACCGATTTACGGAACCAGCACTCTACGCCATCTATTGTTAATGTTTCGATATATTTTTTATCTTTCCAAGTTTCAAATTCCTCATCGGTAGCTTCTGGCAGACGTTCACGGATTCCCGCTTTACCATCTTCAGGAGTTACTTTGAAGTCTAGTCGGATACGGCTCATGATTGTTAGGAACGAATCGATTGTTGTGTAACTTTCATTACGAACATCCTCGGGTAGTGAGTTGAACATTGTTTCAGCTGCGTTAAATTCACCCTGAGCCATTAATTTTTTAGTTTCTGATTGCCAATCATTCTCTTTACAAGATGAAAGGATACATAATAAGATTGCAAACGTTAAAGTTAAGTGTCGCATATAGCAGTGTATTAGTTTATTTCCCTAGCAAAATTATAAAATTTATTTTGATTAACTATCCTTTAGCTCTATTTTTTTGCACATAAAAGCATATTTAGTTACAAAAAAAGAGGAATGACGCGAAATGTGTCACTCCTCAGTTAAGTATAGGGGACTTCTAAATTGCTTGGATTGTTGTTACATCTATATAATCTAGTTTCCCTTCAATATCTTTGATAAATTGCTGGAAATGGTCACTAGCATTATGTGTATCGATAGCTGATTGTGATTTCCACTCCTCGATAATCACATATTTTAGAGGGTTGGAGGTATCGCGGTGTAGTGTGTATGATTTGTTACCATCTTCGGTACGTGTTCCGTTCACTACTGCTTGTAGAGCAGCGTAAATCTCAGTGTCAGTGTCAGCTTTAGCAACTATTGTTGCGATAATTTTAAGTTCGGTCATAATTATTCCTTTTTTTAGTTCTGATTTATGTTATTTGTAACGACAAATATACATTATTGTTTGTAATTTTGTAGAAATAATAACTAAATTATTGTAGGTTTTTAGTGATAAATTTTATAATTTTGATGCAGAAAAAGTTTAATTTTAATGTAATAATCGATGAAAAAAATTTTATTTTTGATTGTAATGGCAATATGTTCAGTTACAGCAGCATCAGCTCAGATTAGTGTAAATGAATCAACCTTATCAGCAACGGTAGGTATTGGTGGTAGTTATGGTATTCCAATTACCCTAAACTATGAGAATGCTCTGTGGGGTATTAATAGTGCATCGTGTGTAACATTGGGTGGTACCGCTGGTTTCGGTATTGGTGATGATAGTTCATATTTTCTAGTAGGTGTTAAAAGTATGTATCACTATGCTATTGACGCATGGGATTTATCAGGTGGTTTAACGCTAGGTGCAAATGTTAGTGGTGATGTTGGTCTATTATGGGGTGTAAATGTAGGAGCTAGTTACTACTTTAATTATAATTGGGCTGCTACTGCTGAATTAGGATATGGTATATCTGTACTAAGATTAGGAGCAACGTATAGGTTTTAGAACTATCATATAAATAATAGGAGAGAGAGATAATCCTCACAATTAGTGTGTGTGTGGGTAATCTCTCTCTTATTATTTGTTATTTGCTGATAAAGCGCATTATCTCTTCAGCATCTTTGTGTGGTGATGGTGCAGCATGGTTGCCTGCTTCATATCCATATACTATTAGAGCTGCTACTGTTTCTTCGGCAGGTAGGTTGATGATTTTAGCAATACTTACGTCATCTATTACCCCCATTATACATGTGCCTACGCCCATGATATGTGCTGCTAGACAGAATGTTTGGCATGCTATACCTGCATCAAATACCTCCCAACTATTACCTTTGTTGGTTGCGTAATTACTCTCATCTAACTTGCCACTTTTACCCTTTACGAAACTTAGGATAGCTACCCCTTTAGCTTTCTCTAGGGTTTTTAAATTATAAACAAATCCTTTAACACCATCAGTTGCTAGCTGAGCAATAACACTCTCATCATCAATAAGTGTGTAACGTGCTATCTGAAAATTAGCCCAAGATGGAGCCCAACGGCTCAATGAGATAATCTCCTTCATTGTTTCGTGATTAACTTTTTCATTCGTGAAGTTACGTACACTTCTTCTCTGCTCTATTGCTTTAATTGCATCCATACGATTAATTGTATTAATTATTTATCATTATTGTAACAGCAAAGTTACACCAATGTTTAGATTTAATTATTGAATTATAAAAGGAAATGGTTGTAATTATATTGGAAAGACGGTAGCAAATTAGGCTCTATATGCTTATGATGTTTGTTTATTGCTATATTTTGTTCTATTTTTGTGGTGTAAATAACTGTTTAGCCAATAATTTTACAATGAATATAAAGTCAATTAAAAATATTTTTGAAACTCATGTCGAGGAGTTAGATAGATGGGAGAAACGTCCCCATAAGAATAACTTCTTTGAGATAGTTTATATCGAGAAGGGTAGTGGTCGCCAATGTATTAATTGCAATCAATTTGAATATAGAGAGGGGAATATATTTCTGTTACCACCACTTAATTGTCATTCATTTACTATTGATGAGCCTACTAAGTTCTATTTTATACGCTTTACTGATTATTATTTTCAGCATACAGATAAATTGCAGGCTAATTACAAGTTGTGGTTTGATAATATTTCATACATATTAGCCAATTACAATATGATAGTAGGGGATATTATTGAATCTGAGTCAGAGCGACGTTATATTACTAATTCTATTAAATCTATACATAACGAGTATCTAAGTGCTGATAGTTACTCAGAAGCAATAATCTCAGGTATAGTTGCTTCTATACTAAATATCTTAGCAAGAAACGTCGAACGTAGATATATCGATACCGCTAATAATAGTTCAGATGGTCGTTTCGCTCAGGTGATGCGCCATATTAATAATAATATATTGAATAGTGAGGTGTTACGTGTTCCAGTATTGGCTGAGCGTTTTGGTGTTTCTAAGAGTTATTTCTCAGAGTATTTCAAGCGACAAGCTGGGGTAACATTGGCTGATTATGTGATTAAGGCTAAGTTACGATTGGCTGAAACATATATTAGCCATACTGATCAATCATTGAAGGAGATTGCCTATCAACTAAATTTCTCAGATAGTAGTCATTTGGCAAATAGCTTTAAACGTGTTTATGGAATGACCATTAAAGAGTTTAAGGAGAGTTCTAAAAACTGACATTTTAAATTTGTTATTATTTCTACGGGTCAGTTTGTAGAACTCCCCTTAAACTTAATGGTAAATATTCATGTAACCACTAACCTAAGGGGACTTCTAAAAATTGAATTTTAACGCTTTTCTATTTTAATACTTCATCTTCGCATTTTACAAAATGCACCGTAGGCACCGCTACGCTCACATTTTGAAAAATACAAATCTAAAGCATCAAAATAAATAATCGAATAAAATCAATTATTAGAAGTCCCCCTAAGTAAATCTTTATATAGTGGGTGATGTTGGGGGTTCACTGTATGCGTTAGCTCCTTTATTTCCTTTTATAAATAGTATTGCAAATATTAAGAATGGTATTATTAAGAATGTTCCTGAATGGTTAATATCGTGACATCTTTTGGATGCTTGAGATACTAGAATATATAGTCCTATATATTTGACAACATCTAGTAATTGTGGTAGAATAATATATTTATCACCTACTTCTATTTTAAGAGCCATAGCTGTTGCCATTGTTAATAGGCATACTATAAGTGATATAGCAAAGTTGCGTCTATTAATTCTACCTTGGAAGTTGAATAGTGATACTATTTGTTTACTGATTTTCTGTTTGAATGGAACTTTTGTTTTCATATTATTGATTTTTAGTTTAATTATTTTTCATATCTTTTCTCAAAAGATTACTAATTAACTAAAATTAAATTATATCTAACTGATACACAATTAGATATAATTATAAAATATTTTTATTTTGTTTTTTTTTGAAGCAAACATGACACGTATGTTTTATTATTTATGATATATTTATCTTGTTAATTAATATTAACTTATTGATAATAAAAGATATAAAATTTTCATCTAACTTTGTATTACATCTTTTTCTATCTTTTGAGAAAAGAATAGGCTAGAAAGATTATAAGCTATTAATTACTAGTCTGTTAGCTTTGTCTATTACACTTCGGTCTAAGGATGCAAGATATATTTGTGTGGTGTTCTCGTTATCGTGTCCCATTCCTTGACTAATTACTGATAGGGGGATATTTTTACTGTGCGCTATGCTTGCCCATGAGTGTCGTGCTACGTAGGTGGTGAGGTTGGCAGGTATCTTTAGTATTTTTCCTATCTGTTTTAATTTGCTATTTACGGTGTAAATGGCTGTTTTATATTGGATGTGACGGTCACGTTCTAGGTCTGTGATTATTGGTAATAGGTAGGGTGTGTGTGTGGCTAGATGGGCGTATCGCTCAACTATGGTTTGCATACATTGTTCCCAATGTATATGTAGGAGTTGGTTGGTCTTGCGTCGTCTGTAACTTAGGGTGTCATCATTTAAATCACGTTTACGTAGATAGGCTATATCAACAAAGGACATTCCGCGTGTGTAGAAACTGAATATAAAAATATCACGGGCAAATGCTATTTTTGGGCTTTTACTTAAATCTAGGTCGCGGATGGCTCTTATCTGTTTGGCTGCTATGGCACGCTTTAATGTTTTCTCTGACTTGGTTGATATATTTTTGAATGGATTGGCGTTGGGTATTATATTGTCATCAACGGCTCGGTTGTAGGTAGCTCGGAGTATGCGCATATAAAATATTATGCTGTTGGGTGCTATCCCTAAATCAAATAGGTAGCGGTAATAGCTATTTATGATGTTGTTGTCTAACAGATTTAATTCTATATCCTTATCTTTGCGAAAACGGCGGAAACTACGTAGTGCGGCTATATAGGTTTCGGCTGTGCGCTCTTTTCCGTAGCTCTGAAGATTCTCAATGGTCTGCTCCATATAGTTGAAAAACCATCGTACATGATAGTTATTATAGGTGGAGATTATATCGGTTACGGTGTAGGGTTGTTTTTTATTTTCTAAGTAGTTGATGGTGGAGTCTAACTTGGTCAGCATACCCTCTAAACGTTTATGATCGCTATTATTGCAGATTATTGGAGTAGATGTAATGTTGTTCCACTGTTTATTATGTATGATGATATCGGTACATAACTGTTTGCTTTTGCGGTTGTGAATTATTTGTATGTATAATGTTCCTAGCTGAGGTCTATTTTTATTTTCACGTAGTTTTATCTTTACACTTGCCATAAATATATAAATTTGATATTTTTTGCTAAGTTAATTATTTGTAGCAAATTGGATATTCTATAGGGGACTTCTAATAATTGGTTTTATTCGATTATTTATTTTGATGCTTTAGATTTGTATTTTTCAAAATGTGAGCGTAGCGGTGCCTACGGTGCATTTTGTAAAATGCGAAGATGAA
>JAWXTT010000026.1:0-18170 GCA_044433325.1 Bacteroidales bacterium
CTATCCATACCTATACCTATACCTGCCGTAGGAGGCATACCATATTCCAATGCTCGTAAGAAGTCATGATCAATGAACATCGCTTCATCATCACCCTTTTCTGATAATCGTAATTGATCCATAAAGCGTTCACGTTGGTCAATTGGGTCATTAAGCTCAGAGTAAGCATTTGCTAATTCCTTACCATTAACCATAAGTTCAAAACGTTCAGTTAATTCAGGATTATTACGGTGACGTTTAGTCAGTGGTGACATCTCAATAGGGTAGTCAATAATAAATGTTGGTTGGATATAATTACCCTCACATTTCTCACCGAAGATTTCATCAATAAGTTTACCTTTACCCATTGTTTCGTCAACTTCGATATCTAATTTCTTACAAACCTCACGTAGCTCCTCTTCACCCATACCGTTGATATCTATACCTGTATGTTCAGCTATAGAGTCAATCATGGTAATACGTTTGAATGGTGCTTTAAAGCTAATCACGTTCTCACCCATCTGAACCTCAGTAGTGCCATTGACATCAATAGCAATCTTTTCAAGCATCCTCTCAGTGAAATCCATCATCCAGTTATAATCTTTATAAGCGACATAAAGCTCCATAACTGTAAATTCAGGGTTGTGAGTTCTATCCATCCCCTCGTTACGGAAGTCACGCGAAAATTCATATACACCATCAAAACCACCAACGATTAATCTCTTCAGATACAATTCATTAGCAATACGCAGATATAATGGAATATCTAATGCGTTATGGTGAGTGATAAATGGGCGTGCAGTAGCACCACCAGGAATCGCTTGAAGTACAGGAGTGTCAACCTCAACACAACCAGCGGCGTTAATAAATTCACGCATTGAGTTAAACACCTTGGTGCGTTTCATGAAAATCTCCTTAACACCCTCATTAACTGCTAAGTCAACATAACGACGACGATAACGTAATTCAGGATCTGAGAATGCATCATAAGTAACACCATCCTTAACCTTAACAATAGGTAGAGGTTTGATAGATTTACTCAATAGAGTTAATTTACGAGCATGGACTGATATCTCACCCATCTGAGTGCGGAAAACTTCCCCCTCGATACCGACAAAGTCACCAATATCTAATAGTTTCTTAAACACTACATTATATAAGCTCTTATCTTCATCTGGACAAAGGTCATCACGGTTAATGTAAACTTGCATTCTCCCCTCACTATCTTTAAGTTCGATAAATGAAGCCTTACCCATAACACGGCGACTCATGATACGCCCCGCAATAGATACATTTTTAAGGGGCTCATCATCTTTGAACTCCTTTTTTAATATAGTTGTATAGCCAGTAACTTTATATTCAGCTGCTGGATATGGTTCAATTCCCACTTTACGTAATTCTTCTAAACTATTACGTCTTACAATCTCTTGTTCGCTTAATTCTAAAATACTCATAGATCTGTAAAATAAATATATTAAGGACAAATGTACGCATTCTTTGTCAAATAATTAAATAAAATAGCAATGTTTTAGAGAGTTTGCAGTTTAAAAAGATAATATTATTGTAAAGATATCCCATTTTAATTATTTCTTTGTAAATTTGCGAGAATTATTTATCGTGAGGTGGTATGCGGTAAATGTTAATAGGAGTAAGAATAAAAAATAGATAAAATAACGATATGAATATTTCGTATAAATGGTTGAAGAAGTATATTGATATCAACCTAACACCTGAGCAATTAGCTGAGGCATTAACATCTTTAGGGCTTGAAACAGGAAGCATAGAGGAGGTTGAATCTATCAAAGGGGGACTAAAAGGACTTGTAGTAGCTAAAGTGCTTACATGTGTTGATCATCCCAATAGTGACCATCTACACGTTACAACAGTTGATTTAGGTGATGGCGCACCAACACAAATAGTTTGTGGCGCACCTAATGTAGCTGCTGGACAACATGTAGTAGTTGCAACAGTAGGCACTAAACTATATGATGGTGATAAGGAGTTTGCTATCAAAAAATCTAAAATCCGCGGCGAGGAGTCTTTCGGTATGATTTGTAGCGAAGTAGAGATAGGTGTTGGCACAGACCATTCAGGTATTACAGTATTGCCAGAAACTGTACATCCAGGAACTCTAGCATCTGAATATTACAATATCACTAGCGATTATCTGTTAGAGGTTGACTTGACACCTAACCGCGTTGATGCATCGTCACACTATGGTGTGGCTCGTGATATAGCTGCTTATCTAACACGTCATGGTCAGGAGTGTAATCTACATCGTCCTAGTGTTGATACATTCCAGATAGAGAAAGCTGAGGGAGCTGTTAAAGTAACTGTTGAGAATAGTGAGGCTGCTCCACGTTACGCCGCAGTCACTATGCGTAATGTAACAGTTAAGGAGTCACCACAATGGATGAAAGATGCACTAAACATTATAGGCTTACGCCCAATTAATAATATTGTTGACATAACTAACTATCTACTACACGCTATGGGTCAACCATTGCACTGTTTTGATGTAGCTAAGATTAAAGGTGAGCAAGTTATCGTTAAGAGTGTAGTAGCAGGAACTAAATTCACAACCCTTGATGGTGTTGAACGTGAACTATCTGATCGTGATTTAATGATTTGCAATGCAGAAGAACCTATGTGTATTGGTGGTGTATTCGGTGGTTTAGATTCAGGTGTAACTGAAACTACAACTGATATTATGTTAGAGTCAGCTTACTTTAACCCAACATGGGTACGTAAGACTGCACGTCGTCATGGACTTAGTACCGATTCATCTTTCCGTTTTGAACGTGGTATAGATCCTAACAACGCTATCTATGTATTGAAATTAGCTGCACTTATGGTTAAGGAGCTAGCAGGTGGTGAAATTTGTGGTGAAATAGTTGATATCTATCCAACACCAATTCCAATGCCTAAGGTAGAGTTAGAATACACACATGTAAATAACCTAATAGGTAAGGTGATTGATAAGGATATGGTTAAAACTATCCTTAAAAGTCTTGAAATTTCTATTGATGCAGAAACTGAAACTTCACTTTCACTATCAATCCCAACATATCGTGTTGACGTAACTCGTCCATGTGATGTTATTGAGGATATTTTACGTGTATATGGTTACAACAATGTTGAGATATCTGAACGCGTACATGCTACACTTTCATATAAGAGCGTAACCGATCAGAGTAATGAACTACAAGCCCTAATCTCAGAGCAGTTAACTGCAATAGGCTTCAATGAGATACTTAATAACTCACTAACAGCCATATCATATTACAGTGATTTAACAGATTACCCTGAGAGTAATGCAGTTAAACTACTTAATCCATTAAGTAACGATTTGAGTGTAATGCGCCAAACTCTTCTATTCGGTGGGTTAGAGAGTTTATCGCACAATATCAATCGACGTATTGAGAATAACAAGATGTATGAATTTGGTAACTGTTATAAATATGACAGCGCGATTGAAACAACTGCTGAAGCACCATTAAAAGCATACACCGAAACATCACAATTAGCACTATGGATGACAGGTGGTAAGGCAGATGGTAACTGGCACGACGCATATAAAAAGGTAACTGTTTATGACCTAAAAGCTAATGTTGAGAATATAATGACACGTCTAGGTATTAACCAAAACGATTTAGTTATTAACAAAATTAGCAACGATATCTATTCAGTAGCATTAGAATACTCTAATCGCGGTGGAAAGGTACTAGGAACAATGGGTATCGTTAAACAAGCTATCCTAAAGAAGATGGATATAAGCCAAGAGGTATTTTATGCTGAACTAAATTGGAACGTAATGCTTAAATTAGCATTAAAAAATAAAGTTCAATATAAGAACCTACCTAAGTCACAGCCAGTAAAACGTGACTTAGCACTATTGATTGATAGTAGCGTAAGTTTTGCTGAAATAGAAGCTGTAATACGTAAGAGCGAACGTAAACTATTACGTAATATTACACTATTTGATGTATATCAAGGTAAAAACATCGAGGCAGGAAAAGTTTCTTACGCCGTAAGTATCATACTTCAAGATGATGAAAAAACACTTCAAGAGAAGGAGATTGAATCAGTAATGAAGAAAATTATTACCAACTTAGGTAAAGAGCTAAATGCGCAACTAAGATAATAAAAACTTAAATTATACAATATAAAGGAGAAATATAAAGATGGGAAGAGCATTTGAATACCGCAAGGCAAGAAAGATGAAACGCTGGGGTAGTATGGCTAAAACATTTACCAAGTTAGGAAAAGAGATAACTATTGCCGCTAAAGCAGGCGGACCAGACCCAGACGTAAATCCACGTTTACGTGCCTTAATGCAAAATGCAAAGGCAGCCAATATGCCTAAAGATACCGTAGAACGCGCTATCAAGAAAGCAACTGAAAAAGACTACACCGACTTTAAGGAGGTATTATTTGAAGGATACGGACCTTACGGAATAGCAATCGTAGTAGAAACAGCTACTGACAACAATACACGTACCGTAGCCAATGTACGTAGCTATTTTAATAAACTAGGAGGTTCATTAGGAACATCTGGCTCATTAACATTCCTATTTGACCATAAATGTGTATTCAAAATCAAAGCTAAAGATGGAGTATCTATTGACGATTTAGAACTTGAACTAATAGATTACGGAGTAGATGAGCTAGAGGAAGATGGTGAAGATATAGTGTTATACGGAGCATTTGAAGAAAATTCAAATATCCAAAAACACCTAGAGGAGAATGGTTTTGAAATCACTAGTACCGAGTTTGAACGAATCCCACATGATGTAAAAGAGGTAACAGCTGAACAACGTGTCCAAATCGAGAAACTCCTAGAGAAATTTGAAGATGACGACGACGTACAAAACGTCTTCCACAACATGAAACCAGAAGAGGGCGACGACGACGAAGCAGAATAACTCTCACAGGATTCATCTATACATAAAATCACCCCTAATTAAGCCCTTTACACAGAGCTTGATTAGGGGTGATTTATTTGGCTTATAATACCCTTATAGTAATTAAAACTCCATTAGGTGTGAATTATTGTTTAAATATGATATTTTGTAGGCGACTATTTATATCTTTGTAGTTTCAAGTAAAAAATGAGTGTTATTTATTAATCTTATATATAAATAAGGGTATCTGGAGCAGTAGCCGTGCTAATGTTATTAGGTGTTCTTTTGAACGTAATTAGTATGAAGAAAAATTTAATTTTAATTGGTTGTGTGGTATGTGCGGCTTTTATGTCGTCATGTGTTGAAAAATCATCGTTGATGGAGCGTGCTGAGGCATTGCAACGTTCTATCTTAACTGCTGATACGCATAGTGATACTCCTATGTTGTTTGAGCGTAAATCATTTGATGTTACTAAACGTAGTGACGGATGTGTTGACTTTGTCAAGATGAAAGAGGGTTCATTAGATGTTAGTAGTTTTGCAGTATTTACATATCAACGTGATGAGGAGGGATATGTTGATAGAATGTATGAACATGCTAAAAAGACCTATGATACAATACAATTTATTGCAAAAGCTAATGCAGATATTGTTGGGATGGTTTCATCGCCTAAGGATATGTATGAGCTTAAGAAGCAAGGTAAGTTGGGTATAATGCCAACCATGGAAAACTCACTACCAATCGGTAATGATATAAACCGTATAGATACACTGTATGCTAAGGGCGCACGTATATTTGGGTTATGTCATACTACAAATAACAATATTTGTGATTCATCTTCTGATACTATACAGTATAATTACTGGGGAGGATTGTCACCATTTGGTGAGCAGGTTGTTGAGCGTTTAAATAAATTAGGTGCTGTTGTGGATGTTTCGCATGCTTCGGACTCTACGTTCTTTGATATTATTAAGTTATCTAAAGCTCCTATTGTCGCATCTCACTCTTCGGTACGTGAACTGACTAATCACGATAGAAACTTTTCAGACGAAATGTTAGATGCTATTAAGGAAAATGGTGGTACTGTTCAAGTGTGTATGGTGGATATTTTTATTAAAGAGTTCCCTGAAAATCCTAAATATAAAGCTGAGAGAGATTCAGCCTATGCTGTATATAGCAAGATACCTAAAGAGGATGAAGCGGCTAGAGCTGAAGCTAGAGCAGGAAGAGCTAAAATCAAGAGTAGCTACCCTGACCAAAATGCGTCAATTAAGGACTATGTAGATCATATTGATTATATTGCTAAGAGAATAGGTGTTGATCATGTAGGTATAGGTACTGACTTCGATGGCGGAGGCGGCGTTATGGACTGTATGGATGTATCGCAACTAGTTACTATCACAGCAGAACTTATGGAACGTGGCTACTCAGATGAAGATATCGAGAAAATCTGGAGTGGTAATCTAATAAGAGTATTCAACAAAGTAATTGAGGTTAGTGAATCAATGAAATAAAAAACAATTCATAACTACTATAATAATAATGATTAACTAATCTAATATCTAATTAGGTTGGTTAATCATTATTATTTTGTAGGTATTTAAACGGAGTTAACTGTTTATGGTGATTGTTTTCCATTTCCTGTCGATTTAAAGTTGTTAATATTATGGACAGGAGTAAAAAACTGATTTATTATTTGTTATTACTTTTAAGGGTTAGTTTTTAGGGGCTTCCCTATAAATACTGAAATATTATATGATAAAAAAGATTATTACGTCAACGCTATTTAAGTTGGTTTTGGCGGTTGTTGTGGGGCTATTGATTGGTCCATATGTAGGAGTAGGGGTAATGAATGTGGTTATTACCATTAAGCATCTGTTGGGGCAGTTGATTTTCTTCTTTGTGCCATTGATTATACTTGCGTTTATAGGTTCATCTATTGCTGGGATGGGGCGTATGGCATCTAAGTTGTTGGGCTTGGCGTTAATTTTAGCCTATTTGTCATCTATTGGTGCTGCTTTTATGGCTATGGGGTTGGGATATGCTATTATTCCTCAACTGAATATTAAAGAGAGTGCTGAGGTTGTAAATCAATTACCCAATCTGCTCTTTGAGTTGAATATACCACCTGTTATGAGTGTAATGACAGCTTTAGCCTTAGCAATAATGGTAGGATTGTCGGCAGTGTGGAGTAACTCAATAGTTATTGTAAATATTCTTAGCGAATTTCAAAAGATGGTTTTACTACTAGTTAAGCGCGTATTGATACCTGTTCTGCCATTATTTATAGCCGCTAATTTCTGTATTCTGAGCTATGAAGGTGCGTTAGTAAACCAATTGCCAATATTTATAAATGTAATGGGGATAGTGCTAATAGCGCATATTGTGTGGCTAGCAATACTTTATACAGTAGCCGCTATTATCAGTAAAAAGAACCCTTGGGAAGTAGTAAGATATTATGCTCCTCCATATTTTACAGCTATTGGTACTATGTCCTCGGCAGCTACCTTGCCAGTATCACTAGATGCTGCACGACGTTCATCTATACTTAAAAAGAGGAGCATAGACTTTGCTATCCCGTTATTCTCTAATATCCATCTATGTGGTTCAATCTTAACAGAAGTATTCTTTGTGATGACCGTATCACAGCTATTGTATGGAACGTTGCCTAGTGTTGGCACTATGGTGTTATTTATCATTTTATTAGCAGTATTTGCCATAGGTGCGCCAGGCGTTCCAGGTGGAACGGTGATAGCATCGCTAGGGATAGTAATCTCGGTACTAGGTTTTGATGAGGTTGGGACAGCTTTGTTGTTAACAATATTTGCACTTCAAGATAGTTTCGGCACAGCCTGCAACGTAGTAGGGGATGGCGCATTAACCATGATAGTCAGTAAATATGAACGAGAATAGGAATGTAGCTTTAGGGGACTTCTTAAAACTGACCCTTAAAAGATAACAACAAATAATTTTACCTAAAATATGCTATGGCTAGTCATTAATATTATACCTACCTTTGACCAAAATTTAAACGGATAATTATGGAATACTTTAATGAACTAATCTCTATACTAAATGAGATGTCACCATACCTAATACTTGGATTCTTCATCTCAGGAATATTACATGTTTATGTACCTCGCACACTATACTCCAAATTTCTACATCGTAAAGGATATCGTTCAGTTGTAGGTGCGGCAATATTAGGGGTCCCATTACCGTTATGTTCATGCGGAGTTATACCTACAGCAATGTCACTAAGAAAGGAGGGTGCATCAGATGGAGCAACTGTATCATTTTTAGTAGGAACACCACAAACAGGCATTGACTCTATTTTGGCAACATACTCACTATTAGGATTGCCATTTGCTATCATTCGTCCTATCTCTGCATTCTTTGTAGCAATATTTAGTGGAATTCTTATTGATAAATTTGGAAAGGATAAACCTAAAAAGATTGATTTCAAAAAATTACAATTTGCCCCACAAGAGAACAGTTCATCAAAAAGCAGTTGTGGATGTGGCTGCGGTTGCACAAACAACGATGAAGTAAAAAAAGAAGCTTCCGAGCGGCACTAAAATACGGATACGTTGATATGATGCAAGACTTTGGTAAATGGCTTATAATAGGCCTAGTGATTGCAGCAGCTATAACCGCATTTATTCCCGACAGCGTATTTACCCTATTTAAAGATTATTATCTACTTAACATCTTACTTATTCTGTTAATATCAGCCCCAATGTATATTTGTGCAACTGGCTCAATCCCTATTGCCCTATCATTACTATTAAAGGGTGTTTCTCCTGGTGCCGCATTTGTTCTGCTTATGGCGGGACCAGCTACAAACATAGCATCCCTAATAATATTAAAAAAGGAGATAGGTATTCGCAAAACCGCTATATATCTTATTGCAATAATAATTGGAGCTATAGCTTGTGCTTTATTTATTGACTTTGCGCTACCTCAAGAGTGGTTCACAGGGTTAGTTCCACTAAATTCATGCACACATGAGCATCATAACCATGACGCATGTAGCCATGGACCTATATGGAGGCAAACAACCACTAGCATATTATTTATTACGCTATTTGTAAACTCAATTATACAGAAATACCTCAAAAGAAATTAAAATAAGATTAAAAGAGGATGACCCAAAAGTCCTTAAAACAGACAAATACCCCTTGCCACAGAACTTGTAGCAGGGGGTGTTCATGTAAGATAGGTGCTTTGGGGTCACTCTCGCTTAAAATATTATTTATCCTTTCAACTTTACGGGGAGATATCAAGAAGTTCCCTCTCATTTTTGTTGGTTATATCACCATCATTTAGTCTTCAAAAGTAAGCCTAGTAGTTTTAACAGCCTCAAGGCTAGATGACTCAATTAACTTCAGCTCCATCCAAGTTTCATCCGACACAACAACACCTTCAATAAATGAAGGGTCTGAAATTTCACTACACATACTATCAAACCACTCAATAGCTTCACTTTCTGTACCATTAAACTTTTCTACCGTACCGTCGCTACCCTTAATAGCATTAGATACAAGAGTTTTAAGGACTGTATTTGATGAGTAATTTACACTAGTATCACCTATTGATGGATAATAAATTAATATAGTATCCTCTTCGCACGAAGTCATAGAAATCGCACACAAGCACACAATAAGCATTAGTAGATTTTTTTTCATTTTCATTTTTTTATTTATATGTTTTTACTTTGTACAAAGATACAAAAAAAACTTTGAAATATAAACTAATAGCCACGGCGGTTTAATTCGCGTTGGTAACGTTTAGCGTTATTCAAATGTTGTGAGTATGATGATGTAAAATTGTGATACCCTGACATATCCTCCTTGGCACACATATATATATAGTTATGTTTAGGCGCATTTAGCACAGCATCTAGTGTGCGTTTATCAGCCAAATAAATAGGTGCTGGTGGCAAACCCGCATACAGATATGTATTGTAGGGCGAGTCATATTTCAGATGCTTATTTAAGATCCGTTTCAACCCGAAATCATTCAACGCATACTTCACCGTAGGGTCAGCCTGTAACTTAATACCACGATTTAAGCGATTAAGGTACAACCGAGCCACCATGGGGCGTTCATCACGCTTATTACTCTCCTGTTCAACTATTGATGCTAATGTAGCAACCTCAGCAGGTGTTAACCCTAGAGCATTAGCTTTAGCCTTGCGCTCATCACTCCACCAATTATTATAATAATTACCCATGATTGTGAGCAGACGTTCTGGCGAAACATTCCAATACAGTTCATACGTATCAGGCATAAACAGTGTTACAATAGTTGCGGTGTCGCAACCATACGCAGCACATATTGAATCATTGTTCAACACTACTAGAATATCCTCACCGCTCATCATAAGGCGTTCACCTATAATATCAGCTAACTCCCCTTTGGTACGCACATTGTTAAAGGTAAACTTAATAGGTGTTTGCTCCCTACGTTGCAAACGACCAACGATATCCGCAGGTGAATCCCCTACATTAATCATATAAGCACCTGTACGCTTGGTTATATCTATACCTTTAATATTAATCAAATCGATAACTCTACTAGCACCTTTCTCACCTATAGATTGGGATAGTTCACTCTCTAGCACCGCGAGAGTCATTTTATCCGTAACGTATAGCATCCGTGACTCAGTGACGCACCCACTTTTATAAGTGTAGTAGAAGATAGCATATCCTCCTCCTATCATTATTAAAATTGAAACTACTAAAATTGCGATAACCCTCTTCATATCAAATATATATTACCTGTGATTACAAACTAGATAGATTTTACACAGGCAAAGATATAAAAATAATTGCTATTTTTTTTGGAAATATAATATTTCTCTCCTATCTTTGCACACGCATAATCCCAATAGGGGTAACGCAAGGAGAGGTGGGTGAGTGGCTGAAACCAACAGTTTGCTAAACTGTCGTAGGGGTAACCCTACCACGAGTTCGAATCTCGTCCTCTCCGCAACATAAAAAAGGTTGAAACTTCACGGTTTCAACCTTTTTTGTATTCTTTATAGCTCTTCTATTATCTCTTAATTATCTTAGTAACTTTAACCGCGCCATCACTATTATATGCTTTAACCATATAGATACCTGATGTGAGTGAGCTTATATTAACCCTAGCATCAGAAGTTACAACTTTACTTTTAACATTAGCTGCTGTTGCCAAACTATAAATCTCCACCTTACATAAGTTATTAAATTTAACCATAATATAGTCCTCAGCAGGAGATGGATAAACAACTAACTCATCATTAGCAGTTACATCAGCCACCGATGAATCATCAACATATACCGTAGGAACTCCCTTTTCGCCATTATAAATATAACTAGTTGACTTAGTCACA
The DNA here is from genome assembly GCA_044433325.1 of Bacteroidales bacterium. GTDB lineage: Bacteria > Bacteroidota > Bacteroidia > Bacteroidales > Muribaculaceae > HGM05232. Next base: position 11,264 of record JAWXTT010000026.1, read on the forward strand.
CCTGTAATATCACCTGTCTGAATAGTATTACTACTAGCTCCATTATTGAATAGGAGATTTACGCTTGTTAACTCCTCCGAGAAGGTATAACTCCACCATCCATCACCATCGTCATTAATTGCCGCTCCAGGCCAAGTAGTACCATACAGATTAGTATTATCATCAGCCCAAGCCCACATATACACCGCACTCCATCCATCGGGCAATTTGAACTTAACTGTGATAGCACCCTCTGACTCCTCTGTAATAGTATAAGTTTCTGTAACTATCGCTGAATATTCGTTATCTTTATAAGCAATAGCTCTCAATCTAACACTACCATCGGAAAGCATAATTGGAGCTGTATAAAGCATTGATTCAGCACTAGGGGTTGTGCCATCTAATGTATAATAGACATTAGCCCCAACTGATGTTAATGTCGCTTGTTGTCCTGTTAAGTAGCTACCAGAAGTAGGATCAATAGACAAACTCAATGTTGGTGATTGTTCAGTTAATTTATTTGTAATCTCATATTCTGCTCCTCCATCGCTATACATCCAATTATTCATACAAACGAAACCTGGATCACCCTCAGTTTGATTAGCTCCATCACTAAATAAAATATACCAAGTAGCATCTACTCCTATCTCTGGGAGGGAGCTATCAAATGAATATTTAAAAATATCACTACCCATGAATTCCATTGAAGTGCCAGGCCATGAACCAGATGCCAATACTACATTATCTTCACTATCTCCATAATAAACATATACATATATATTACCACTCCATGTTGCTGGTCTTTTAAAGAACACCGATTGTTCACCCTCAACAACATAAGGTTCAGTTGCGCCCACAACAACATCTGTATCTAGCATATCCCTTACGCATCTAACATAGTTATAAACATACTGCACATCACCCTGTGGTCCCCAATATTGTGGGTAATCACTGGCGTTGCCACTTTTAGGGTCGCTACGTTGAGCCCCTGCACCATGCACATCCATAAGGGTATTATTCATATAACCTTGTGCCTCGCCAAAGGCGAAATATGCTGCATTTGCCGCAGGAATATCTGTATCTAGGTGCGTTGTAGAACTCCAGAAATATGGATATTGACCACTATTACCCTCTGGATCATAAATACTAGTTATACCAAAGATTGGGTCAATAGCTGCCGAAGATGTCGTTTGCGGTGATCGGGTATAATCTACAATACTATGCAACTCCTTAATATTAGGTAATCTCCAATCTGAATGACCAGCTAAGGATAACCCCTCAGAATAGGAAAGTGCGGTTTTCCAATCACGTGAATTTCCATCATCATATTGTTGCCACATTAATCCTGTTGCCAAGTCACTTATAGTACCATCTCCATTATCCACAAAATCATTCAAGCCATAATCACTTACTCCTCGTACCAATCTTAAATACTTAACGGTAAGCTCAGTAGTTTTCTCAACATACTTAGGATACCCCTTGATACGACCATCAACGAAGTTTACACCAAATATCGTTTCATCGTCACCCATAGTAGTACCCACATATTGTGTTGAACTCCATGTTTGAGCATCTATCTCACGTTCACCTGCACTAGTATCACCCCATGGCTGAATAAAATAGTCTTCATCGATAAAGGATTTAACAGCACTCTCACCATAAGCCTGCCCTGTAAATAATATCAATGAGTAAAGCTCCTTCAGAGTTGGCACACGCCAATCTGTATAACCACCCAAAGCAGAAGCTACTGCTACAGACTCTAAATCATCAAAAGCGACCATCTCGCCCATATCCTGAGCCCACATTAACCCAGTCACATTATCAGTAATTGTACCATCGCCATTATCGGTATATGATGGTTGATTACCTGTATAGTTAGAGTCTTGACCATAATAATCTCCCCCTTCGCCAGGTTTAGTGATAGTAGATGTATCACTAAACGAATCGACTATACCAGTATCCACAACGGGATAATTAGCACCCAAAAGATTAAATGAGAATAATAACTGAATAGCCATCAGCATTAGTAAGTTGTTTTTCATAGTGTAAATTTAGTGTTTTATAGTATTCTTAATTATTCTAGGGGAGTTATAAAAACTGATTTATTGGGACTTCTAATATTTAAGGGTCAGTTTTTAGAAGTCCTATATATATTCAACTGATACCAGCCCTATACTTATAAGCAATTCCATCAGCTGTTGCGATGTTACTTCATCTGTATGTTCGACTGTAACTAGCTCATTCACAAAGTCAACATTGGCAGCAAATACCCCTTGCAATCCACCTATCTCCTTTAATATAGCATTGTTACAACTACAACACATATTGCTCTCAAAGCTAAATACTGATTTCATCTTCTATTTCTGTTTTACGCAATAAACCTAATTCCTGCTCAGAAAGTTCATCCATTGTAAAAATAGCAGGAATAGCCATTAGATATTCAGGCAAGCTATTATCTGTACTCCATTTAAGTTCAATATCTAACAATTCTGACATCGTTCTTGTCAAATCAAAACCTAACGATTCTAACGACTGACGCATCTCATCAGGCTTAACACACCCCACACCCGATATGCGAGTACAGTCATTGGGAGCGCATCTCATGCAACGACCCGAAAAGAAAGCTAGGCTACCAGTAGTAAGTCGCCCCTCCATCTCATAAAAAAGATTATCCAAAAAATCTCTAACGGGACCCAGTATCTTATAGGTTAATGACGTACGCTCCTCAATACTACTAGCTTTAAACCTAGTGTCATCATCAATAGCCACCTTATATGCAAATATATAAGCATACTTATATGATGAGATTTTATCTGTCAGCTCCTGAGAATTGTGATATGGTGGACATGACCACGATGATGCATATACAGGACAAACTTTACAATACTCAGCAAAACGTTCCACATCACGATATTCGCGTATATAGCGTTCTACATCAACTTTTACATAAACACACTCCATAGGTATCTATTTAAATTATTTATTACAAATATAGAGAATATATTAAACACAACCTTAAAAAAGGTCGAAAACTGTCATAAAAAAAGGTCGAAAACCGTAAGTTTCCGACCTTGCTATTTTTGTGATCCGCCTGGGGCTCGAACCCAGGACCCCAACATTAAAAGTGTTGTGCTCTACCAGCTGAGCTAGCGAATCCCTTAATTGCGTTGCAAAGGTAAGCACTTTAGGTATAACATCCAAATATTCTAACTCTTTTTTCTAGTTAAAAAATCTTCAACCTCAGTAACACTCTTATTCTAAGGGGAATATAAAATCCAAAAAAATCGCCCCTCACTGAACTCTACTCTTCAGATTTAGTTTCACTCTCTGAATCCTCTGTATTTTTATCTTTCTCAGAATTTGAATTACCACCTATAACGTAACGTTTATAATATGAAATTACCAATGTTGTCAATGGTAAAGCTATAATTAGCCCTACAAAACCAAACAACGTACCCCATATTGATAGTGATAAGAATATAATAGCAGGATTCAAGCCCATATATTTACCCATAACTTTAGGCGTTAGTATCAAATCCTGTATCGCTTGCACCACAATATATACCAACATAGCCTTACCTAACATCAACCAGAAACCTCCTCCTGTACCAACACTACTAACCAAACATAATATAGCAGCAATCGGAATAGATATTAACTGTAAATATGGCACCATATTAAGCAGACCTATAAATAGCCCAAAAAGAACAGCCATTGGCAATCCTATAATCAAAAAGCCGATACTAAACAACACACCTACTATCAATGCTATCAATGATTGCCCACGAAAATAGTGATCCATACTGCTTTGTATATCACCTAATACCTGAAATACCCCCTCACGAAAACGTTCAGGTATAATCTTTTTAAAACCATTAGCCATTGTATTATAATCGATTAAAATAAACACTAAATATAACAGAACCACAAACCAACCAACTACCGCCATTATCACCTTTAATCCCCCTCCCATTATGACAAATGTATCTTTGAGAGCATTCTCTATAATCTTAATCCATTCATTCTTTGAGAATAAACCTTGTAGATAATCAAAATTTGCATATTTCACTATTAACTCATGTACTACATCTGGGACAAATTTGATATTCTCGCCACCTATTCTAGTTTTAGCATACTCTTCAAATAGCAAAATCATGCTCTGTATCTCACTTGAAATATACGGAATAAGAAAACTTATAACGATAAAAAGCATCAACACCACCTCTAATAGTGTTATAAACACAGGTAACATATCACGTTTCAGTCTCAATAGTCGTTTATTAGCCTCAACCATTGGCTGCAAAATATAAGCTATTAGACATGCAACCAGAAATGGCAACAAAACCCCTTTTAAATAATTTATTAGCCAAAAAGCCCCAACAATTATAATAATTGCTATAAAAATTCTCACTACCCTATCGAAGGTATATGGTCGCTTATCATTCATAATATTACCTATTAATGGTTATATAAACATCAGAGAATCTCCCAAATTGATTCACCAACTTATTTAGAATAACAAATTTAGACAAAAAAATCATATATAATAATTATATCATACAATATATTACATTTTTTATTGCGTTATCCCTTTTGTGGCGGTATATTTGCAAATGGAAAATAATTTGAACTCAATAATTTATGAAAACTAAGATATCCCACAATTTCCTTACTGCTTTAATTCTATTATTAGTAACTACATTCTCAGCTTCAGCTCAATTACAGAAAGCTATTGATGACTTTGCGGCACACCCAACCTTTAAGGAGGCTACCTATGGTGTCTGCGTTATGGATATAAACAGTGGGATGATACTTGGTAGCATAAATGAAGATATGCTAATGATTCCTGCCTCGACCATGAAGACCGTTACCTGCGCAACAGCTCTAAAGGTGCTAGGTGCAGATTTTAGATTCAAAACTAAAGTCTATCATGATGGCAATATCAATAGTAAAGGGGTACTAAATGGAAATATTATAATAGTTGGAGGGGGAGACCCATCTCTTGAATCGGAATATATAGATAACAACCCATCATTTATACAAGCGTGCGTAGATGCAATAATCGAAAATGGTATTACTGAAATCAAAGGGGATATAATCACAGATAAATCACACTATGCAACTCCTGCAACATCGCCATATTGGTTAACTGAGGATTTAGCATATTATTATGGAGCAGGTTCATTCGGGATAAACTATGCAGATAATAGTTTCAAACTGCAAGTTCGTTTCTCTGGGGAGAAAGCACAAATAGTAGGTACTGTACCTGAAACTATACCTGGTCTGAAATTTGACAATCGTGTTAAAATAACAACCAAAGGTCACGATTCATTCCAACTAACATTAGGTGAAGGTAGCAGTACAATGCGTCTATTAGGTAACGTAAAGCGTCGTAAAGGGACACTAGTCTATCCTTGCGCTAACCCTAACCCTGATCTACTACTTCGTCACGATTTAATAAATGCTCTTACTGAAAATAAAATCAAAGTAGCCAACTCGGACTATAAACGCGGTGATAAGCCGACACTGATATTTGAACATAAATCTGTTGAACTACCGATTATTCTAAAATCACTCCTAATACGTAGTGATAACATGTATGCTGAATCGGTAATAAAAACAATAGCACACTCAGCCGATATGCTTGCTACATCTGAGAATGGGGGAAATTTCACAAAAGATTTTTGGCAATTCAATGGAATAGATTCAACAGCATTTTATATGTATGATGGCAGCGGATTATCTAAGGATGACTTAATAACTCCACGTGCTTTAGCATCTATATTAAAATCGATGAAAACTAGCTACACATTTGAATATCCATCACTATTTCCATTAGCTGGAGTTGAAGGTACAGTTAAAAGTTTACTAGCCAAAACTGATTATTCAGGTCTATTCGCAGTTAAGTCTGGAAGTATGCGTGGAGTACAAAGTTTCGCTGGCTATTATCCAGTACACAATCCGCGATATGTAGTGGTTGTTATAGTCAATAACTATAGGGGCAGTCGTAAAGTTCTATACCAAAATATTGCTGATTTATTAGAGAACAGTTTCTCAAACCTCTATTAAATCGTGAAATCGTGAACTAATCCAGATTTAAAGCAATATTTATTAATTTTTTCAGTTTAAATTGCTGTTGTTATGAAAAAAATTAATAAGTTTGTAGATGGAAAGTCTGTATTGCCTTATCTTACATTTTACTAAACGTTACAAACTAACCACTATACAATATGAGCCAACCTATAAAAAAGGTCATATCTCAAGTTTATGAATTGGAGGGACTACTTCTTCTAATTCAAAATCATGGTGAAAATACCGACCCGTTTATATATGAAATGGCTCATGAGAAATCTAACTCAATAGCAGAATTAGTTTCAACTCTCTCCCCTAATATTTTCAGCAAACAAGCGGAAATAACAAAAGGTATTGATGAAGCTAAACAGGATGAAACTAACGAAAACGAGATAAAAGATATAGAGATAGCATCTATCAATTTATCCGAATTTGAGGGGATAATGCTTGGAGCGGATAACTCATATGATTTAGATGATAATCTAACAGAAGAGATAACTGAGGAGATTATAGTAACGGCGGAAATTGAGGTTAAACAGGAGGTTATTGAAGATGATGAAATTGAGGTTGAAATCATATATAATGAAAGTCCCTCAGAACCCGAAATAGCCATACAAGAAGAGGTAACGGTTGAAGATATAGAGAGGGCTGAAGAGATAGAAGAGATAGAAACGGTTGAGGATATAGAAGCGGTTAAAGATATAGAAATTATAGAGGAGGAGATTATAGAAAATCCTGTAATTATCCCAACTCTTTCAAAAGATTTTAAGAGTGTGCGTAAAGCGTTCTCTTTAAATGATAGGTTTAGATATAAACGTGAATTGTTTGCTAATAGTGATGTGGAGATGAATAATAC
>JAWXTT010000027.1:0-18011 GCA_044433325.1 Bacteroidales bacterium
GTAACAAAGTAGGTAACAAAGTAAGTAACAAAGTAGGTAACAAAGTAAGTAACAAAGTAAGTAACAAAGTAGGTAACAAAGTAAGTAACAAAGTAAGTAACAAAGTAAGTAACAAAGTAAGTAACAAAGTAAGTAACAAAGTCCTCTTAACTACTAATTCAAAATTAATTATTAACTTTGTCTAAAATGCATATAACCATGATAACTATTGAGAAACTACAAGAATTATTACAGAGTAATGAAACGTATCGGATTGAGAAAACAAGTTCCACTAATAATATGGATAAATTTTGTCAAGCTATTTGCGCTTTCTCTAACGATATGCCTGGCAGTGGAAAGAATGGATATTTGTTCTTGGGGGTAAATGATAATGGGTCTCTTTCTGGTTTAAAGGTTGATGATGAGCTTAATAAGAAAATTGCCGCAATACGCTCAGATGGTAATATTCTTCCATTGCCTTTAATGAATGTTGAGTCATTTTCGCTATCTGGAGGTGATGTTCTAGTTGTCGAGGTAACTCCTTCAATGTTAGCTCCTGTACGTTACAGAGGACGTACATATATAAGAATAGGTGCGAGAAAAGATTTTGCTACTATTGAGGAGGAACGAGTTTTATCAGAAAGAGCTAGTAAATTCTATGCTACATTTGATTCTTATCCATGTAGAGAGGCTACTATTGATGATATTGATCAGAAATTATTTGCAAATGAGTATCTCCCATTAGCAATAGATTCAGAGTTACTTGAAAATGATACACGAAGCGTCAAGGAGCAGATGTCAGCTTTACATATGTATGATTTAACATATGATTGCCCAACCATTGCATCAATAATATTATTTGGTAATAACCCTTTGTATTTTATGCATGGAGCTTATATCCAATTTGTAAAGTTTAGTGGATTAGATAATGGCTCGGATATAACTAACGAGTATGAATTTAAAGGTCCATTAATCAAAATATTACCTGAATTGGATAGTTTTATTAAAGTTAATTTGGTGCAGAAATATCCAGTTCCAATATCAGTATTAAAGGAAAAAACGAAGTCTAATTATCCTCAATGGGCTTTACGAGAATTAGTTATGAATGCAGTTATGCATCGTGATTATCAGTCAAATACACCTATAAAAGTATATCAATATAGTAATAGAATAGAGATTACTAATGCAGGAGGATTATATGGAAATGCTCGCCCTGATAATTTCCCAACAGTAAATGATTATAGAAATCCGATAGTCGCATTAGCTATGAAGTATCTGAAATATGTAAATAAATATAATAGAGGGGTTAGACGTGTTCAGACGGAGTTAGAAGAGAATGGAAATGGAAAGGCTCTGTTTTCTGTTGATAAAATTACAGTCTTTGATGTTACAGTGAATGAAGCAATAAGTAACAAAGTAGGTAACAAAGTAAGTAACAAAGTAGGTAACAAAAGTGAGCCTATTAGTGCTCGTTTTATTGAGATATTGACTATACTACATTCGGCAGATGAGATGAGTAGCAAGGAGTTGTTTGCAATAATAGGGGTAACTCAACAAAGTAAAAATTATAGGATAATAAATACGATGTTAGAGCTAAATCTAATAACTAGAACTCAAGAGAATCCGAAGGCTCCTAACCAAAAATACAAAATTACTGAAACAGGAGTATTATTTGTCGAAACGGCAATTCATAAAATTTAGAACACTTATATATCAATAAAGCTGATGGGCTGCTACCCTAATTGAAGAGTAGCAGCCCATGCTTGGAATTATTTATTTACGGTTTTCTTATTGTCTTGTCCAACCTGCAGTCCAGTCGTTGCTAGGATCTACAGCACCTTTGTAGCTAGTTGCTTCAAATGAGAAGTTACTATCAGCTACTGCTGGAAGTGATACACCACCATCTACGATACCTGCATATTTGTTTTCAGGAGTAAATGCTTGTGAGATCATATTGTTTGCTTCTGCAACAAATTTGTTTGTTAGGCTATTGTCAGCACCCCAAACGGTAGTTTTAGTTCCATCGACAGTTTCAGACCATGTTAAGTAAAGATCTGAATTATTGATATTAACACCTGAAATTATGCTATTACCACTAGAGTAGTTAGTTACTGCATTATCATCTTTTTTGAACGAGATAGCAGCATCTTTACCAGTAATGATTGCATTGTAAAGAGAAATTTCAGTACCTGCTTTTAGGTTAACACCATTCTTTTTTGATGATGAATTGTTACCAATTAAAGTAACGTTAGCAAGAGTAGGGTGTGACATTGGAGATGCAATTGGGTTATCACCTTGGTTATCACATTCCATTAAACAGTCACAATCGTAATCAACTTTGCTACCTGTTACTTTAGCATCTTGGTAAGCTACTAGGAATTGTCCGCATCCTACCCAACCATCAGTCCAGTCATAAGAGTCATCAGAAACGCTAGTTACAACGATATGGTCAATGTTTACAGTACCACCGAAGAATTCTAAACCATCATCAGTACCATGATATGCTTGTACATAAGATACAGTAGTACCATTACCAACACCATAGAAAGAGATACCATTACACTCTTGGTCTGCTGAGTATGAGAAACCAGTGTTTTCTAAACGTACATATTTGATTGTACCTGAGTTGTCACCAACGATTGTCCCACCGTAAGGTTTACTACCAACCTCTGACTTAGAATCAGAAGTATTAACAGGAGCATAGCCACAAATATGAAGACCACCCCATGCACCAGCTTTGTCAATCTCGCTAGTCATAACGATTGGATTAGATGCAGTACCAACTGCTTCAATCTTACCACCTTGTTCAATTAGGATAAATGGACAATCTTCAACATCTTGAGCGATAATCTTAACACCCTCTTCAATAGTAAGTGTTACACCATCCTTAACATAGAACTCACCAGTTAACTCGTAAGTAGTGTTAGCTTCAAGAGTTAAATCAGTAGTTAAGTCACCTTTTAGCTCTTTATCTCCAGTTTCTGGATCACCACCATTATTAGGGTCATCACATGAAGTAAAGGCTGTTGTCATAGCTAGCATAGCTAGAGCTACAAATTTAAAATTCTTTTTCATTTTATTTTACCTGTTTAAAAATATATTTAGTTCGTTAATCAATTTTATAGTTTTAGTGAAACCCCTAGGCTGAACTTCATACCTGGGTAATGTTTCTCAACGACCTCTTTAGTATCTGCTGTTGGGATATCTTGTTCATAAACCTCAGCTTGATTCAATAAGTTATCAGCCTTTAATGACACAGTTACCATCTTATTGATATTATATGAAGCAGCGAAGTTTAAAGAGTGGAATGTTTGTTGATAAGTATCTCCTAGTTGATTTACCCCAACTGCTGTGATACGTGGTCCTTGTATATTATATAATAAAGCTAAGTTTAAACCACTCTCTTTCCCAAATTTAGGAGAGTAAGTAATGTCAGCGTTAAATAGATATGGAGATGCTCCTTGTAGTTGACGTTCATCATTAGTGTAAGCATAAGTACCACCATCTGATAGTGTAACGTCAGTGTACATATATGAACCATTTACTGATAATGAAACTACTTTAGCTAAAGTTTTGCGATATTCTAATTCCAAACCAGCAGCTGTACCATTCTTAGCATTAATAAATGTTTGTAGAACACCGCTACCAGTTACCTCTTGAACACGTTCGATAGGGTCAACAAGCTCTTTGTAGTAAACCGTTGCCGAGAACATGTCTGCACCACTGAAGAAGTTTTCATAACGTAAGTCAACGTTGTAGTTATAAGCATTTCTAATATCAGCGTTACCAATTACAGAGTTAGCACCAAATGATTCTTGATAAAGGAATGGAGCCATCTCAATAAATGATGGACGAGTAATAGTTCTTGACGTAGCAAAACGTATCTGTTGCTCTTTATTTATAGTGTATTTAAAGTTTACAGCTGGGAAGAAATCACTACCTGAAAGATCATTATTTTCGTTACTGCCATAATTTACATTTTGATAAGAGTTTTCATATCTAACACCTAAATTCAACAGATAATTATCTGCAAAAGTCATATCCATAGCTACGAAACCTGATATAATATATTGACTAGCATCGTATGAGTCCTTGCTCTGTTTGTAACGTGTAATATCTATAACACCACTACTAATATTATCATAATTAATATATGGGGTAGTATTGAAGATATCATCATATTCCATAGTTGAAGTAATACCATTTACATTATATGCAAAACGTGTTAATTCATAATCTCTAGCTTTATCCTTATATGATGCACCAAAATCTAATTTGTAGTCATCGTTAAATGTATATCTAGATGATATTTCACCATTCCATTCATTTTCGTTAAGATATGCAAAGTTTCTATTTACTACATCATTTTTAGATGTAAATAGTTGCCAATCACCCGATGGGATACGTTCAAACATAACCTCACGGCGGTCTGGCTCTTTAGATGCAGTAGTAGTGTAAGCACCCTTCCAATTCATGCTCCATTTGTCGCCCAGTTTATGTACACCCATTAATTGATTAGTCATTAACTCATAAATATGAGTAACACTATTACTACTCAAAATTACATTAGAGTCAAAGTCTGAACCATTACGTAATTGATATTTATTTGATGCGTTACGAGCATAGAAGAATGTATAACTAATTCTATCCTCTTCACGTAACGTAACACTAGCAGTAGCTAATCCTGCCATTTTAAGAGAAGTAGTATATTCATCATAATCATACTCCTCTTTTATTTGACCTAGAGTATTATATGTTTTTCTTTCTGAGTCTAATTCTGCAGTATTTTCATTACTTACACCTGCTGAAGCCATTACATTTAACTCCTGACCATTATCAAAATAGAAGTTATAACCACCTGCTAAGTTCCCACTAAAACCTGGTAATCCTTTACATATCTCAGTATCAAAATCAGTATCAAATGCATTAGCATTGTTAACAATATAGTCGCGTGCATCACTCTTATCTAACGATATCGCTTGCTCTGCTTTACTCTCGCTGAAAAGAGATACATTATCCATTTTATAGAAATCTTGACCAATAGCAGCACTCTGACCACTAAGCCCAAAACTAGCTGATAGGAAATTAGCTGCACCCTGCTCCTTAGTGCTAATATCAATATGCGCACCAGAATAGTCTGCATAGTTTGTTACATCATACACCTTAGTAACCGTAACATTTTTAACAGCAGCAGTTGGGAATACATCTAAAGGGATAAGTTTATTATCAGGATTAGGGGATGCAATAGGTTGACCATTAAGTGTAGTAATACTATATCTATCACCTAGTCCACGTACAATAATCTGACCTGCATCAGCTACTGATACACCAGTCATTTTAACAACACCATCTTGTACATCCGATAGCCCCTTAATAGACATCTCTTTAGAACCTATGTTTTCGATTGCTATGGTTGACACTGCACGTTGTTCCATTAGAACACCTGTATTTTCCATATTCTTGCGAGCAGTTACCACTACTTCATCCATTTGCAAACCGTCTAATTGCATTTCTACCTTAATGTAGTTATCTTCAGTGATATCAACACCACCGATAGATGCTTGGTCTCCCTTAACATCTACGCTTACATTAGCAACTTGGTAAGATACATACGAAACATTTAGCTCAGAAGTTCCGTTAGGAACATTGATTTGGAAGAAACCATCAAAGTCAGTGATAGTTCCCGTAGTTGTATTAGCAATAACAACTGTAGCCCCCATTAGAGGCTCGTTAGATGATTTGTCATAAACTAAACCACGTACCACAGCCGCCTTAGCGCAAAGCGAGGTAATAGCAACAACCATCAATAAAAGTGTAATTTTCTTTAACATCGTAAATAATATTCATTTATAGAGCAATTCATCCGCCCCGTTTTAATTCGATGCAAAAGTAGAGCCACAATGTTACACTTATGTAAGGAACAGGTTAAGATAAAGTTAATCTTAAAAATCTATTCACACATAACCTCAGAATGTTAAATAAAAAGCATAATAGGTTGTAGTACAGTAAGCTAAATGGTTAATTAACTATTTACAACAAAACACAAAACCCTAACACACATACCTCTAAACCAATTAATAGAAACTTAACAGAAAGCATTCTTAACTAAATTCCCCCTTCAACTTAGGTTTATCTCTACAATAAAAGCAACTTATTATTTACCCAGAAACCAAAATATCTTGTTGTATATTTTGGTTATGAATAAAAATTACTAATATTTGCAACAACAGAACTCGCCACGCTTCTTGTCTTACGACTAGCGAACCAGGGCGAGACTTTTTTTATATACCATGAAGCAAAAATACACTAACATAGCAATCTCAATAACATAGCAACTAAACATCCTAAAATCAAGAGGTTTAATTATTGATACAGATAATCCAGAATTTTATTTAGAACGAATTAACTATTTTAGACTTTCACGCTATCTGTCATCATTTATGGATAAAAACAGTTCTAGGAAATGCTATATTAAAGGAACGAAACTAAGTGATGTGTTAAACCTATACTTTTTTGATAAAGATCTAAGATTGTTATTATTCTCTCTTATTCAAACCATTGAGATTGCAGTAAGATCTAAAATGATAAATAAATTATCAAAAATTGATTCTCATTGGTTTCTTCGTAAAGAATTAGCTTTAAATATATATTAGTTTGAGCTTAATCACGCATCAATTGTAAGAGAGGTTGAACGCTCAGGTGAGGATTTTATTCAAGAATATTATACAAAATACGCTGATCCACAATTACCCCCATCATGGAAAACGCTAGAGATAATATCTTACAGAAGAGCAACAAGAGCTATTTGCTAAATATCCAACAGTAAAAATTCGCCCTATGGGTTTTACGCCTAATTGGCACAATGAACCACTATGGAGATAACCCTTGGAAATTATGAGTGTAATTTATATTATTGGACAATATTTGTTATCTTTGTCGAAAAAGGAGTTTTATGAAAATAGTAGCAATTTCAGACTTACATGGTTATTTACCGCAGCTCCCCGAAGCTGATATTATATGCGTAGTTGGTGATATCACCTCTGACGATCACCGCAAAGATATTCAGGCACAATGGGCGTGGTATAATGAAGTGTATCTCCCTTGGGTTGAGTTACTACCTGCACGTAAGGTTATTACTGTTGCAGGTAATCATGACTACTGTTTTTTAGAGCATAAGCCGTTGCCAACAGATAAACATATCTATCTTGAAAATAGTGGAGTGGAGATTAATGGTTACACCTTTTATGGTGTGCCAAACACTAGACCAGCCATAAATAATCATGGCTTTAGTATGACACATGATGAGTTGGTGGCGATTTTTAATGCTGTGCCTGATAAACTTGATTTTCTGCTTGCTCACTCATCACCTTATGGAGTGAATGACTGCGGAATGTTAGGGGATAGGAGCGAAGATTTAGGCAACAAGGAGATGACTGAAGCTATAAAAGATAAAGATATAAAGTACATCTTCTGCGGGCATATCCATACAGGTAACCACACTATGGGTGAGTGGCGAGGCAAGAAAATTGTGAATGTATCCTACTGCAAAGAGGATAAGATACCAGCGTATGACCCCTTTATTTTGGAGCTATGACAGAGCCGTTGTTACAATTAGATATTTTCCAGTGAGTTTATCTCAGTTAAAACGGCTAATGCTATCTGTACCGATGTTACATTTGATATTTTGACTGAGCGTTTCTCTCTAATTTCTCGGAATTGGCAACGCTTGTTATTTATAGCAACATAATTGACTATACGCCCAAAAGCTGACGATTGATAATACGCCTTATTTTCATCCCCTACAAAGTAGATATACATAATCCCCTGCTTTAGTGATAATTTTTCGATACCTAGATATCTAGCTAAACGCCTTAGTGGTACAATACGTATCAGCTCCTCACCCTCATAAGGGATAGCACCGAACCTATCACGCAACGATTTGCGGAACAGCTCCACCTCAGCATCTGTTTCCATACTGTCTAACTGTTGGTATAGCGATATACGCTCACCCTCCTGCGGCACATATAGCGATGGTAATAGCAGCTCCATATCAGATTCAATAACGCAATCTGATACATAGCTCTTATCCCCTGTTTCATCCTCCTCAATGGTATCAGCAAACTCCTCAGTGCGCAACTCAAAGAGTGCCTCCTTCAGTATCTTTTGGTAAGTTTCATATCCAAGGTCTGCAATAAAACCACTCTGTTCAGCACCTAGGATATTACCAGCACCACGAATATCCAAATCCTGCATAGCAATATGAATACCACTACCAAGCTCTGAGAAGCTCTCAATAGCTTGTAGTCGTCGTTGTGCATCACTAGAAAGTATCTTAACAGGTGGAATCATAAGATAACAGAACGCCTTACGCGAACTACGCCCCACACGTCCACGTAACTGGTGTAACTCACTTAATCCGAAGTTTTGCGCATTGTTAATAATAATAGTATTTACATTAGGCATATCTATCCCCGATTCAATAATAGTAGTGGATAGTAATATATCATACTCCTGATTGGAGAAATCTATGATTTTACGCTCCAACTCCTCTGGAGGCATCTGCCCATGGCCAATTACAACTCTAGCATCAGGGACAAGTCGGCGGATAGTACTCTCAATATCGTATAATTGCTCAATTCTATTATTTACCAGAAACACTTGTCCATTACGTGATAGCTCAAAACTGATAGCCTCTTTGATAATCTCATCATCAAAAGGGTTAACCGAAGTAAGAATAGGGTAGCGGTTGGCAGGTGGAGTATTAATAGAACTCAAATCCCTAGCACCCATTAGTGAGAATTGCAATGTTCTAGGAATAGGGGTAGCAGACATCGTAAGGGTATCCACATTAACGCGCATCTGTTTCAGTTTCTCCTTGACAGATACACCAAATTTCTGCTCCTCATCCACAACCAACAAGCCTAAGTCATGAAACTTAACATCCTTACCCACCATCTTATGTGTGCCAATTAGGATATCAATTTTGCCAGTGGCTAGCTCCTCCAATAAACGTTTGACATCTTTAGGTTTACGCGCACGAGAGATATAATCCACCTTAACAGGTAACTCCTTTAATCTATTTTTGAAACTATTGTAGTGTTGATATGCAAGCACCGTAGTAGGCACTAACACCGCAGTTTGTTTACCATCAACAGCCGCTTTAAAGGCAGCACGTATAGCAACTTCTGTTTTACCGAAACCTACATCCCCACAGATTAATCTATCCATCGGTTGTTCACTCTCCATATCACGCTTAACATCCTCAGTAGCTTTTAATTGGTCTGGAGTATCCTCATAGATAAATGAAGCCTCAAGCTCATGTTGCAGATAGCTATCAGGTGAATAGGCAAATCCCTTTTGGTCACGACGCTCAGAGTATAACTTAATCAAATCACGAGCAATATCTTTAAGTTTCCCTTTCGTTTTCTCCTTAATTCTATTCCACGCACCTGAGCCAAGTTTATTAATTCTAGGTTCGACACCCTCCTTGCCGCGATATTTAGCCAATTTATGCAACGAGTGGATAGATACAAATATAATATCATCATTAAGATAGGTTAGCTTAATCATCTCCTGCATACGACCATTAATATCGGTACGCAACAATCCACCAAATTTACCCACACCATGATCCACATGCACTATATAGTCACCAACCTCAATCTGGTTAAGCTCCTTGATTGAGAGAGCCAATTTACCTGAACGAGCCTTGTCACTCTTCAAACTATATTTATGAAAACGGTCAAAAATCTGATGGTCAGTAAACACACAAACACCACGCTCATAATCCACAAAGCCCTCATGCAATGTACCCTCAACGGCAATGAAATCAATATCATCACCACGGTCATCAAATATAGATTTTAACCTATTAGTTTGTAGAATACTATCAGACAATACATATATCTTTAAACCCTTATCGATATAACTCTTAAAGGATTCACTAATCAAATCAAAATTCTTATGGAAAAGACCCTGTGGTGAGCATTTAAATGCTAATGTAGAATTCGCCACCTCCACCGAGTTATAGCCATAATCCACGCGGCGCATAGCATTGAAACGTTTCTTAAACGCAGTGGCGTCCACCACATTGCCCATTGCATCCTTATCCCCCTCACCAGCTAGGATAACATTTGAGGATAACACCTCACTACCGATAGCCTCAATACGCGCTAATAGCCAATTAGGATCATGACACAATAATAGTGATGCACTACTTACATAATCTAGCAGAGATACATTCTCAGATTTTATCGATGTTATATTATTAACAATATAAATCTTATCTATTTTATCTTGTGACAGTTGTGTTTCGACATTAAAAACTCTAATACTCTCCACATCATCACCGAAAAAATCCACCCTATAAGGCATCTCATTAGAGAAAGAGAAGATATCCAATATCGATCCACGAATAGAGAATTGACCAGGCTCATAGACATAATCCACCTCAACAAATCCATACCCTAGTAGCCTTTTGGCAATCACACCCATCTCAATAGATGCTCCTACCGCCATAGATAGAGTGTTATTATCCAACGCCTCCTTAGCAACGACACGTTCAGCCAACGCCTCAGGGTAAGTAACCACCCAGCGCACCATCTTGTCATTACCTAATCTATTTAAAGTTTCGGTACGCAAAATCTCAGATGGAGCATCCACCTGACCATACTTAATATCACGTTTATATCCAGATGGGAATATAAGTACCTTAGCTTCACCATTAAGTTTACATAAGTCATGATACATATAGCCTGCATCATCAGCATTGTTGGTAATAATAATATAAGGATTTTTCACCTTAGGCATTGAACTAATGAACATAGCTACTGATGAACCCACTAGTCCATCAACACTAATAATCTTCACCCCCTTGTCAGTAACTAAAGACTTTATAGCCTCACCCCTCTCAGGTGAGTTATATAATTTACATAAATCTTGAATTTTCACCTTAAAACCCCCGTTATTTATCCCCCTTAACTGTTGTAAGGATTTTTTTGAAGCGATAATCTTCGCCCATAAGTTTAACTAATCTTTCGATTGCCTCGTCGCTCTTTAGGCTATGAATTGTTTCCCCTTCGCTATAATAGTATCTAGTTACTATATCTGTTGCTAGTATTCGTTCAATCTCGTTACGGCTCTGGTCTAAGTCCTTGTTTAAGTCATGTTTAAGTAGTAATTCTAGCTCCTTAATCTTCTCCTTACTCTCTTTATTCATATATCCTTCGCGTTCAACTATCTTAACTAGGTTGGCTAGAGCATCTTCACAGCTCTTGTCATAATTGAATCGTTCAGGATCAATAAATCCTTTGAAATCCTCAAAAATAGAATCAGTAATAACAAAATCCTCAACTGCACCAATACTCTCATTCTCGCTACGGAACTTAGTAGCATAATCAAATGACCAATTATCACTAATAATATTAAATGTTAATCTATTCATATCAGGGTACTCAACCTCTACGTCAGGGGTAACACCACTACCATCACGCACCACACGACCTATGGCAGTGCGGAACTCATGTGTCAAGCTATCAGGGATAGCTTTAGCCTTGCCATTTTCATCCTTAGCGAAATAGTCAATAGCTTGTATATTACGACCACTAGGAGTATGATATTTCTGAGTAGTAAGTTTAAGCATTCTATCATATTTCAAAGGGCGAACCTCCTGAACTAACCCCTTGCCAAAACTTCTATTGCCAATAATAACCCCACGATCCAAATCTTGAATAGCACCAGCCACAATCTCAGAAGATGAAGCACTATTGCCACCAACGATTACCGCCAAAGGGATATCCTCAGCTACAGGTTTATCGGTAGTCTTATATATGCGGTCACTCTCTTTTGTGCGACCTTTTACTGTCAGTACCATAGTCCCTTTAGGTACAAACAACCCTACTATCTTAATAGCATCCTGCATCAATCCACCTCCATTACCGCGCAAATCCAGAGCAATAGCCTTGACACGCTCATCCGCTACTAACTCCTTAACAGCACGTTCAACATCCTCAGCCGAGTTGTTATTAAAGGTCGTCAACTTAATGTAACCAATACTATCTCGGATAACACCATAATACTCAATAGGGTTAACCCTAATCTTCTCACGCATAAATTCAACGGTAAGGATTGAATCCTCCAGATACGGCCTATCAACAGTAACCGATAGCATAGTATTCTGCACACCACGTAACAGATTACTAATCTTATCACTACGTAAACCCACAACACTATCCCCGTCAATAGCAATAATTCTATCACCAGGGCGCAAGCCAGCCCTATCAGCAGGGGAACCCTTGTAAGGTTCAGAGATATACACATTACCCTTACTCTTCTCCATAATTACCGAGCCTATACCACCATATTCACCCGTTTGTAGCGTCTTGATATCATCCTCGTCACGCTTAGGGATAAACACTGTATAAGGATCTAGCGTACGTAACATAGCATTCAGAGCCGTTTCGGTCAGTTTCTCACTATCTATAGTATCAACATAATATGTATTTAACTCACGAATAATTGAGTTAAAAGTATTTATCTCTCTATATAATTCAGCATTGTCATTGTCAGGAGTGTTAGCTGATGCCACTATTGGCAACAAAAGAACTGCCACCACAAAAAACTTATATATATTTCTCATATCAGTTACTGTTTTTCTGAAATACAAAATTAAAAATATTATCTCATCCGTTAGCTATAAACAACAACAAAAATAGCAAATAATCCTAAATAGGTTCATTTAGATAGTTACATATCTATATTAAAGCTAAAGCAACTAGGCAATGATTTTTTTACAAAGTTTTTTGCCCCATCTTCTTGCATATATCAATTTTTACTCTTACTTTTGCACTGCATTTCAACTAAGAGATGTTTCACTGCTTCAATAGCTCAGTCGGTTAGAGCATCTGACTGTTAATCAGAGGGTCGTTGGTTCAAGTCCATCTTGAAGCGCAAAGCAAGCACAAAAGGGTGCATGTGTGAACGAGAAAGTGAGTGGAGGGGGAAGAGTTAGTAGCGATAGCAAGTGCCGTAATAGCACAGAAACTGCTTCAATAGCTCAGTTGGTTAGAGCATCTGACTGTTAATCAGAGGGTCGTTGGTTCAAGTCCATCTTGAAGCGCAAAGCGCGAAACGCCAACCCACACCAAAGGGGGTAATAAACATCACAGTTTATTACCCCCTTTCTCAGTACGCCCAGCATGGATGTAATTTGCTTCTTTTCTGAACATTGATTGGGGATAGTGGCATAAAAAAAGGTGCTTAACCAAAAGATTAAACACCCATTCTGTGTGACCCCGGAGAGATTCGAACTCTCGACCCAATGATTAAGAGTCATTTGCTCTACCAGCTGAGCTACGGAGTCAGTCACCCTTAACGAGTGCAAAGGTATGCAAAACTTTTACACTACAAAAATAAATACCTAAAAAATCATCTGATAGAGGAAAAAGATGCCAAAAGTCCACTTAAAAGCGATGTGAGACAAAATTAATTATCATTCTATTGTTTTTAAAATTTAAATTAGGGGAATTTTAAGAACTCCCCTAATTTTAGAATTTAGCTTCATATCAGAGTATATCACCAATTGATATTATTTGATTATCACCTTACCCAATTTTGATTCACCATTAGCTAAGTCGGCTTTAATAAAGTGCACTCCTGCATCCATAGTTGATGTATCTATTGATATATCACTTATACCATCACTGGTTATATGATTAACTAATTTAGATAACGCATTATAAATATATAAAGTACTCTGTTCGTTCAAATTATTTATATAAATCACTTGACCCCTATTAACTGGATTTGGATAGATATTTAGACTTTGTGATTTATTCACTAAAACACTCTCAACCGATGATACTGGAATTTCACTATACACAGTTTCTATTCCAGGTATCTCAACTATATATTCTATACCTGTTGTTGAAGTACCCATAGATAGTTGAATTTGTGTTATTGTTATTGGGTAATTTTGCATATCACTTGCATCACACCAATCTGCTGTTGCCAATTTAATGGTGTTTATCTCATTTGCAACAATATCAACATCTAGCACATTACTGGCTATCGCACCTGCCGCAGTGGCAGTAGTAATGGTAATACCTGTTACAGGAGCATCATATGGGTTAATGCGTATCTGGATTGAATCAGGCAAACTCCATAATTGCAATGATTTAGTTAATCGTATATATGATGAACGACCAGATGCACCTGTATATGAAATTTTGGCTCCATTCTCATAAGCTTCCATCGCTATATTTGAGCCTCCAACTTGAGCTAATGTCCAGCTGGTAACATCCAGATTAGGATCGATAGGCATAATATGTGATTCAGGTTTCTCAACAGTAACCTCTAACTCACCGCTAAAACTTTCACACGTTCCATACACCTTAGTTGTTCCGTTACTAACGCCGCGTAATTTCCCTGATTGAGAATCAATTGTCACAATTTGTTCATCCTCACTACTCCAATCCATAACCGATGAATCAACCGATATTACTTCACCATTTACCTCTGACTCAACCTCTACAGTGTAATCTTTATATGTATCTGTAACTATTTTCTCTAAACGGAAATTCATCTCACTATCTTGATCAACAGTTAATGCAATAGATGTTGTGATATCCCCTAAACTAGCCACCAAAGCACCTGTTCCATCACCATAACCGATAAATGTATCTCCATCTTGAATAATACCTATATCCTCTGATGCAGATAATGTAACTCCCTGTACATCTGTATCAATTAACATTCCATATTGGTTATATCCATAAAATATAGGTTTGTAAATTCCATACTTAGGTAACAGCATAGCATAGTCAATGAATTGAATCTCAGCAATCACGTTATCTTCTGGAGCATCTAGCACAGCATATATACCATTTGAGACAGCACGTTCCTTTCCATCCGATGGTGAATTCATTATACCTATGTTCTGCACATACATATTAGATGAACCGCCCCCATCAACATTGACCGCTTCATAACAACCAGCTAGAGCCATAACCTCAGCACCTTCAGGGTATGTTGAGCCAGCAGATTCAGAGCTACGACCATCTATTAAGCCCCAAACCATTTTAGTTCTATCCTCGTTATACCCTAACATTGTTCTAGGGTTATCATTATCTCTTCCATTAATCCAACGCACAGCATCATAGACAACCTCACCACGTTTAAGGATTACAACATCACCACCAGCACATTCACTAATCAATGGTGTGATATTATACTCCACTAATTTTACATTAAAATTAAATGTTAATATATCACCCTCAACCAATGATGTAATATCCTCAACACGTGTACCTCTTGCTGATAATACAGCACAGCCATCAGGGATAACCATATTACCGCCCTCTTGATATGTGCCAATCACTTCCGCTTTAAAGCTTTTATTTACGCTCCACTTCTCACCATCTACCAGTTTAACGGCAATCTCAGTCCCAGTAGTCGTTTTAGTGTATGTGCCATATTTACTATTAAACAAAACTATTTCATTATCATAAACATCGTAATTAATTCTACTTATTGTATGGGTCTCAGTATCTGAACCGACTGTGAAATTATAACTCTGGCTAGGATAATCGCACCACATATATTTATCATAATCTATATATAAATGTCCATATTGGCTACTCTCAGAACGTGATGTAGAGGCAATCTCACCATCCATATAACAAGCAGCATTAGGGATACCTGTATATGGTGAACTAGTGTGATAGAAGTCAGCATTGACAGCGGCAAAGTAATATGAGCCAGGTGCTGTTTTACGTTTAGCAGCCTCAGAAACCTCCTCGACTGTATGAACTGAGTCATTACCAACCTCCATTTTAAACTTAACACTCTCATTATTAACATCCATCGTTAATAGATGAGTGTTAAAGGCTCGTGTACTTTCAATCTCAGAATATCTTAACTTAGTATAAGTTGTTCCAGGACCAACTTTGACATGACGCAATGTATCCACAGTAAACTCAACTTCTTGAATAGTAACCGCGTGTGACATTGATAGATTTAGACTAACTAGCATCAGTGATAGTGCTAGGAACAGAAGGTTAATACTTTTCATACATATAAATTTATTATTTTATGCAATATTATAAATAAACTTTAAAAAAAACAAATCAAACTAATTAATATTTAGTTATTTGAGAACAATAATTCAGTCAATATGTATTATTATGATTATATGAAAATAATTACTATTTTTGCATAATATAATTTGAAAATATTAAAACCTATAAATAATAGAACCTATATGAGAAAAATTCCATTCATTCTTTTATTAGTTGTTGCAGCAGTAACATTAATAAATTGTACAAGCGTACAAACAGAAACTGAGGATAACAAGAAGATTGTTATCTATCAAGTATTTACACGCCTATTTGGTAGCGATGCCGAAAACCCAATTATCGATGGCTACTCTGATACCAATGGTATTGGCAAGTTTGATGACTTTACCACAACTGCCCTAGATAGTATCAAGGCTATGGGTATGACACATATATGGTACACAGGCGCAATAGAACACGCCTCAGCATACTCCATTGATACTGTTGGTGGTATGCAGATGAACCACCAAGGGGTAATCAAGGGGAAAGCAGGCTCACCATACGCTATTAAGGATTATTACGATGTCAATGCATACATGGCTAACGATGTTGATAATCGCATGGGTGAATTTGAAGCATTGATAGCACGCTCACACGCGGCAGGGCTTAAAGTATTAATAGACTTTGTTCCTAATCACGTAGCACGTGGTTATCATTCTGATTCAGCACCAGCGGGAGTTATTGATCTAGGTGCGGAGGATGATAACAGAGTAACCTTTGATGTGAATAATAACTTCTACTATCTACCAGGTGACTCATTGAAACCGCAATTTGATACTACACATAACGGCGTTAAGTATGAAGAATACCCAGCTAAGGTTACAGGTAACAACTCATTCTCAGCTGAACCACAAGTGGGTGACTGGTATGAAACGGTTAAAATCAATTATGGTGTGGATATTACCAACAATAACCAAACGCACTTTGAGACAATCCCTAACACATGGGTTAAGATGAAAGATATCCTACTGTTCTGGGCTGAGAAAGGTGTTGATGGATTCCGTTGCGATATGGCAGAGATGGTCCCTAAAGAGTTTTGGGGATGGGTTATCCCACAAATCAAAGAACAGTACCCAGATATGGTATTTATTGCTGAGATTTATAACCCTAACGCATACGAAGAGTATATCCGCGAGGGTGGCTTTGACTATCTATACGACAAAGTAGGCTTATATGATACCCTAAAAAGTGTAATTCAAGGTAAATCAGCGGTGAAAGCAATCACTGAAAGTCGCAAGAAAATAGCACCAGTACAATCACATATGTTAAACTTCCTAGAGAACCATGACGAACAACGCATAGCATGGCGTGAATTTGCAGGGAGCGCGCAAGCAGGTATCCCAATGATGGTAATCTCAACATTCAGTGATAATATCCCAATGATGATTTACTTTGGTCAAGAGATTGGCGTTGAAGCACCTGAGGTAACAGGCTTTAGTGGTGCAGATGGTCGCACCACAATCTTCGACTTCTGGAGTATGGCAGACTATCAAGCATGGCGCAATGGTGGCAAATTTGACGGAGCTAATCTAACAGCCGATCAGCAGGAGCTACGCAACCAATATATCCAAATCCTAAAGATGGCGAACGCTGAGGTAGTATTCACTGATGGCACATTCCTAGACCTAACAGAGGCTAATCCAGAAGCAAGCAACACCATCTATACCTTTATCAGATATACCGATGGCGAAGCAATAATAGTAGCAGCCAACCTATCAGCCGAAGCCGCAACAGCGTCATACACAATCCCTGAAGGCGTTATAACCGAAGCGATGGTATCTGAAACCCTAATGGGCGAAACCACTAAGATTGAAACAGATAATAAGATTAATATCTCATTACCAGCCTATGGCATATCCATTATTAAAATGAAATAACGTAGCTATCACAGTAGCTGAATAGAGTGGCGAGTTCGTCACA
>JAWXTT010000028.1:0-17787 GCA_044433325.1 Bacteroidales bacterium
GTACATTACCCTCCTCTTAAAGAGCCATAGCTAGGTGTAAACGGTTACGCTCACCACCTGAAAGGATGCCAATCTTCTTCTCTTGGTCAGCACCTGCAAAGTTGAATTTGCTCAGATAAGCCCTCGCATTAACATCACGTCCACCCATACGGAAAATCTCTGTCCCCTGTGAAATCACCTGATAAACGGTGCTATCTGGATTTAAGTCTTTATGTGTTTGGTCAACGTATGATATTTTGACTGTTTCACCTATATTAAAGATACCATTATCCACTGTTTCAAGCCCCATAATCAACTTAAACATAGTAGTCTTACCAGCACCATTAGCACCAATAACACCCACTATACCATTAGGAGGTAGCATAAAATTCATATCATTGAAAAGCAACTTCTCGCCATATGCCTTACGTATTGCCTCAGCCTCAATTACCTTGTTACCTAGACGTGGTCCATTAGGGATAAATATCTCTAGACGTTCTTCACGCTCTTTTTGGTCTTCGTTAAGTAGTTGGTCGTAACTATTAAGACGTGCGCGCCCCTTAGCATGACGTGCCTTTGGTGCCATACGCACCCACTCTAACTCACGTTCCAGAGTTTTGCGACGTTTACTAGCTTGTTTCTCCTCCTGCGCCATGCGTGTAGTCTTTTGGTCTAGCCATGAAGTGTAATTACCCTTCCATGGAATACCCTCGCCACGGTCTAGTTCAAGAATCCAACCAGCTACATGATCTAGGAAGTAACGGTCGTGAGTAATAGCAATTACTGTACCTGAATATGCTTGTAGGTGTTGTTCTAACCAGTCAATAGACTCAGCATCAAGGTGATTGGTAGGCTCATCTAACAATAGGATATCAGGTTGTTGTAGCAATAAACGGCACAATGCCACACGACGACGTTCACCACCTGAAAGAGTTCCGATAAGTTGCTCCTCAGGAGGACAACGCAATGCATCCATTGCACGTTCCAATTTATTATCAATATTCCAGGCATCCGATGCATCTAACTTATCTTGAAGCTCTGCTTGACGATTAATCAATTGCTCCATCTTATCAGGATCTTCCAATACATCAGGATCACAGAATGCTTCGTTAACCTTGTCAAATTCAGCTAATAAGTCCAAAACTGGTTGCACTCCCTCTTGTACTATATCTTTAACTGTTTTGTCATTATCCAACTTTGGATCTTGTTCAAGATAACCTACTGAATATCCTGGTGAGAAAACCACATCGCCCTGATATGATTTATCTAAGCCTGCTATAATCTTTAATAGTGTTGATTTACCTGATCCATTCAGACCTATGATACCAATCTTAGCACCATAGAAGAATGAAAGATAAATATTCTTCAAAATCTGTCTTTGAGGTGGGATTATCTTACTAACCCCAACCATCGAGAAAATTACTTTCTTATCGTCTGCCATCTATTTATCTATTATTTATTGATAGTCTTAGTCGTTACCATAAATTTAGAGACACCAGCATCCTTAATTGAAACATATATTGTATGTGACACTGAGCTATCATCTATAATGTCAGCTGTCATACATAAACTAACAATCTCAGCATTTACAACAGCTGTACCAATGGTCGTAGCCTCATCTGTTCCTGTAAGAGATTCGCCAGCTATAAATTTAGCAACAGCCGCCGCGACCTCAGCAGTAGGAGTATAACCACTAGCATAAATTACACTATATACGATAGATTCAGCATCTAACTTATTCTGTGCATTGTTATTATATTCATAAATTAAGTATGAATAAGCAGCATAAGAAGCAGCAGATGTAAAAGCAGGAGTCTTATATTCAAGAGTTTGTCCACAATCTAAGATATCATCCGCGAACGTAAAGAAATATGTAACATTATTAGAAACATTATACACAATGTTATCACTATACTCTACTAGACCTGTATTATCTGTAGCAACCTCACTTCTAGTTGCACCTAAAAATGAATTCCCGATATGTGACTGTTTAACCTCAATATCTATCGATGTACTCTTTGAGAAAGACTCAACACCAAAACTATAAGAATATTTACCTGTTACTTTATAACTACCACTAGTACTCCATGCGTATGTAAATGTTGTTGCGTTATTGATAATCTCCTCGGGATAACCAACTGATGTTTCACTTGGATACCAAAGTGCTTCATCAATAGCGTAAGTAACATCATTAGTTGTTATAGGCATAGTAAATGTAACTGGCGCACCAGTAGCAATTGGTGACGTTTTAGTCATAGTTATAGAGCCAACTGCTGCTTTATCTAAGACCTCAGGAGTAGTCTCCTCACAGCTAGATGCAAAGAGAGCGAATGCACTAACTAATAGTGCTAACATGTAATTTGTTTGTTTCATTGTTCGTTATTTTTATATTGTTAACTTATATTATTATCGTTTTAAGCTTGCTGAACGGGTACGATAACTACAACGCACCTTACCATCAACTATATTTTTTAGTTTTGAGCGAATTAACTGCTTACGTATTGGTGAGATATGATCTATAAATACCATCCCTTGCAGGTGGTCATTCTCATGCTGAATTACACGCGCTAGGTAACCGCTGAATTCAGCTGATTGTGGAGTGAAATTCTCATCGACCCACTCAACCTTAACCTTCTCGGTGCGTGTCACACTCTCATGAATACCAGGCAGACTCAGGCAACCCTCCTCGCGAGATTTTACTTCACCATCCTCAACGACCTCAACTATTGGATTTATCATCGTTAGCTTAACGCCTGCTAATTCTGGGAAACTATCTTTCATCACATCCACATCTATCACCAATATTGGCGCACTAATACCAACCTGCGGAGCAGCAATCCCAATCCCCTCAGAATCGTACATAGTGTCCCACATATTACTAATAATCTCAGCCAACTTAGGATAGTCAGGTGTAATATCCTCTGCAACATCTCTTAATACGGGATGCCCGTATAAACATACTGGTAATACCATTCTTAATATATATTTTTATTACTTTCTAAATAATCATTTAGGATTATTACAGCTGACATCTCATCTATAATCTCCTTATTCTGACGTTGCGAACGTTTAGCACCACCCATTATCAATGCTTTCTGTGCTATCTTTGAGGTGAAACGTTCATCATACATCTCAATCTTCAGTTCAGGTATCTCTTTGCGCAATCTATTTACAAATGAAGTAATATATTTCATACTCTCAGATGGAGTATAATTCATCTGTTTAGGCAACCCAATAATCACCATATCCACAACATTATCTTTGATATAACTCTTTAAAAAGTCCATCAAGGTATGTGTAGGTATAGTTTTCAACCCAGTTGCCACTATCTGCATAGTATCAGTTACTGCTAAGCCTGTGCGCTTGCGACCATAATCAATAGAGATAATTCTTCCCATCTGTGCAAAGATACACACTTATACTGAATTAATTACACAATCGTTACATATTCGATTAAAAAACGCCTTTTTTTTACATCTATTTATAGCTGGTATTAAAATTTAATGGTTACCTTTGCCCTCGAATAAAAAAAATCATAAAGATTATGGACGATTCCGTGCCGCGAGAATATTATAGAGTTTTAACTATAGTGTAGAGGAGTAAATTTACCACCCCTTTATACACTATGTATTATGTAGGAGGTAAATATATGAAAAGATTCCTTTTCTGTGAGAGCGGATTTTCAGAAATAGAAAGCTGGAAACCTAATTGCTGGGTGAACGTAGAATCACCTACGGCTGATGACTTCAGATTCCTAACCGAGGAGTTGAATGTTCCTGAAGAATTTCTTAATGACATTGCTGATATTGATGAACGCCCACGTACTGAAACGGAGGGAGATTGGCTATTAACCATTATACGTATCCCTGTACAACAACCCAATGATGATATCCCATTTATTACTATCCCTATGGGTATTATTACTAATGGAAATATAATTGTATCAGTTTGTTATCGCAATACTGAGATTGTGGCGGACTTTATTGACTATACGCGTCGTAAGGGGTTAACTATTGATAATAAGTTAGATTTGATAATGAGATTGATATATTCATCTGCCGTTTGGTTCTTGAAGTATCTAAAGGTAATCAATAACGAGGTGCGTACTGCTGAACGTGAACTGGAACGAAGCATCAAAAACGAGGACTTACTACGTCTGATGCGACTACAAAAGACTTTGGTTTATTTCACAACCTCGATTCGTGGTAACGAGGCTACAATTGGTCGCTTACGCACTCTGTTCCATAGCGAAATTACTATTGATGAAGACCTGATGGATGACGTTATTATTGAACTACGCCAAGCCCTAAACACGGTGAACATTTATAGCGATATCCTAACAGGTACAATGGATGCCTTTGCTTCTATTATCTCTAATAATGTGAATACGATAATGAAACGCATGACTAGCGTATCTATTATCCTTATGGTGCCTACCCTAATAGCTAGTTTCTATGGTATGAATGTGGATGTGTATATAAGCGATTGGCAACCATCATTTATAGCCATAGTAGCCCTATCACTATCCCTATCAGCCCTAGCATTCTTCATCTTCAAAAGAATAAAATGGTTCTAGGAGGTGGATAGCATCCACACGCAATGAACGACAAAAGAGGGACTTCGTGCGCCGTGCAGAGCCTGCACTCCCAAAGAACGACAAAAGAGGGACTTCGTGCGCCCTCTTTTGTCGTTTTGCCGCGTTTACTTTGATGGAAACTATATGGCTGAAGCAATTAAATTGCAACCTTTAGCTTATCTTACTACTTTGTAGCTTTGGTTAGCGACAGTAACTATATAGATACCGCTAGCGGTTGGTTATTCTACTTGTGCAGCACCACCAAAGACCACGCCATTAGCCACATTAGTACCATTTAGGTCATAAACCTTAACAGCTATGCCATCCTCAGCACCACTAATTATTACTGTGCCATTTGCAGTATATATATTAATAATATCATCCTCTTCTATCTTCTCGACTACTAAGCTATTATCCTCAATAATATTATAGAATTGTCCCCAGAAAGAATCCGCCTTATAAGCCTCCAACGTCCCCACAGGCACCGACAATATAGCAGATGAGTATGTTGTGAAAACATACGAAGAAGTAACTGTTAATGGAGTTTTCCAATTCACCTTTATATCAGTTAGTTTAGAGCAGTAACGGAATGCATAATTCCCAATTGCTGTTATGCTTTCAGATAAATTTATGGAGGTCAGCGAGGAACAACCATAGAACGCTTTGTTATCGATATACCTTAAATATTCAGGTAGAATTAGCGATGTTATATATGTGCAATCTTGAAACACCTCTTTATATATTGATGTAACATAATATTCAGTATTATTTACTGTAATAGTAGAGGGTATAGTGTATTCACCAAATGGTGTACTTTGATAGCCTGTAATTGTAGCCATATTATTAACAGCTTGAAAAATATAACCATCTCCCTCAATAGTGCTAGTTGTTACCCCGGGACAATTATAGAAAGCCTCTATACCGATAGCAACGAATACATTAAATTGTACAGTTGCTAACTTACTACAATAGTAGAAAGCATAATTACCAATCATGGTTAACCCCCTAGGAAGATATATAGATGTTAAGGATAAACAAAAACTGAAAGCATAATTCCCAATCTCCGTTAATCCATCTGGTAAATCTATTGATTTTAATGAGGAACACTCATAGAAAGCACAACCTCCAATTTCAGTCAAACCATCAGGTAGAGTTACTGAAGTAAGATTAGTACATTTATAAAACACTCCATTTGACATATATGAATATGAAGCAATAGATGTAATAGTGTATTCACTACCTAGCCAAGATACGGTGTTTGGTAAAACAAGCTCATTAATCTCCTTATCTCCTGTGTAGCCTGTAATACTGGCTGTCATGTCGGTGTCGTTGGTTTCGTATGTGATATAGTTAATGGTGATTGTATCTGCTAGAATGGTTAAGGGTTGTGCTAGCTGTATTATTAGCAACAGAAATAGGAATCTCTTTTTCATGATTTAATATTGATTTATTGAATCTTGCCCCTAAATTCTGGTTGATTTCGTTGGTTGACTTTTTGATATAAAAAAACGTGGGACAATACCCTTATCTGCATTCTGAGGTCTTAGACTACCTAAACAATCAAATAAATGAGTAAAGCCCACGATATAATCGTGAGCGTTCACACCTTATTCTTGATTGTTTTTTGAAATTGTCTAAGTTTCAGAATACAAGAATTAAAGCTAACGCTTCCTATATGTCTCTAGCAAAAATAGTGGCTCCCTGCCAAATTTATGCTAATATTATTTTCTTTTTTCATCTACCAATAGGCATATTATTTATTGATTAATATTGCAAATATATAATTTTTAATCGATATATCAAAGGTGAATTAGAATTTCACGTCAATATATACGGGGCGGTGGTCGGATGCTAGGGGTTCATCCACTACTACGCTATTGTGTAGGGTGAAGTTGGTTTTTGGGATGTTGGCGTTATAGCCGTATATGTAATCTAGGACTCTGTTGGGGGTGTCGGCTGGGAAGGTGTTTATTGTTGTGTCACTTAGTAGTTTGCACTGTGTGTTTAACTGTGCTATTATCTCGTTATCGGGTTCTGCATTTAGGTCGCCGCATAGTATGGTTGGTTTATCTTTTAGGATTGCTAATAGTTCCAAGATAGTATTTACTGATTCTACTCTATCCTGCTGATGTAGTGAAAAATGTGTTGCCAGCAGGAAATATCTTTCAAACTCTAATAGTAGCAAGACTCTAGGTTCGTCACCTCCTGGTAGTGGGAACTTCTCGTTTCTGATTGGTTGCTCCTTAGAGAATACCCCTACTCCATAGCCACCTCCACCGAAGTCGATAGCTTTGGCAAAGGTGAAATGCATACCTACTCTATCAGCTAACTCCTCGCCTGTAATGGTCTCTCCGCTCCTTGTAGTCATACTATCCAACTCTTGTAATGCTACAATATCTGGGTTAATATCCGCTATCACCTTAGCTGTACGGTCATAATCTAGCACGTTATCCATACCTCTAGCACACTTAACGTTGTAGGTCATGATACGATACTGCTGACCACTATCACATGAATTTAACACTAACAGAACTAATAGAGCTTGGAATAAATTAATAATTGTTTTCATTTTCAAAAAAAATTAGATATCCCCCAAAAGTACAAAAAATAAGCTACACATCGATGTGACATGCAGCTTATTTTATTTTTATCAAGAATTTCACCTATGATAGAATTAGTATCAGTAACTGTGCTGATATAACCCTTAGGAACATTGTCAGCGGATATACTGTTGAGTATGACACGGCTGGTGCATCGTTATTAGCTACTTTATTTGCATAAGCTAATGCTGGAGGGTCGGTACATGCTCCTGACATAAGACCCATTATTGAGTAGTAATTAAACTTATATACCTTACGTGCTATAAATCCTACTATCAACAGTGGAACTACTGTAATAATTACACCATAAAGTACCCATAATAGACCTTCACTATTAAAGACGGTTTCAGCAAATTTCTCCCCTGAGGCTATACCTACTGATGCTAAGAAGAAACATATACCTATCTCACGCAATAACAAACTGGCTGATGTAGATGTGTAAGTTACTAGTTTCATCTTATAGCCAAAACGACTAATTAGGATTGCAACAACTAATGGTCCACCGGCCAAACCTAATTTCATTGGCACTGATATTCCTGGGAATGCAATAGGAATTGAACCTACTATTATACCTAGGAAGATACCTATAAATAGGGTTACCATATTTGGCTCATTAAGACGCTTGATAGAGTTACCCATCTTAGTAGCTAGGCGGTTAATATCATCTATATTACCAACTACTGTAATGCGGTCACCTAACTGTAACATCAAGTTTGGCGAAGCTAATAGATCAACACCTGCACGATTAACACGTGTAGCATTAAGTTTGTAACCCATACGCAGACGTAGCGAACCTATCTTACGGCCATTATACTCACTCTTAGTTACCACAATACGGCGTGAAACTACTGGTCCTGCATTAATATCCCAGTCCATTTCTATAACGTGACCGATGATTGATGCTAGGATAGTTTCATCCTGAGCTGAAAGCACTACTAATAGTAAGTCATCTTTCTCGATAGTGGTTTGCGAGTTAGGGATAATAATTTCGTTAGTACCCGCTTTTTGCACACGTGAGATTACAAAGTTTCTATCTATAATCTTATTTATCTCAAATAGAGATTTGCCACTGATAAGCTCGTTCTCTACCTTATATGTAACGATATGTGGTTTTAGTTGACTCTGCTCATTATCTGCCTCAATCTGCTCTGTCTCTTTGTCTAGGTTTATACGGAAGATTGCTTTTACTATTATCATTGATATAATAATACCAATAACCCCTAATGGATAAGCAGCAGCGTAACCCATTGACATTGATTTAACTGCTTCACCTGAATTAGGGCTTACTTCAAGAAGTGTTTGCTGTGCAGCACCCAATCCTGGTGTATTAGTAATAGCTCCTGAAAGCACACCTACTAAGTCTGTTGCACTAATTCCACCTATACCAAAGTAGATACCTAACGCAATAGCAATATTAAGTGTAATAATCAGAATTGCTAACCCATTCAGTGTCATCCCACCCTCCTTAAATGATGAGAAGAAACCTGGTCCTACTTGCAGACCAATCGAGAAGATAAATAAAATTAAACCAAACTCTCGCATAAAGTGCAGAACTTCGCCATTTACTGAAATTCCGAAATGCGACAATACAATTCCGATAAATAACACAAACGTCACACCTAGTGACACCCCAAAAATCTTGATTTTACCCAAAAGTACTCCTAACGCAATTACTATTGCATACGTTAATACGATATGGGCTACTGAATCTGGGTTAAATAATAAATCCTTAATCCATTCCATAAGAAACTAAATACCAGTTAGTTTACCAAGCCAACTGAACTCTTTTTTAAATTAAAATATACCTGTTTTTTCTTTTTTACGAGTGCAAAGGTAAATTAAAAAGATGAGATAGCACCTAACTAAAGACTATAAATTTTATAGAATTTTATAGAATGGAATTAATACATCAAAGCTACACGCTCTGAGTCAGTAGCTAGGATTATATCCTTAATTTGTGATACACTATCAACAATATAAGTTGCTCGGTTAAGTATCAACTCGTTACGTTGTCGATAACCCCATGTTACTCCTATCGAGTCTATGGCGGCTCTATTGGCTGCTTCCATATCAACACCTGAATCACCTATATATATAGTATCTTTTTTAGGTATATCTATCTGCTCAATTACATTAAATAGTATTGATGGATCTGGTTTTAATGGATATCCTACTTTGTTACCTAATATTACATCGAATTTTATATTAGGAAACATAGCTAATATCATTTTTTCAACAGCCTCTTGATATTTATTGGAGGCAACTGCTAGCTTTACACCCATAGCTGACAATTCCTCTAACAACTGCACTACCCCATCATAGGCAAAGGTATGTTCCATACAATGTTTATCATAATACTCAACGAAATCTTTACGCAACTGCTGAACATTACTCTCATTCTGATGCCCTTCTGGCAAGATACGCAACATTAATTTACCTGCTCCATTACCTATAAAGAATGAATACATTAATAACTTATGTTCTGGAAATCCATTTGTACGCAGCGCATAGTTTGCAGCATTACAAATATCCTCAAGTGTACTACATAACGTACCATCTAAATCAAAAATTGCTAACTTTTTCATACTATTATTTTATTAAAAGGGATAACCTACCGAGAAGTGAAATGTTGCATCGCGACTAAAGTTAGGGTTGAATATTGGCCACTTAATTTCGTTCTCAGCTGGGTTATATGCTTTAATACCTAAGTCAAAACGTAATAAGAAGAATGTAAAGTCCATACGCAATCCTAATCCATATGCTAAGGCTATCTCCTTATAGAAACTACTTAACGTAAATACACCACCTGCTTGATCTTCATAGTCACGAATTGTCCATATATTACCTGCATCAATAAACGCACCTAACTCCAATACCCAAAATAACTTAGCCCTATACTCCATACTAGCATCAAAACGTATATCACCACATTGATAGATAAAATAATCTACCGAATTAACACTATTATAACTACCAGGACCTAGTGTCCGTACATTCCAACCCCTAACACCATTTGCGCCACCTCCATAGAATCGCTTCTCAAATGGCAGTATCGAGGAATTTGCATAAGGAATAGCGACACCTGCACCTGCTCTAAAGGCTAACATATTACGTGGATTAAACTTATAAGCATAGGTAAAATCTGAATCAAACTTAACATATTGAGCATAATTAATACCGAATATCTTATACACTCCATTATCTCGCTCCTGCCCCACCATATTAGATATACCATACAGCAGATTACCAGCAGTTTCAATAGCTGCCCTAATAGTATAGATACGATCTTGATAAATAGGATTAAACTGTGTCGAACTACGTTTATTAGTCTTATAGAATGTATATCCCATCTTCATAATAAAGTGGTCTTCATATGAATACAACAGTAATGGATTGGTAATATCATCCAAGAAATCATCAGTGGTTTCTGGCAGATAGATATAACTGACATCTATCAAATCAAAAATTTGACGTTGTGTATTATCTCTATTACTCCAGATATATTCCCATCCTGCACCTGCTATAATACGTGTATATTCTGGGCGTTGTTGATAACTGATTGCAGTGGTCAATTGTGTTGATGCATTAATCTTACGTTTAAATGATTCACTTAACAGTGGTGCTTTAAATTTAGGGAATAGTACGCCTACTTCTCCACTATACTCACTATAATTATTATTTATGAAACCACCTAAATCCCCTGACAGGTTCTGATATGAGGCTAGAAACTCAGTAGTTAACACCTCTCCACCACGACCAATATTTCTATTTTGGTATGTTGCTCCTACTCCAAAGCCTAAGTCCCCCTCAGAGTTAGTCCCATCTAATGACAATGTCACTGTGTGAGGTTTCCCTTTAGTTAGCAATATATAAGCATCAATATACCTTTTGCCATCGTCACCTTCAACATGTATCAGATTAATATTGATATATTTTATAATACCTAACCTCCCATACGCTTGATAGGTTTTACTTATATCTGATGTATTATACCTCTTATTTGGAGCAAAATAACAGTTTTCGGTTAACACCTTTTCAGATATATACCTATCATCGTCATAGAGGATTTTATAATCATCATAAGTAATAGTATCTTGAGCTGAGAAACTATTATCCTGCACACCACCTAGATGATTATAGTTGGTCACAAATATTACATCTCTATAGTAAAACTCCTCATGCTTATTATAATTTGGTATTTTGGACGAATTAACAGGAGGTAAAACTCTTAACGTTAAATCTACTTCATTAGAATTTTCAGTGGTATCAGCTAAAAAAACTATATAGTCTTTATTAAAAGCATAATAGCCCTTATCTTGCAAGTTAAGAGTTATCTGTTTTCGCTCCTCCTCTAACTTATTGCGATCAAATAAATCATTAGGCTGCACAACGAATTTATCAGACTCAGCCATAATTAGCTTACGTAACGAGTCATTATCTATTTCATACGAGATGGATTTAATCTGATGTGGGGTGTTAGTTGTAATATTATACTTAACCTTTAATTTACGTTTCTTTTCATCATGAATAGTGTCATAGCTAACCTCAGCATCCATAAACCCTTTATTGACTAAAACCTTTTGCAACTGAGATACAGAGGCTTCAGCTAATGATTGATCATAAATCTCAGGTGCTGCACCTAAACCTTGAATCCATCTATTAAAACCACTACTAGTATCGCGCCCTGAAATATTATAAACAGCTAATTGTAACTTGATATCCCAAAATACTTTATGGTTTTCACGTTGACGTAGATATTTAATTAATTCAGAAGATTTTACTGTCCTATTATTATCAATATTAATCAGCACTTCATCCACTAAATACTCTCCCTGAGGCACATGCTTAGTAGAGCTACAAGCTGCCAATAGCACTAGTAACGTCGATAATATTATATATTTATAGCAATCTATGCCTGCGATTCTCATTGTGTACTCCTCAAAATAACTAAGTAAGCATTGCAAATATAACACAATATATCAATTTGATAAAATAAGCTAAACGCAAATCACAAAAAAACAACAATTATAACCAATATAAATAGTAGCTAATAAGCTAAAAGTCAGATTTTATTACTCACCTGAAATTAAAAGGTAATAATTTGCATATTTAGTAATAAAATTATTAACTTTGCACATCAAAAGCAAGCAGGATGAATAAACTAGATAGATCAAATTCACTTTTAACAGCAACTGCATTAGTCGTCTGTTTATGTGTAACACTCTTTTAACTGAAAGAGGAGAGGTCGTGTGATGTCTATAAGATTTAGAAAAAACAGATTTTATTAATATAAAAGCCTTTCCTCCATATTATATGGATTAGGAAAGGTTTTATTTATTTAAAAAGAAGATATTATGAGCATACCATTACGTAGTGCAAAATCAACACAAGGTCGCCGTATGGCAGGAGCCCGTTCACTATGGCGAGCTAATGGAATGAAAGAGGAGCAGATAGGTCGTCCTATTATAGCGGTTGTAAATTCATTTACACAATTTGTTCCTGGACATACTCACCTACATGAGATAGGTCAATATGTCAAAAATGAAATAGAAAAACAGGGTTGCTTTGCTGCTGAGTTTAACACAATAGCTATTGATGATGGTATAGCTATGGGTCATGATGGTATGTTGTACTCACTACCTTCACGTGACTTGATAGCTGATAGCATTGAATATATGGTGAATGCTCATTGTGCAGATGCAATGGTATGTATCAGTAACTGTGATAAGATTACCCCTGGGATGTTAATGGCATCTATGCGATTAAATATCCCTACTGTCTTTGTTTCAGGTGGTCCTATGGAGGCAGGTAAACTGGATGAACGCGCATTAGACTTGATAGATGTAATGATTGACGCTGCTGATGATAGCGTAAATGATGATTACATTAGCAAACTTGAACGTAAAGCATGTCCAACATGTGGCTCATGTTCAGGTATGTTCACTGCTAACTCTATGAATTGTCTTAACGAGGCAATAGGTCTAGCACTACCAGGCAATGGAACAATAGTTGCTACTCACGCTAATCGCAAGGAGCTTTTCACGCAGGCTGCATCACTAATCATTAAGAATTGTGAAGCATATTACCAAAATGAAGACACTAGCGTATTACCACTAAGCATAGCCACACGTGAGGCAATGCTTAACGCCATGACACTAGATATAACAATGGGAGGTAGCACAAACACAGTTCTTCACCTATTAGCGATAGCTAATGAGGCAGGCGTTAATTTCACTATGGATGATATCGATGCACTTTCACGTAAAACCCCAGTTTTATGTAAAGTAGCTCCAAACTCTAGCTACCATATCCAAGATGTTAACCGTGCAGGTGGTATTCTTTCTATTATGAGTATTCTAGCTAATGAAGGGTTAATTGACACTAGCGTTAAACGTGTTGATGGTAACACTCTAGCTGAGGCTATAAGTAAATATGCAATAGAGGGCGCAGAGTTCTGCGCAGAGGCAGAAAAGCTATGGAAAAGCGCACCATGTAATGAAAAGAACTTAGTATTAGGCTCACAAGAGAATTATTATAAAGAACTAGATAGCAATCGCGCAACTGGTTGTATCCGTGATTTTGAGAATGCATATGTTAAGGATGGCGGATTAGCTGTACTTTCAGGAAATATCGCTACTCATGGCAGTGTCGTAAAAACTGCTGGTGTTGACAAGAGTATCTTTAACTTCCGTGGTCCTGCCAAGGTTTACCAATCACAGGATGATGCAGTGGATGCAATCCTTCGTGACGAGGTAGTCGCAGGTGACGTAGTAGTAATTGTATATGAAGGACCTAAGGGTGGTCCAGGTATGCAGGAGATGCTTTACCCTACATCATATATCAAATCTAAACACTTAGGCAAAGAGTGTGCATTAATTACAGATGGTCGCTTCTCAGGAGGCACTTCGGGATTATCCATAGGACATATCTCCCCTGAAGCTGCTGCTGGTGGTACAATAGGTTTAGTTCGCACTGGTGATATGATAAGTATCAATATCCCTGAACGTAGCCTAGTCGTTGAGGTTAGTGATGAGGTGCTAGCTGAACGTCGCGCTGAAGAGTTAAAGCGTGGAGCAGAAGCATTTACTCCACTTAACCGTAATCGTGTAATTTCAAAAGCATTAAAAGCATACGCCTCAATGGTTACTTCAGCTGACAAAGGTGGAGTAAGAGAGTAAACCTATTATTGAATACATTAAAACCAAATAATTATGAGTAATCAAATTACAGGAGCTGATGCCCTAATTAAATCCCTTATAGCTGAAGGTGTTGATACAGTTTTTGGTTATCCTGGCGGAGCAATTATACCTGTTTTCGATAGATTATACGACTACAAACAGGAACTTAAACATATCCTAGTTCGTCATGAACAGGGAGCAACACACGCTGCACAAGGCTATGCACGTGTATCTAACAAACCAGGTGTAGTAATAGTAACATCTGGACCAGCAGCAACAAATGCAATAACTGGTATTTCTGATGCTATGATGGATAGTACTCCTATGATAGTAATCACAGGACAAGTAGGTAGTGCATTATTAGGTTGTGACGCTTTCCAAGAAACTGATGTAATAGGTATTACTCAACCAGTTACTAAATGGAGCTATCAGATACGTGATCCACGAGCTATTTCATGGGCTGTATCACGTGCATTTCACATAGCTACAACAGGTCGCCCAGGACCTGTTGTCTTAGACTTTGCCAAGGATGCACAGGTAGGCATGGTCGATTGGGTATATGAAAAATGTAAATATATACGTAGCTACAACCCATTCCCAGCAATCAAAGAAACTGAACTTGACAAGGTAGCAGAGCTAATAAACAACGCTGAACGCCCAATGATAATCTCGGGTCACGGCGTGATGATATCTGAAGCTGAGAAAGAGTTAGTAGCAGTAGCAGAAAAATCTGATATCCCAGTAGTAAATACATTATTAGGATTATCAACAATACCAACTAAGCACCCACTATATAAAGGTATGCTAGGTATGCACGGTAATGTTGCACCTAATATCAAGACTAATGAGTGTGATGTATTGATTGCCATAGGTATGCGTTTTGATGATCGCGTAACGGGTGATTTAAATAAATATGCTAAACAAGCTAAGGTGATACATATAGATATTGACTCGTCTGAGTTTGATAAGAATGTATTAACCACAGCTACAATCCATGGTGATGCTAAAGCAGTACTAGCACAATTACTACCTAAATTAAATAAGAAAGAACATACTGAATGGCTTAAAACATTTGATATCTGTGCTGAAGTAGAACAGAAGAAAGTTATCAACCTTGAGTTAAATCCTAAAACTGAGGAGCTAACAATGGGCGAAGTAGTAGCTAAAGTATCTGAAGCTACCGAGAATAAAGCTGTCCTTGTAACCGACGTAGGTCAAAATCAAATGTTCGGTGCTAAATATTTCCAATATACCATGCCTAAAAGTGTTATCACCTCAGGGGGATTAGGGACTATGGGATTTGGGCTACCAGCAGCTATCGGAGCTAAGATGGGAGCACCTGAGCGTACAGTTTGTTTCTTCACAGGTGATGGTGGAATACAGATGACAATCCAAGAGTTAGGCGTAATATTACAATACAATGTAGATGTTAAGATAATAATCTTAAACAATAACTTCTTAGGTATGGTACGCCAGTGGCAAGAGCTATTCTATAGTGAACGCTACTCTGAAACTCCTATGGTAAATCCAGACTTCAACCTAATAGCTCAAGCATACGGCATAGCCAACGAGTTAGTGACAAAACGTGAAGATTTGGATGCAGCAATTAAACGCATGGTAGAGCATAAAGGTGCATATATATTAAACGTAGGTATAATAACCAACGGATTAATATTCCCTATGACTCCAGCAGGAGCAGCTGTTGACACCATAATGTTATCAGCTACTGAAAAATATGAAATCAACAAGTAAAGAGGAGGTCAGAACAATGGAAAAGACATTATTTACAATAAACGTATTCTCAGAGAATCGTGTAGGTCTATTGAACCAAATATCAGTAATCTTTACACGACGTAAACTAAATATCGAAACACTATCAGTTTCACCATCTTCAATAAAGGGTGTGCATAAATTCACTATAACAACATTTAGTGATGCTATCACAATGGCTAAATTGGTTAAACAGATTGAGAAACGTATCGACGTACTTCGCGCCTTCTACTTTACAGATGACGAAATAGTTTATCAAGAGATAGCACTATATAAAGTACCAACTGCCGAGCTATTAAATGGTAACACACTTGAGAAAATCATACGTCGTCACAACGCACGTATCCTAGAGATAACTCAAGACTACACAATCGTTGAAAAGACAGGTCACACTGAAGAGACAGAAGCACTATTCAATGAATTGAAAAATTACAACATTACCCAATTCATTCGTAGTGGACGTATTGCCATCACTAAATCATCAACAGAATTAGTGACACAATTCATCAAAGAACAGGAGGAGCGTTTCAACAACTTGTAAGAGATGACAACCCAAGCTAGAGAACATATATCACAATTCACATTATTGCCAGGTGAGAGTAACGCACAGGGGGAATTACCAATCCCACTGATAGCATCACGACTGATAGAGGTAGCAACAGCACACTCAACAAGTAACAACTTCGGTTTTGCCAAGTTGAATGAAAGTAATCAAAGCTGGGTACTATCAAGACTTGCAATTGAGATGAAAAGCTATCCACACGTTTATGAACAATACACCATAACAACATGGATTGAGAGTGTGAATCGTCATTTCTCTGAGCGTAACTTCCTAATCTCCAATCACCACGGAGAAGCGATTGGTTACGCACGTAGTATTTGGGTAATAATAGATAAAGTAACACGTGAAAGTGCTCCAATATCAGTAATGGATGGAATACAGCAACTAATATCGGCACGTCCATGCCCAATAGACAAACAGAAACGATTAGGCAATCTAACAGAAATAACACGTGAGAATAGTTACCAGTTCCGTTACACCGATATAGATATAAATCGCCACGTAAATAGCGCACGCTACATCGAGTTTATACTCAATCAGTGGGATTTAGATTTTTATGATACTCATCAAATTGAAAGATTTGAGATAACATATCAGAATGAAATTCTATGCGGTAATAAGGCAACAATCAGCATCGATGAAAGCCTTGAAAATGAGATAAAGAGTGAAATAACGCACAAAGGTGAAAAGGTGTGTAATTCACGCATAAAATTAAAGACAATTAACAGTAATAGCTGATAAAAAAATAGTAAATTTGTAAACTTTTAAATAAATCGAAATTATGGCAAAAATGAATTTTGGCGGCGTTGAAGAAAATGTAGCAACACGCGAAGAATTTCCATTGGAAAAAGCAAGAGAAGTACTAAAAGACGAAACTATCGCAGTTATCGGATACGGAGTTCAAGGTCCTGGTCAAAGTCTTAACCTACGTGACAACGGATTCAACGTAATCGTTGGTCAACGTGAAGGTGGCAAATCATGGGAAAAAGCAATCGCTGACGGATGGGTTCCAGGTGAAACACTATTCAGCATTGAAGAAGCAGCTAAGAGAGGTACAATTATCCAATACCTACTTTCAGATGCAGCACAAATCGAAGTATGGCCAACAATCAAGGCTCAATT
>JAWXTT010000029.1:0-17699 GCA_044433325.1 Bacteroidales bacterium
TGAGGAGCATGGATATATTGGTGGTGTAGTCTTAAATGATAGAGTTCAACGTGATGAAGTTTATATTATGTATGACAAAGATTATCAAATCCCTGTATGTGGTGCTTTAGTGCAATTATATGATGAATCAGGTGCTTTAGTGGATGAATATACGACTGATGAATTGTTTAATGGGTTCTATTGCTTTAAATATGTAGAGCCTGGGGATTATACTATTAAAGTTAGTCAAGATACGTATCATCCAGCTGAAACATCGATAACCGTTGAACCTAATGTGGTTAATTATGCTGATATTTATATGAACCTAGTGCGTGATACAGCTCCTGAAGTATTATCTTACTCTCCTATATGGAGTGACGGTGATGAGTCTGTTAAATGTAATGTTGAGATTGAATTTAATTTTAACTGGGATATGGCAACTGCTGAAACTGAGGCGGCGTTCTCTATCTCTCCTGCTATTGGTGGTACTTTCACTTGGGAAAATACAAACTATCGTATGAAGTTTATAGCTGATGAATCATACCAAAAGAATACTAAATATACAGTTACGCTAGGAACAGGTGCGGCGCATGGTGATGGTTTAAGTATGGAGGCTCCTTTTGAATTTAGCTTTACAACTGATGATAGGGATTATATGGATATATTAGCTCAATCTATTAAGGATGGAGATGAAATTCATTATAAGGGAGTGACTGCTATGTTATATACAGATTCTCCGATGTATGCAACAGGTATTTATGAAAAGACTACAATTGCTGATGCCGAAGGAAATAATAAGTCATTTACATCGCGTAGCTGTTCATGCAATAGTAGTACTGATGCTTATGGTTGGTATAAGATGCCATTGACTTCGTCGCTAACTGCTGGCGAGAAATATTATATGACTCTTTCAGCAGAGATTGCTGATTATGATGGTATCCCTGTTCGTGGTGGTGAACAGGTAGTTGAATTTACAGCCGTTGATGCTGGTGAGGCTAAGGATGGTGCTGTGCAGATTGAGGGTTTTGAGGATAATACTCTATTTGCTGTGAATAGTGATAATTCGGTTGGTTATAGCACAGCTTCTGTAACTAAGGATTCATCT
Organism: Bacteroidales bacterium; assembly: GCA_044433325.1. Classification (GTDB taxonomy): domain Bacteria; phylum Bacteroidota; class Bacteroidia; order Bacteroidales; family Muribaculaceae; genus HGM05232. The sequence continues at coordinate 1,085 of JAWXTT010000029.1, forward strand.
AATGAACTGTTTGGCTCATCTGCTCTAACCTTTGCAGCTAGTTTTGATAGTGAAGATGGTGATGTTAGCTATGATTTAAGCTCTGCTTCTGATGTTACCGTTTCAACTGATGATATGGTGGGTATTCATCTGTATGGTGATATGTCATGCAATGAAGTGTATGCTGTATTTACTTCAGGTAGTGATGTTAAGGAGATTTTAGTTACAACACTCGATTATTGGCATTGGAGATATATTACTATTGATTTATCAGAATTAGAGGAAGGTGCTAATTATAAATTTAGTGGTATTAGTGTGAAACAAATGAATACTTTAATGGGACTTAGTTCTTCATTTAAGGTGGATGAATTGATTAAGTTAGCTGGTGCTGGCGGCATTGATAAAGTAGAGATTGACTCGTTAACTATCTATCCTAATCCTGCATCTGAGTATCTGATTGTTAACGCTGGCACTACGTTAATTGGATTGGAGCTGTTTGCTCTTAATGGTGTTAAGGTTGCTGAGGTTCCTGGGAATATATTGAATGTTAGCGAGATAGCAAATGGTACTTATGTGTTGAAGATTCATGCTATGGCTGGAGCTACTCAACGTCAAGTGATAATTGCTCATTAATTAGAATATTAATAGAAATTAAATAATAAATAATATGAATGTAAAGTGTTTAGCTCTATCTTTAGTGTTATTGGTTGCTGCTCCTTTGTTTGCGAAGGGATTAAGCGTTGGTGATGCTAAAAGAATAGATGCGGAGCAGGGTGCATACCACCCTGTGTTGAGTGAGGATGGTAGTAAGTTGCTATATACATCAGAGGATTATACTGGTTTAATGCTGATGGATATGACTACTGGTGAATCAGAGGTTATCTCGGATAAGATTGGTGCAGGTGACTCCCCTTTCTTTATGAATGGAACATCTGATGTATGTTATAAGTCTGTTGAATTTAAAGGTCGATTGCAATATCGTACAGTTGAGGCTTATAATATGGCATCTAAAGCTAGTGATGTAGTGGTTAATTCTACTCGTGAAAGAGTAACAATGACTAAGGGTGCAAAGAGTGCAACTGTACTTACTGACAGTAAGTCAAATGGTGCTACTGACTTATATGCTTACACAGAAAATGGTAAGATTATGGTAGTTAAAGGAGGCAAGAGTATTGCTATCTCACCAGTTGAAAAGGCTAATAGCTATGTTTGGGTGTCTGTTTCACCTAGTGGTGATAGATTGCTTTTTGTTGAACCTTATAGTGGTGTTTATACCTCAGATTTGAATGGAGATAATTTAGTTTCTTATGGTAGAGGTGATTTCCCTGTATGGTATGGTGATGATTATATTATTCTAGCTAAATGTAAGGATGATGGTCATGTGCTATTAGAGAGTAGATTATATATTGTGAATGTGGATACTAAGTCAATGGTTGCTTTAACAGCTGCTGATGATAAAGCGCATGAGGCTTCAGGCTCTATCGAAGCTGGTGTTGTGGTTTATGCAACAGACTTGGGTGAGTTGTTCTCAGTTGATATTAAAGTAATAGAATAAGCTGATAATTGATATGAAAAAGATTTTAATTACATTGGTTTTAATTTTAATGGCATCTGTTTCAGCTGAGGCTATTAAGATGGAAGATATAAAGGTTTATATTAATCCTGGACATGGTGGCTATGATAGTGATGACAGACACCAGCATATTTACCCATTTGAAAGTGGTGATACCGCTAGTTTTTGGGAGTCAAAAAGTAATCTATATAAGGGATTACATATGTATTATATTTTAGATTCTCTGAATTGTGAATCTATGCTATCAAGGGTAACCAATACTACTGACGATGATAGAAGTTTATCAGGTATTGCCGTTGAAGCTAATAACTTCGGCGCTGATATGTTCTTCTCTATTCACTCCAATGCGGGTGAATCAGTTAATTATCCACTTATGTTGTATAGGGAGGATGCTGTTGGAACGCCTAGATATGAGGGTAACGTGACTATTAGTAATATTTTATGGGAAACGTTACACTCTAGTGATGTATCAGTATGGACTAGAGATACTCCGTACGTTTCAGGTGACTTGACTTTTTACCCTCAATGGGGTACATCTGGTTTAGGTGTGCTTAGATATTTATATACAGTAGGTTTGTTATCTGAGGGTGGTATGCATGAGCATAGACCCGAAGCACACCGATTAATGAATGATGATTTTTGGTGGTTAGAGGCTTGGCATTTTGTTAGAGCTACTATGGAATATTTTGATACAGAAGATCGTTTTGTAACTGGTAATGTGGCAGGTGTGGTTTATGATGACCATAATCTGCGTGAGATGATTATGCCATGGTCGTCAACTGCTTATGGTCGTGATAAGTTAGCTCCTATTAATGGTGCTTATGTTGAATTAAAGGATTTAAATGGTAATGTTATTCAGATGAGAACTACGGATAATATGTACAATGGAGTTTATGTATTCAGAAATGTGACTCCTGGTGATTATGTAGTGGAAGTTTCTGAAGACAAGTATCATTCATATAAAACCAATGTTACCGTAGTAGCTAATGAGGTGGTGTATAGTGAAGTGGGTATGACTATGGTTAGAGATGAATCTTTAGAGGTTATCTCATATTCGCCTAATGTTGACTTAACTGAAGAGGTTAGCGCAGTTACGCCTATTGTGTTTGATTTTAATTATGATGTGGATGTAGAGTCTTTTGAGAAAGCATTCTCAATATCTCCTGAAGTAGAGGGGGATATAGTGTATAGTAACTCATATAGTACAGTGACATTTACACCTTTAATCTCATTTGATCCTAGTGTTACTTATACAGTAACGTTAACTACTGACGTTAAGCATCCTGATAGCAATAATGCTGCTGCTAATATGCAATCCCCGATTGAATTCTCATTTACAACTGCCAATAGAAGTAGATTGGAATTAATTCAGTCATATCCTTCGGTTGATGGAGTTGTGGATATAAGAACTCCATCATTGGAATTCCGTTTTGATAAGACTTTAAATGCAGTTGGTATTAATAGTAATGTAACGATATATGATAGTAATGGTAATCAAAAATCGACTAACTCACGTTCAACTACATCTAATAAGTTAACTAATGGGTATGGTAGCGTTTCTGTTACTCTTTCGGCAGATTTAGAGGATGGTGATGACTATAAGGTTGTTCTTTCTAGTACTATAGCTGATACTGATGGAATTCCATTGGGTGAGGATGTTACTATTAACTTTACAGCTATAGACCAAGGTGTATTGGATGGCTCAATGGAGGTGTTAGAGGATTTTGAGGCGGATCAACTATTTACACCTAATACAGATGAGTCAATAGGTGTTACAGGTGATTTTAGATATTTAAGAAGTTCAGCTAAATATCTGTTCGGAACTTACTCTTCTATGTTCCTATATGAGTATGATAATTATAAAGAGTGTTCAGCTATTTGGGATTATAACGGAGATTATAAACAAATTGACAATGGTGACTGTGTAGGTTTATATGTATATGGTGACTTAAATAACCATGAATTATATTTAGGCTTTACTGCTGGTACAGATACTAAGTATGAAAAGGTATGTAATACTAACTTCTTAGGATGGAAATATGTTGAGATAACACTGTCATCACTAGAATCTGGGGTTGCATATAATTTGACTAATGTGAAGTTGGCGCAAACTGAGGCGATATATACTATGGAGGGTAGTTTCCAATTGGATAATTTGGTGATTAATCGCACTTCTGGTGTAGGAGCAGCTCCAGTAATATCAGATTTAAGTATTTATCCTATCACGGCAACTACAGTAATAGATGTAAGTGCTGCTGACGAGATATTGAAGTTACAATTAATTAATCCTGCTGGTTCAGTGGTTAAGAGTGCTAATGGAACTCAAATCGTCGTTTCTGATATGGAAGATGGTGTTTATATCTTAAAGATTACTACAGATAAAGGCACTGTATCATCTAAAGTAATTGTGAAAAAATAGATATTAGATATATTTATAACCTAAATAGGGGGTAGCTAACAAAAATGCTTGTTAGTTATCCCCTTTTTTATTCTCTAATTTGTGTTTATTTGATAATTATTTTAACTTTGTATAGTTTCAAATTTTTAAAAGTATTATCCTTAAAATTAATATATGAAGATAATCGGAGAGAGTAGTTCGACAAGGACAGAATGGGCAATAGTTGAAGGAGCTAATATAATAGAACATGCGTTTACCGAGGGGATAAACCCATATTTCCAAAGCAGAAGGGAGATTAGTCATAGTATTCGTTTAGAATTACCAGACGCTTTCTTTAAACAACGTTTTGAACATATTCATTTCTATTGTGCTGGTTGTGGTAACGAAGAGAAGAAAAAAATTGTTGAGGCTTCTCTAGTGGCTCAGTTTAAAACGCGAGCTACGGTTGAGAGTGACTTGTTAGGTGCCGCGCGTGGATTGTTGATAAATGATACTGGTATCGCATGTATATTAGGTACTGGTTCTAACTCATGTTTGTATGATAATGGTGAAATAGTGCAGAATGTACGTTCATTAGGTTTCATATTAGGTGATGAGGGTAGTGGCTCATATATAGGTCGTCACTTTGTCAGTGACTGTTTGAAGGGACTTGCACCAAAATATCTGACCGAAAAGTTTTTTGAAGAATCTCACATTACCGCTGACGAGATAATGGACTCGGTTTATTCTAATGCTTTGCCAAGTAGGACTTTGAGTACTTTCTCTTTTTTCCTTTCGGAACATATTGATGATGAGTATGTATATAAACTTTTGTATCGTGATATAATGCAATTCTTCGTTAGAAATTTGTCACAATATGATTATAAAAAGTACCCAGTATTATTTGTAGGTTCGATAGCTAATGTTTATTCAGATGTGTTGTTGAAAGTTGCAGAGGATTTCGGTGCGAAAGTTGCTAAGATTAGTAGAAATTCTATGCCTGGATTGATAAAATTCCATACGCAGGAATCGCTTAAATCTGAAAAAGTGTAACCAAATATTAATTATATGTTAATTGGGCTAAACCGTAACTATCTTTATATGCAAAATCGAATCTTTATGTTAACTTTGTCAATTAGAGTTTTATAATACAGTGGGTTATATACTATTAGGAATTAATTTTAACTTAAAATTGTTAATAATTAATCTGGTGTTTTTTTTGATTTAATACAGGGAAGTCGCAATCTAATAGCTTTAAATATAGGTTGGATTATCTTTAAAACTACATAACAATGAAAAAAATAATAATACTATTATTGCTAATTTTATGCGAAAGTCAAATTTCGGCTAAAGCTGAATCTACTATGCAAGCAGAGTTAAATGAAGTCGTGACTAATGCTATATTGTCAACAATACCATCCAATATGGGGATTGGTTTTGTTGAAGCTAAGGATGTAACATTCTCGAAAAAAACTGTTAATGTAGATATCAACGAAACATATTCATATTTACCAATAACAGAAAGTTCAATTGAGCAGGTTAAGAGTGCTATAAAATCGGCTTTAGGTGAAGATTATGATTCATACAAAGTAGAATTAACAGTAGATGGTATAGATATTGAAACATATCTAATCAAGAAGGGTTCAGCTCCGAAACGTAAGAAAGATGAAGCATTTATAACACCCTACAACAAGGAAGATATGGTGGAAAAGGGACTTCAAGGTGAAATAATAGCAATGTGGCAAAGTCACGGATGGTACTTTGAATCTAGCCTGAACCGTTGGGAGTGGCAACGTGCCAGAATTTTCCAAACAGTTGAAGACCTTTATACACAAAGTTACGTTGTCCCTTACATTATGCCAATGTTAGAGAATGCAGGTGCTACCGTAATATCTCCTCGTGAACGTGATGTTAATACTAATGAGGTAATTGTTGATAATGATAAAGGTATAGGACTATTCGGTTCTCGCTATGTTGAGAAGGATAAGGTTTATAAATGGGAGAGTGGTAGTGAAGGTTTCGCTAACTTTAAAAAACAATATACCGAACGTGAAAATCCATTCCGTGAAGGTACATACCGTGTGGTAAAATCAATAAATAATGAGGATGCCGTTTCAACTGCTAAATGGTATGCAAAAATTCCAGAGGATGGAAAATATGCAGTTTATATCTCATATAAATCATTAGATAATAGTGCTGAGGATGCAATTTATACAATCAATTCAGAGGATGATACTAAAAAGATATATGTAAACCAAAAGATGGGTGGCGGTACTTGGATATATATAGGTCATTTCCAATTCAAAAAGGGATTGACAGAATATCCAGTAGTTGAATTATCAAACTATTCAAAAGATAAGAAGAGCGTAATCACAGCTGATGCAGTCAAAATAGGTGGCGGTTATGGTAATATAGCTCGTAGAGTAACTAAAGAAACTGCATTGGATTCAACCCTTGCCTTTGATTATAAATATCAAGTAAGTAAATATCCACGTTTTACTGAAGCTGGTAGATATTGGTTACAATGGGCAGGTGTTCCTGACTCGGTATATTCACCAATGAATTACACTCATGACTATAAGGATGATTATCAATCACGTGGTTTATGGGTAAACTATATGGCAGGTGGTTCATCAGTGCTTCCTGATAAAGCAGGTTTGGGAATACCTGTTGACTTAGCTTTTGCGTTCCACTCAGATGCAGGTACAACTATCAATGATTCTATTATTGGTACATTAGGTATCTATTTTACTGATAAATTTAATACCTATAAAGATGGTACACCTAGATTGGAATCAAGAAAATTAACCGATTATATAATGACCAATATTGTAAACGATGTTAGAGCTAAATATAATCCAGAGTGGACCAGACGTGGTATGTGGGATAAGAGCTATTTCGAGGCTAGAACTCCTGAAGTTCCTACCATGTTGTTAGAACTACTATCACACCAAAACTTTGCAGATATGAAGTTTGGTCTAGATCCAAGATTTAGATTTGATGTAAGTCGTGCAATCTATAAAGGTATGCTACAATTCCTAGCAGAACGCGATGGCCGTAAATATCAGGTACAACCATTACCAGTAAATAGCTTTGCTATTGAACCTATGGCTAGCAATAATAAGTTTAGATTGTCTTGGCTAAATACTCATGATACCCTATCAGAGGATGCTGATGCCTCTAAATATTATATATATGAGAGAGTTGAGGATGGAGGTTTCAAAAAAATTGCTGAAACAGTTAACAACGAATATGTAGTAACAGTTGATGATAATAAGATTCGTAGCTATAAGATAGTAGCTGTTAATGATGGTGGATTAAGTTTCCCATCAGAGATATTATCATTAGGTGTAGCTAAAGAGAGCAAAGGGGTAGTAATGGTAATAAATGGCTTTACTAGAGTTTCTGCACCAGACTGGTTTGAGTCAGATGGAATAGCAGGATTCTATGATGCTAAAGATCATGGTGTGCCAGATGGACAAGATATTAGCTTTATTGGATCTCAATTCGAGTATCGTCGCGATATACCTTGGATGGATGATGATGCAGCAGGTTTCGGTGCAAGTCGTGCTAATTATGAAGATAAAGTTATTGCAGGTAACACATTTGATTTCCCATCTCTTCATGGTAAAGCTATTATGAAAGCTGGCTTATCATTTGTTTCAACCAGTCGTAAAGCGGTTGAGAATAATATTATTGACCTAAGAAGATATAGCATAGTAGATTTGATTATGGGTAATCAAAAGGAGGTGCCTAATGGTACTAACTCATACCCAAGCGAGTTTAAAACATTTACTCCTGAATTGCAAAATGCAATAAAAGCATTCTGTAGTAATGGTGGAAGTATCTTAGTGACTGGCTCATTTGTCGGTTCAGATATCTGGGATAAGAAAAGTGCTGTTCTTGAAGATATGGAATTTGCTGAAAAGGTGCTAGGGTATAAATGGCGTGTTGATCAAGCAACTGCTGAGGATATGGCTTATACTGTTCAAACCAAATTTAACCCATTAGTGGATGGTGAGGAATATAGGTTCAGTAATGAGCTAAATGATAAAATCTATGCAGTAGATTCACCAGATGCTTTAGTCCCTGCTAATAATAAGACAGGTTACACATTTATGAGATATGGTGAAAATAATATACCTGCAGCGGTAGTAACAGATAATGGCGAGTACAGAACTTGCATTATTGGTTTCCCATTTGAAACTATAAAAGGAGAGAAACAAAAAAATATTCTGATGAAACAGATTATGAATTTTTTACAAGGAAAATAAAATTCAATAAATATAAACTTAAAAGAAAAACGAAGATGAAAAGTATCAATTTTTTTATTCCATTTGCTAGTCAAGAACAAGCTCAAGCTACTGTTGCAGGTCTTAAAAAAACAGGAACAGAGGGCAAAATCTATTTATTAAAGGGAGCTGATGCTCAAGGTTCGATAGATGGTTGCGAAGAGATCGCAATTGGTGCATTAAATAGTAGCGATACTATGAAAAAGATAGCTGCTAAGGCTGATGCTGATTATGCTATGCTATATACTAAATATAACACTTTAGAATTCGGTATGTTCGCATTAGAACGTATGATGCAATTAGCTGCTGATTCAAAAGCAGGAATGATTTATGCTGACCATTACCAAGTAGTTGATGGAGTACGTAGCAATGCTCCAGTTATTGATTATCAATTCGGTTCACTTCGTGATGATTTTAACTTTGGTTCAGTATTAGTATTTGATTCAGCTGCATTAAAAGTTGCTGCTGCTGCTATTACTGCTGAATATGAAGCAGCTGGTCTTTATGATATCCGTCTTAAAATCGCTCAAAAAGCTGATTTAGTTCATATCAATGAATATTTATACTCAGATATCGAAATGGATACTCGTAAGAGTGGTGAGAAAATCTTTGATTATGTTGATCCTAAGAACCGTGGCGTTCAAATCGAAATGGAAGCAGCATGTACAGAACACCTTAAAGTTATCGGTGGTTACTTGAAACCAGAATTCAAACAAATTGAGTTTAACAAAGGTGACTTTGAATTTGAAGCATCAGTAATTATTCCTATTCGTAACCGTGTTAAAACAGTTCGTGATGCTATCAATTCAGTCTTAATCCAAAAAACTGATTTCAAATTTAACTTGATTATTATCGATAATGGTTCAACAGATGGTACTACTGAAGCTATTCAAGAGTTCGCTTCTGATGAACGTTTAATCCATATTATCCCAGAACGTGGCGATTTAGGTATCGGTGGATGTTGGAACTTAGGTGTTCACCACCCAAAATGTGGTAAATTCGCAGTTCAATTAGATAGTGATGATGTTTATAGCGACGAAAATACACTTACTACTATGGTTAAAGCTTTCTATGACCAAAACTGTGCTATGGTAGTTGGTACTTATAAGATGACTGACTTTGATATGAATATGATTGCCCCAGGTATCATAGACCACAAAGAGTGGACACCAGAAAATGGTCGTAATAATGCTCTTAGAATCAATGGTCTTGGTGCTCCACGTGCATTCTACACTCCTGTATTACGTGAAGTTAAAGTTCCTAACACTAGTTATGGTGAAGATTATGCACTAGGTTTGAACTTCTCTCGTGAGTACCAAATCGGACGTGTATATGACGTAGTTTACAACTGTCGTCGTTGGGATGATAACTCAGATGCATCTTTAGATATCGTTAAGCAAAATGCTCACAATCTATATAAAGATAGAATCCGTACTTGGGAATTACAAGCACGTGTAGCTAAAAATAAATAATCATTAATAATAAAAAATTAAGGGGAGTGTAAAAGCTCCCCATTAATAACATACGACAAAGATAAATATAAAAGGGGGTAGCAAGTTATGGGAAAAGTAAGTTCTGAACAGGTCTTAGCTTTAATAGATAGTCAATTAGCAGTATGGGATACAGCTAAAGGTAACTATGACGCATTAAGTACAGTTAAGGTAAAGGAGCTAAAAATAGGTAAATCAACAGTTAAGGTGCAGTTTAATCCTGCACGTATTACTTCATCAGCTGCTAAGGTTGATCCAAAGACAATAAAGGAGCGCAAATGTTTCCTTTGTGATGCGAATCGTCCTGACGTTCAGGAGGGTATCGCTTGGGGTGATGATTACACAATATTAGTAAATCCATTTCCGATTTTCCCTAAACACTTAACAATTCCAGCTAATAAACATATTGACCAACTTATCGAAGGTAGAATAGGTGATATGATGTTAATAGCTAAGGATTTGGATAAGTTTACGCTATTCTATAATGGTCCTAAATGTGGCGCATCTGCTCCAGACCATATGCACTTCCAAGCAGGTAACAAAGGTTTTATGACTGTTGCTGATGATCTGAAGAATGGTAAACTAAAAGCTTATAAGAGTGTTGGTGGTGCTACTTTATACAAGGTTGAGGATTTATCACACCCTTTAATTATTATCAAATCTAGTACAGTTGAGGATGCTGAAACTCTCTTCAGTGAATTATATGCTAAGTTATATACTCCTGAGGGTGAGAAAGAGCCAATGTTGAATCTATTATGTTGGTATGCTGATGGTGGCGAATGGAACATTGTTGTATTCCCTCGTATGAAACATCGTCCATCATGTTACGATGCTGAAGGTGATGCTAAGATACTAATTAGCCCTGCATCAGTGGATATGGGTGGTGTATTTATTATTCCACTTGAGGAGGATTTTGTTAAAATCTCTGCTGATAATGTGAAAACTATTTTTGATGAAGTATGTATGTCAGACGCTGAGGCTGATGAAATTTTAAAAAGCTTATAAATACCATGAGTGTACCGCAAGTTAAGGTGGGTATAATGAATGAACCTACCATTAAATTTATACTGAATGAAGATTATTCATTCAATGGTGAAATTGTAAAGGGTGAACAATTTGCTGAATATGTTGATGGCAAAATTAAATGGAATGGAAATATCTATCAGCAGATAGATTTCACTCCTGTAAAAGAGGATGCTGGCACATTTGAATTGATTGATGTAACTATCGGTGTTAATTTCCATTGGGAGAGAAAAGAGAACCAGAGTTTTAAGGGTGCTTTACGTTTAATTGTGGAGAGTGCTAAACTTTACGCTGTTAATATCCTTTCGGTTGAGGATTACTTATTGAGTGTAATCTCATCTGAGATGAGTGCAACTGCGTCTTTGGAACTGTTAAAAGCTCACGCTGTTATCTCACGTAGTTGGTTATTAGCGCAAATAGAAAAGAATAAAAAACTTACTGCTGCTAATGCTGAATATAGTGCAACACAATTGACAGATACTGAGTTAGTAAAATGGTATGATAGAGAGGATCACGTAAACTTTGATGTTTGTGCTGACGACCACTGTCAACGTTATCAAGGTATTACTAGAGCTTCTACTCAAGAGGTTGCTGATGCAATCAAGGCTACTTGGGGTGAAGTGGTTATGTATGATGGCGAGTTGTGTGATGCACGTTTCTCAAAATGTTGTGGTGGTGTTCTAGAGGAGTTTGAGAACTGCTGGGAACCTACACACTATGAATATCTTGAGGCTAGACGTGATGGTGCTAACTGTATGGAATTTCCTGATTTAACTATCGAAGAGGAGTCAGATAAGTGGATACGTACATCTCCAGATGCTTTCTGTAATACAGTTGACAAAGAGATTTTATCACAGGTGCTAAATAATTATGATCAAGAAACAACTGACTTCTATCGTTGGAAAGTTGAATACACTCAAGATGAGATTGCTAAGTTAATCAAAGAGCGTTCAGGTGTTGATTACGGTACAATCATAGATTTGCAACCAGTTTCTCGTGGTACTTCAGGACGTTTATATAGAATGAAGATTGTAGGTACTAAGCAAACTCTTATTATCGGTAAGGAGCTTGAAATTAGACGTACTTTATCACCATCTCACCTTTATAGTTCAGCTTTCGTAGTTGATAAAGAGGATGTGAAGGATGGCGTTCCTGGAAAATTTATTTTAACAGGTGCAGGTTGGGGACATGGCGTAGGTCTTTGTCAAATCGGTGCTGCTGTTATGGGTGCTAATGGTTATAAATATAAAGATATTCTATTACACTATTTTATTAACGCTTCTATTAACAACTTATATTAATATTTACCATGAGTAATGTAAAGAAAAAATCACCTTGGGCGTGGATCCCAAGTTTATATTTCGCACAAGGGTTACCTTATGTTGCGGTAATGACAATCTCTGTAATTATGTACAAGAGATTAGGTATTTCTAATACAGATATCGCTCTATACACTAGTTGGTTATACCTTCCTTGGGTAATCAAACCATTCTGGAGCCCATTCGTTGACTTATTAAAAACTAAACGTTGGTGGGTACTTACTATGCAACTATTAGTAGGTATAGGTTTTGCGGGTATTGCATTCTCCATTCCTACGCCATTCTTCTTCCAATTAACATTGGCAGTATTCTGGATGGTAGGTTTCGTTTCTGCTACACATGATATAGCCGCTGATGGTTATTATATGTTAGCGTTGAGTGAGAATGAACAATCTATGTATGTAGGTATAAGAAGTACATTCTACCGTGTTTCAACTATTGCTGGTCAAGGTCTATTGGTTATGTTGGCTGGTGCTGTTGAGGCTAATTCAGGTTTAGAGCCTATCTCACTGAATGTTGAGGCTGATCCTACCTTTGCTAATGAAATTTCGATACCTGAGTTCAATACTCCACTAGAGGTTACAGGTAATACTTATTTCCAATATAGTACTGATAATATCCAAGTTGGCACACAAGTCGCTGAGGGTGTTACTGCGGCTCAGGTAGATTCTATTAAGGGTTTAGTAAAATCTATGAATGAGGGTAATGGTTTCACAATTATTGAAACTGCTGCTGCAACTGCTGCTGCCGCTACTGAAAAATCTTCTTTTGAAAAGTGGGTAAGTGGTACTTTTGGCGAGAAACGCGATGTCGAGGCTGGTCAATATATTAACAATATTGTTGTAATTAGTGTTCGTTTATCAGAACAACCTGATGCGGCTGAGCCTTATGTTCTTAATGTAGGTCATAACAAAGGTGATGCTAGTATCTCAGTAATTCAGGGTGATAGATTAGAGTTTAACAGTGAGAACTGGGACAAAACTGCATACTTTATTATACAAGTTGACCATAAGTTAGTTAATGCTACTACTGCTGGTTTCAACGCGACTTCGGGTAATATACCTTTCGCTTGGTTAATTGTATTTGTGGTGATGTCTATATTCTTCCTATGTGTATGTCTATATCATACTAAGGCGATGCCTAAGCCTGCAACAGACCATGGCTCTAAGAATTTATCTGCTAAGAATATATTTAAAGAGTTCTTTGAAACTTTCCGTACTTTCTTCCAAAAGAAACAAGTATGGGTGGCAATCGCATTTATGTTGTTATACCGTTTCCCTGAAGCTCAATTAGTGAAATTGATTAACCCATTCCTATTAGACCCACGTGATGTAGGTGGTTTAGGTTTAACTACTGGTGAGGTAGGTTTCGTTTATGGTACAGTTGGTATCATAGGTTTAACTTTAGGTGGTATTATTGGTGGTATTGCTGCTGCTAATGGTGGTTTGAAAAAATGGTTATGGCCTATGGCTTGGAGTATCTCATTGACATGTGCTACTTTCGTTTACTTAAGTGTTATGCAACCAGATGATTTATTAACTATCAATATCTGTATCTTTATTGAGCAATTCGGTTATGGATTTGGTTTCACAGCTTACATGTTATATATGATTTACTTCTCTGAGGGTGAACATAAAACAGCTCACTACGCTATCTGTACAGCATTTATGGCTCTAGGTATGATGATTCCTGGTATGGCAGCTGGTTGGTTAGAGGAGATGATTGGTTACAAACACTTCTTCTACTGGGTAATGATATGTTGTGTTACAACAATCGGTGTTTGTGCATTTATTAAAGTTGACCCATCTTTCGGCGTGAAAAAGAAAGCTGAAGAGATTAAGGAGTAACAGATAATATAAAAAAGATGAAAGGGTGGTGATAACTTTCAGGTTTATCACACACCCCTTCTCTATTAAATTTAAATAAGAAAAAAAGAAACATTTTATTAGATGAAAAAATTAGTTTTGTCATTAGTGGCTGTTTTATCAGTCTTGACTATTAGTAGTTGTAATTGTGCTAGCGAATCTAAAGCAACAGCCGCTACTAAGCCAGGTATTGAGGTTCTAAGAGATAATAACTTCAAAGCTCTTGAGGGTAAGAGAGTTGGTTTGATTACTAACCCTTCAGGGGTTGATAATTCATTGAAATCAACAATTGATATTCTTCATGAAGCAGAAAATGTCGAGCTAGTGGCTCTATATGCTCCTGAACATGGCGTGCGTGGTGATGTTCATGCAGGAGATCATGTTGATAATTTCACTGACGAAGCTACTGGTGTACCAGTTTACTCAGTATATGGTAAGACACGTAAACCAACCCCTGAAATGTTAGAGGGAGTGGATGTACTTATCTATGATATTCAAGATAATGGTTGTCGTTCATTTACTTTCATCAGTACTATGGGTGTAGCTATGGAGGCTTGTGCTGAAAATGGTGTAGAGTTTATGGTATTAGACCGTCCTAACCCACTAGGTGGTAATAAAGTTGAGGGTAACTTGGTTGAACCTGAATGGATATCGTTCGTTAGCCAATTTGCTATCCCTTATCTTTATGGTTTAACTCCTGGTGAATTAGCAGTGATGCTTAATGAAGAGATGATGTTAACTGATAGCGTTAAAGTTGAATTATCAGTTATCCCAATGGAGGGCTGGAAACGCGATATGACATTTGGTGAAACTAATATGCCTTGGGTATTACCATCACCACATATTCCACAACCTGAATCTTCATACTATTATCCTGTATCAGGTATCTTAGGTGAACTAGGTTATATGTCTATTGGTGTAGGTTATACATTACCATTCCAAATGTTCGCTGCTGAGTGGATTAAGGCTGAAGATTTCAGTAAGAAATTAAATGACTTAGCTCTTCCTGGTATGCTGTTCCGTCCTATCCATGTTAAGCCATTCTACGCTACTGGTAAGGGTGAAAATTTACAAGGTGTACAAGCATATATCACAGACCTAGAAGCAGCTAATTTATCATTAGTACAATTCTATGTAATGGAGGTATTAGCTGAAATGTATCCTGAACATAAAACATTTGACCACGCTGATAAGGGACGTTTCAATATGTTTGATAAGGTTAGCGGTAGCGATCAAATCAGAATTCGCTTCTCAGAAAACCATAAGGTAGCTGATATTATCGATTATTGGAATAAGGATGCTGAGGCATTCAAAGCTGAATCAGCAAAATATTATTTATATAAATAAAATAGAAAACACGGACTTGTCGTAGGGGGATTACACTATGAATCAACAATATGTCGCTTATCTTAACGAAGCGAAAAAAATAGTAGAGAAAGATAGAATATACACTGATGAATTACGTACACTAGCTTGGGGTACCGATGCAGGGTTTTATAGAATGATACCACAGATTGTTATTCGTTCAAAGAATGAGCAAGAGGTGTCAGAGTTAATGGCGTTGGCTAATAAGATGAATCTGCCTGTTACATTCCGTGCAGCAGGTACTAGCTTATCAGGGCAGGCTATTAGTGATTCTATCTTAATAGTAGCAGGTAAAAATTGGGAAGATTATGAAGTGTCAAGTGATGCTTCGCAGATAAGAATGCAACCAGGTATCATCGGCGAGAGGGTAAACGCTATCCTTAAACCATTTGGTAAGATTTTCCCACCTGACCCTGCATCTAAAAAGGCTGCTATGGTTGGTGGTATAGTAGTTAATAATGCCTCAGGTATGAATTGCGGAATTCATGCTAATAGCGATAGAGTCCTTAATAGTTTACGTATTGTCTTAGCTGATGGACAGGTATTAGATACTGGTTCAGAGGTGAGCAAGAGTGAATTTAAAAAGAATAACCCCGACTTTATTAAGGGTATTGAGGATATTAGAGATAGCGTGATGGCTGATGCAACGCTTGTTGAGCGCATTAAATATAAATATGCTATCAAGAATGTTACAGGATTGAATATCCTACCATTCATAATGTATAATGATCCTTTTGATATTATTGCTCACTTGATGGTGGGTTCAGAGGGTACTTTGGCGTTTATCTCAGAGTTGACTATGGCTACTGGTCATGCTTATCCACATTCAGCTAGTGCTATGCTATATTTCAGTGATATGAAAGAGGCTTGTGAGGCTGTTGTAGCTATGAAGAAGGGTCCTGTACATAGTGCTGAACTACTAGATAAAAAATCATTAACATCAGTAAATGATACGACGGGTGAGGGGTTAACTGCGGTGTTAACAGAAACCAAAGGGGATAGCAAGGAGGAGTTGGAGAATAATATTGCAGCGATTAAGGAGATTTTAGCTCCATTTAATCTGTATGTTCCAGCTTACTTTACTGATAAGCCAGAGGAGTACTCGAAATATTGGGAGATTCGTTCAGGTATTTTCCCATCAGTGGGTGCTACACGTACTCCTGGTACTACGGTTCTTATTGAGGATATAGCTTTCCATATTGAGGATTTACCAGTTGCTACCGTTGAGTTACAACAGATGCTCGAAAAACATGGTTATGACGACGCTTGTATCTATGGTCATGCTCTGGAGGGCAACTATCACTTTATTATATCACAAGCATTTAACACATA
>JAWXTT010000030.1:0-17391 GCA_044433325.1 Bacteroidales bacterium
TGCTCAGTTAATACCACATACACAAGATAGTGGTTCATCTGAGGGTAGCTCATATTTAGATGATTTTGAGTCAACGCAAACGGGGATAGATTTACGTTCGCCATATTCATGGTTCTTATCTGCAACACCCTATGACACTAGTTCTAGTGCGTTGTTCCCTGAATCTGCGCTCTCTAATAATTTAGACTATGGCAAAAATCGAGCATTGTTGTCATGGTATTATATTGATGATATCTTTACTGATAAAAATTCGACTTTAGCACCATCATATATTAAAAACGACCTAGATCAGCAGTCAAGTCCATATATACGTCAAGTCACTACCACTGAGTTGTATCCTGATATGGAGTTGTCGTATGGTGAATCATCAACAATTCAGACTTTAAACTTGTCATTTTATCCAACTGAACGTGGTCCATATAACTTAGATAGTGATAATATTGATGATCAGGGTAATCTGCTTAACCCAGAGGATAGGTGGGGTGGTATTATGCGTAAATTGGATAATACTAATTTTGAAACATCTAATATTGAGTATATCACTTTCTGGATGTTATCACCATTCTTAGATGAAGAAAATCCTAATTATGATGGTGGTGATTTATATTTCAACCTAGGTGAGGTTAGTGAGGATATCCTTAAAGATGGTATGAAAAGTTATGAAAATGGTGTTAGTTCAGATGATACATATATGTATGAAACGGTTTGGGGGAAAGTGTCAACTCAAAATTCTCTGACCTATGCTTTTGATAGTTCTGATGAGGATAGGGTTAAGCAGGATGTCGGTTTGAATGGTTTGCATACTGATGATGAGTTAACATTTAGTTCATACGTTGATTTTATAAGTGATTTGCGCCTTAAATTATCTCCTACTACTATTGCTACTATGGAGGCTGATGATTTATCTGTGTTAAATGACCCTGCTGGTGATAATTACCATTTCTACCGAGGATATGATTATGACGCAGCTCAACTATCAATTCATGAGAGATATAAGAGATATAATGGGGTAGAGGGTAATTCTTTGTCATCCAATTATGCTAGTGATGCTCTGTATCAATCATCAAGAAGTGTCCCTGATGTCGAGGATATTAATCAGGATAATACTCTGAATGAGTATGAGCGATATTACCAATATCATATATCAGTGCGCCCAGAAGATTTTGTAGTTGGTCAGAACTACATAACTGATAAGCAGGTGTCAATGGTGTCATTGCGTAATGGTGAGTATGCTGAAGTGGAGTGGTATCAGTTTAAAATTCCAGTTGATCAGTATGAAAAGGTGGTAGGTTCAATCTCAGACTTCTCATCAATACGATTTATGCGTATGTTTATGACAGGTTTTAAGAATGATACGCATATACGTTTCGCTACTTTAGAATTAGTTAGAGGTGAATGGCGTACTTATGATTATAGTTTGAATTCAAAATCAGATGCTACTGTTTCAGGCGCATTAGATGTAAGTGTTGTTAATATTGAGGAGAATGCTGGTCGCGAGCCTGTCAATTATATACTACCTCCAGGAGTAACTCGTGTTGTTGACTCTAGTCAATCACAAGTGACCCAATTAAATGAACAGTCAATCTCTTTAGCATTAACTGATATTGATCCAGGTGATGCTCGCGGTGTATATAAAAATTCGCAGATAGATTTACGCCTATATAAGCGTTTGCAAATGTTTGTTCATGCTGAGGCGTTAATAGATGATGTTACCAATTTAGCTGATAGCGACTTATCTGTATTTATACGTATGGGTAGTGATGTTAAGAGTAATTATTATGAATATGAGATACCATTAGCTATAACGCCAGCAGGAAATTATAGCAATTATAATTCGACAGATCAATACATCGTATGGCCATTATCTAATCAATTGGATTGTGAATTAGATCAGTTAGTAAACTTAAAGAGTGAGCGCATAGCCGCTAGTGGATTAGCTGGGGTTGTATCGCTAACAGATATTTTCTCGATGTATGATCCTAATTATCCTAATAATAAAATTAGTATTCTGGGTAATCCATCACTTAGTAATGTCAGTGTAATGTTAATAGGTATTAGGAATAATTCTAGTACTGTCAAGGATGCTGTCGTTTGGATTAATGAGCTGAAAGTTACTGATTTCAACGAAGATGGCGGATGGGCTGCTAAGGGAAATCTTAATTTAGCAATGAGTGATATAGCAACGCTTAATGTTAGTGCATATCGCGAAACTGATGGTTTCGGTGCTGTGGATCAGAGTCTATCATCAAGAGCTACTGATAACACCGAACAGTATAATGTAGCTGTACAAGCAGATTTGGGACGTTTCTTACCTGAGAAGGTTAAACTTAAAGCTCCTGTTTATTACTCGGTGTCAAATGAAAAGATTACACCCAAATATAATCCATTAGATCAAGATGTGTTGTTGGAGGATGCTTTAGAAAGTGCCGTTAGTGAAGCTGTTAGTGATTCGATTAAGGAGTATGCTATAAGCTCATCGGTATCTAAGAATCTGAGTGTATCAGGGCTTAAATTTGATATTCAGAGTAAGAATCCTATGCCTTGGGATCCTGCTAACTTCACATTTAGCTATTCATCTAGCAAGCAGAGTAATTCAGATTCAACAACTGAATATGAGAATCAGAGTGATTACCGTGGTAGCTTAGATTATACATATTCACCCTATGTTAAGGGATTAAAACCATTTAGTTTTATTAATAGTAAATCAAAGGATCTGAAATTTATAAAAGATTGGGAGCTAAATTATTTACCTACTTCAATAGGTATATATAATAATATATCGCGTTATTACTATGAGTTACAATCACGTAACCTATCAGATGTGTATGTTGAGATGCCTGTATCTGTTAGTAAAAACTTTGTATGGGATAGGGAATTTTCATTAACTTGGAATTTGACTAAACAGTTGACAATGACTTTCAATAGTAATACTATGGCGTATATTCAGGAGGCTGTTGGTGCTGTAAATAAAGATCTGTATCCTACTGAATATGAACAATGGCGCGATACAGTTTGGAATAGTATTAAAAATCTAGGTGATCCATATGAATATAATCAGAACTTTTCAGCATCCTATAAATTGCCATTTAGTAAAATTCCATCAT
The DNA here is from genome assembly GCA_044433325.1 of Bacteroidales bacterium. GTDB lineage: Bacteria > Bacteroidota > Bacteroidia > Bacteroidales > Muribaculaceae > HGM05232. The sequence continues at coordinate 3,105 of JAWXTT010000030.1, forward strand.
TGAGTTTTATTTCAGGAAGTGTTTCTTATAGCTCATCTTATGATTGGGATAAAGGTGTAGAGTTAGATGGTACAGATATGGGAAATACTATATCTAACCAATCTATATTAAATATTGAGGGTAAGTTTAATTTAGAACAACTATATAATAAGTCATCATATCTAAAAGGAGTTAATACTAAATTTACAAGTAAAACTACCAGAACAAGTAGTTTAGCTAATAAAACACGTAAATTTACGCGTACATTTATGCTGAAAAAGGATGAACCACTAACTGTAAAGCATAATATGAAAACTAAAAGCGTCAAGGTGGTCGCAACAACAACAGCAGGTAAACCATTCGCCATTGAGTATGAGGTTATCGATGCCAATAGTGTTAAGATAAAAAGCGGAGATAAAAATAGTAATATTAAGGTAACTGTAACTGAGGTAAAAGAGGAGAAGGGTGTATGGAGTGAAATCGGTGACTATGCAGCTCGTGTGGCTATGTCTGTGCGTAATCTTAGCTTTAGTTATAGACAAACTCAGTCATTATCGTTGCCGCAGTTTGCACCAACAATAGGTGGTGCTTTTGGTCAAAATGGGGATTATTCGATATTATCACCAGGGTTAGATTTCGCTTTTGGTTTTGCGGGTGAAAGTTATATTGATAAAGCTAAAGAGAATGGATGGTTACTATGCGATGATAGCCAAACTTCACCAGCAGTATGGTCTGATGCAAAGATTTATAATTTTGAGATTAATTTAGAGCCTATATCTGGATTGAAAATTAAGCTAACAGCTAATCAAACTGATAATAGAACCAATCAGACTATGTTTATGTATGATACACCTACGGTTACTTACTCAGGTAGTTATACTAAGACACATTGTACGATATTAACATCACTATATACATCATCATCATCAGATGGGTATCAGAGCGATGTTTTCGATCAGTTCTTAGATAATATAAATGTTATATCTAAACGTTTTGAATCTAACTATATCGGAACAACTTATCCTAATACTGGCTTCTTAGAAAATTCAGCATATAGCGGTAAAACATATAGCTCTGAAACAGGTGGAGTAAGAACAACTAGTAGTGATATTACTATACCAGCCTTTATAGCTGCTTATACAGGTACTAGTGCTGAAACTACTGGTATGTCTGTATTCCCATCTCTATCATCGTTACTACCTAATTGGCGTGTCACGTATGATGGGTTGGTTAAACTGGGTAATCTCAAGGATATATTCAAGAGTTTTACGCTGTCACATGCATATCAATGTACATATAGTGTTGGCTCTTTCTCCTCATATACTGATTGGGTTAGTGTTGGCGGTGACGTAGGTTTTATTCAAGATGAGATTACAGGTGCGCCTATTCCATCGTCACCTTATGAGATATCTTCTGTTTCGTTAACCGAGAAATTCTCACCGTTATTGGGGGTCTCAGCTACCTTGCAAAACAATGTAACACTTAATGTAGAGTATAACGATGGTCGTACATTAACATTAAGTTCATCTGCAGGACAATTGGTTGAAGCTAAGACTAATAGTTTTGTAATTGGAGCAGGCTATAAAATAGCTAATTTTAATACTGTATTAAAGATTGGTGGATCACAAAAAGGTGTAAGTAATGACTTAACCTTAAATCTTGATTTCTCATTAGCCAATAGCCAAGCATTAATACGTAATATTGAGTATAATACAGCTCAAGCATCTAGCGGTACACGAACAGTAGGAATCAACTTCTTAGCTGATTATATATTAAGCAAACGCGTTACAGTTGGGGCTTACTATGATATGCAATCAAATAACCCATTAGTTTCATCTACATCTTATCCTACATCTAGTAGTAACTATGGCGTTATTATCTCTCTCTCTTTAGCACAATAGAAGGTGAACTATACAATTTCAGTATAACTTTAAGGATATTTAGATATGAATAAAAATTAATATATTAAGCATAGTTATACAAGCTAAAAATATTGCTAAAATTGTAAATATATAATCAAAATTTAAAATGAATACAATTTTATAGTGATTATAATAATTATTAATGATAAATCCCTTTTTTTACTCAAATCTGTAAATAAAGCTATTTAAATTGATACTATAAATAATAGTATCTTAAAATTAACTCAAAAAAAATAACCATAAAGGTGCTAAAAGTTAGAATTTAATTATTATCTTTGTAACATTAAGAGGGATGGAAACATCACTTGAGAGAGAGTTAAGGATTGTATATATATTTATTTGATTATTTTATAGATGTTATGGACATAAACGAAAGAATTTATCAAATTATTCAAAAAGAGGGAATCACTGTTTCAGCGTTTGCGAGAAAGGTTGGAGTCGGTGACCAAACAATTCGTGGTATAGTTGTACAGAAAAGGAATAAGCCAGGTTTTGACTTAATGCAAAAGATTATTCAAACATTTGAATGGTTAAACCTAGAATGGTTTATGACAGGCAAAGGTGAGATGATTAAGGATGCAAAGCCAGATTATTTCAATATGCAACAATTAGGAATCGAATATTTGGACTTTTTGAGAGAAAAAGATCAAAAGATTGAAAAGTTAATCGAGGAGAAAATCGAATTAAAAGTGCGTTATCAAATATTAGCTTCAGGACATGAAAGTCTTAAATTCTAATAAACTAGTACGTATTACTCATTAGTATTTAAAAGTATTTTACAATTAAATTACTGAAATTTGATCGCTAAAAAATACCCCTAAATGAAATAAAATTCATTTAGGGGTATTTTTATAGTTGTATATAATATATCCTTTAGAAGGTAAATTGTAACATTGCAACTACACGATTTGCGCTATTTGTTGATAGGTCTTGGCTTTTGCGTGAGCCATAGATATATTCACCAGCAATTTGTAGTCGTGATGTAATGCTATAAAAGCAATTACCAAATATATATGTCCCGCTCTTATAGTTATCAAGATGGTCTAGGTCATCGTATGCAGGTTGATTATTAACGTATGAGTATCCTGCTGATAACCATAGTTTAGGATTGATATTTATCTGAGTTGATAATTGGTATCCATACATAGGAGTTAAAGAAATTTCACTTGGATTATCTGGGTTAGGCATAAAGTCTAGTCCTAATCCTATAAGATCAACAATGTAGTTAGAGATACCCTCGCCGTAAGTACCGCTAAACATAACTCTCATAAATGGAGTTAGTCCGATATTACCGCTAAGTTGTGTTCCCCAACCAGATAATATATCGGTGTCATTAGTTACTTTGTTTTTAACTGACATCGCTTTATATACTCCTGATACTCTAATGTGATTCAGATTATCTGCGCCCCAATTATATTGTGCGTATGCTGGAATATCTGGTGTTAGTTGCGGAACTTCGTTGAAGTTATTATTATATGTAGCAGATACTGATGGTGATTCTAATGCAACTGCTAATTTTAATCTATCCTCCATAAATTTATGTTCGTAGCGTAGCATAGTTACAAAACCGAAAGCACATGAATTAGGACCAGCAAAGTCAACACTGTATGGCATTGAGCTAAGATCGGAGAATGTAGTGTGAGCTCGACCTGCTGTTACTCCCAAAAAGGTCATATAGGCAAGGCGGATACGTGGGGTATAACTACCATAAGACCCTCCACGAAAATCTGATTCAATGAACAAATTAATTAATCCTAGTTGTTTAGTCTCAATTAGGGCGTTAAAATATAGGCGAGATGTTGAAGCATCCATAAATGTTCTCTTCATTATCTGCTCTTCAGTAGATGATGGAATCATTGATGGTATAAAGTCAGCACAATCTATTGAACCATTAAAGTCGTAGCTGCTACGTAAGTTTATAAATCCACCAAATGTAAATGAATAACCCTTTTGTGACAAATTCCAATGCATTAATGGTTCTTGTGAGCTATGCATCTCTTCAACATTCGCTTCTAATATACTTGTTAACTCCTCTTCATGATCTAAGCCAATGCTATCGGTTAGTTCTGATAGATTAGTGACTTTTGGTTCAGCGAATGAATTTTGGGATGAGATTAATAGAGCTACTATAATAGCTAAAAATTTGAACTTCATAAATCGAAATTGGTTTTAATATTATTATTTCTTAAATTTTTTGCAAAGGTACGACATTATAAACAATTCGCAATGTATTGTTAATGTTGTAATTAAGTAAATAATATAAAAAATAGGATTTAAGTTTGAATTTTAATATTATTTTACTAAGTTTGTAATTATATGTTATTTGGAAGTAATCTTGATTAATAGAATCTTATGATTGATGGAGCTTTTATATATGCCACACTATCTTTGTTATATACTATAACGGTATTTAGTATTATATCGGTAGTGATATCTGAGAATCGTAATCCACTGAAATCTATTGCGTGGGTTACGGTACTATTTCTATTGCCTATTATAGGGATGGTATTCTATCTAGTATTTGGGCGTAGTTTGAGACGAAAAAGAATGATTACTAAACGCCAAAGGGGTATGCTGTTGGCGCGGAATAAAGTTAATGGGGTTGAGGATATTGATAATCTACAACTCACACCTGAGAGTATTCAGCAGATACATTTAGCTCAGTCATTATTGCCAGCTGCATATTATCTGGGTAACAAGATTGATATATATACTAATGGTGAGGATAAGTTTAGACAGTTTAAGGCGGACTTAATAGCTGCTCATAGTTATATAAATATGCAGTATTTTATCTTTGAGGATGATAAGATTGGTACTGAAATTAGTGATATATTAATTGCTAAGGCTAAAGAGGGTGTAGATGTGAGAATCATTTATGACCATCTAGGATGTTGGAAGGTAAAGAACTCCTTTTATAAGAGGATGAGAGATGCTGGGATTGAGGTAGCTCCATTCTTTAAAGTTACATTCTCGTTATTTACTAGTCGAATAAATTGGCGCAATCATCGAAAAATTGCAGTTATTGATGGTGAGATAGGTTATATTGGTGGTATGAACATTGCTGATAGATATATTGATGGGCTGCATAATGGTGTGTGGCGTGACACTCATATACGTATCCAAGGAGCAGCGATTGCTGGATTAGAATATTCATTTACTATTGATTGGAGTTTTATGGGAAATAGTTTATTAGATCTTCCAATTAAAGATTTTGATGATATCAATGGTGGTGCAGGGATGCAGATGATGGTTAGTGGTCCTATGGGTAAATGGAGCAATATGGCTTTTATGTTCCAGAAATCTATAATGAATTCAAAGAAACGAGTCTTAATTCAAACACCATATTTCCTCCCTACTGAGAGCTTATTAAAAGCTTTACAAACTACTGCATTATCTAAAGTTGAAGTCTCTATTATGATACCCCGTAATCCTGATTCATGGGTGTTAAAGTTAGCATCCTCCTCATTTATTGCTGAGTGTCTGCGTGCAGGGATAAAGATATATTTTTACGAGGCAGGGATGTTGCACGCTAAAACTATTATTATTGATGATGAATTTAGCACGGTTGGTTCATCTAATTTCGATTACCGTAGCTTTGAACATAATTTTGAGAGTAATATGTTTATTTATAGTAAAGATGTTAATAAACAGATGGCTGATATTTTCTATAAGGATGTTGAGCAATGTACGCTTGTTGATTATTCAAGTTGGATGGAGCGTTCCACGTTAAGACAGAGATTAGAATCTGTTATTAGATTATTAAGCCCAATATTATAGGTGTTGAAACAGAATTAGGGAGAGGCTCGTGATTGAGTCTCTCCCTAATTCTGTTGATATCTTTGTAGTAAGTATTCCCTTACTCAGCCTTATCAGTTGTTGTTGTTTTAGCTGTTGTAGAAGTAGCTTTTTTAGGAGCCGCCTTTTTACGTGGTGCAGCTGGTGTTTTAGCTGTATTTGCTTTAGGAGCAGCTTTAGCTTTAGGAGCAACTTTCTTCTCTTCGTCTGTATTGATATTGTTGCGAAGTATAGCAATCTCTTTATTCAACAACTCAATCTCTTTAGCTTGATTACGTATAGTTGTAAGCAGTGCATTTAACTCCTCATTATCTATTGATAATGGGTATTGAGCCTCAACACGTACAATGAAATCTGCCAATGCATTCATATAATTAGTAAATGCGTCGTATGGTGTTTCATAAGGTGTGTAATATGAGCGTGCATCGTCAAAGCTCTGTTTAGTTCGCATGTAGAAGAAGTGATCAGATGCTTGCAGATAGTTCCAATCCTGTTTTAGACGGCGATTTGAACATAATCTTACGCGTTCAGCTATTGAGTATAATTTGTTAAATGCTTCATTCTGTAATTTGTTACCTAACCATGAACTAACGTCACGTGCTTCATCTGCCCAAGACATTGGATATGGTACAGCTAATTCCCCAACTGCTTTATGTTTAGCTATTGCCTCTGATGGTGTTACGAAACTAATTCCATTCTCTTGAGCGAAGTATGGTAATGCTCGCATAAAGTCAAATATACCAGTACCTGCTGGTTGTAACTCACCGAATGTTTCATAATTCATAAATAGGTTAACTAATTGTTCCTCTTGAGGTAGATTAGCAATCCAATTCATATATTTGTCAGCTGTTAATGGATATTCATGCCATTCATGGTTATTGAAACGTAAGCTGATATCATTTGATAACTTAGAGTTACTTAGTAATAATTTTAGGTTAGGTGCTGCTGCCGATGAATATAGGTAGTTAGGAGATTTCCAACCTAAAATATGTTTAGCCCCCTCTGTAATCATCCCTTTATATCCCATTGAAGCAACTATTGCTGCTATATCATCTGAGTATATAAGTTCAGTATTACGTAATACTTTAGGCTCAATACCAAATAGTTGTTTAATCTTTTTAGAGTGCTCTTTCACTTGAACTATAAACTCGTCAGGATCAATTAATGACGATAGTGAGTGTGCGTATGTTTCAGCCAAGAATTCGACACAACCAGTTGCTACCAATTCTTTCATTGAATCGATAAACTCAGGCACATATTGTTCTAACTGTTCTAGGGCAGATCCTGTTATTGAGAATGCAACCTTAAAACGTTTATTACTACTCTCAATCAGCTCTTTAAGCATTGCATTAGCTGGCAAGTATGATTTTTGAGCAATATTAGTGATAATCTCGTCGTTATTGAAATCATCGTAATAGTAACTATCGTTACCTATATCTTGGAAACGATATTTTTTCAATCTAAATGGTTGATGTATCTGAAAGTAAAAACAAATAGCTTTCATCGTATTTATTGTTTTTTTGGTTATTATTATTAGTAATTATTTATTATTTGGTTATAAATATTTATAACCTTAGCACCCGCTTTTTTCCATTGGATAGTATCTATCTCCTGTAGCCCATCTTCACGTAATTGTTCATACATGGCAGGATATGTGATAATTGAATAGATTGCATCTGCCATAGCATCGATATCCCAATAGTCAATTTTTATGACATTGTCCAGAATCTCAGCACAACCAGATTGGTGTGATATTATTGATGGTACACCCATCTGCATAGCCTCTAATGGTGAAATACCGAATGGTTCTGATACTGATGGCATGATATATACATCTGACGCTTTAAGCATTTCATATACCTGTTTACCCTTTAGGAATCCTGTGAAGTGGAATCTATCAGCAATATCACGTTCAGCAGCTAATGAAATCATCTTCTCCATCATATCACCGCTACCAGCCATTACGAAGCGTACATTACTCTTCTTTTGTAGAACTTTAGCAGCAGCTTCAACAAAATATTCAGGACCTTTCTGCATAGTGATACGTCCAAGGAATGTTACTACTTTCTCTTTAGATTTTGTTACCTCTATTGCTCTTAGTTCATCACTTAATGGCTCTACTGCATTATGAACAGTTGTTACTTTGTTAGGGTCAATACCATATTTATCAATAACAGTGCGACGTGTTAGATCACTAACTGTAATAATATGATCGGCAAAGTTCATACCATCCTTTTCGATACCGAAAACGGTAGGGTTAACATTACCTCTAGAACGGTCAAAGTCTGTTGCATGCACATGTATTACTAGTGGTTTACCTGTAATCATCTTAGCATGAATACCAGCAGGATAGGTTAACCAGTCATGCGAATGGATTATATCACATTCAACAGTTCTAGCTATAACCCCAGCTACTATCGAATAGTTATTAATCTCATCAAGTAGATTATCAGGATAACGCCCTGAAAACTCTATACATCCTAAGTCATTAGTATGTATGTGGTTAAAGTCAGCGTATATATGATCTCTAAGTTTATAATACATTTCAGGCTCCATTACTGAAGTCAATCTCTCCTTTACATAATCATAGTTGACATCGCGCCAATTAACAGGCGTATTAGTTGCCCCTATGATATTAGCAAAGCTTTTATCTTCATCCCCATAAGGTTTAGGGATAACAAACGTAATATCCATATTACCATTGTCATTCATCCCTTTAGTCAAACCATAACTTGCTGTACCAAGTCCTCCGAGGATATGTGGTGGGAATTCCCATCCAAACATTAGTGCTTTCATCCTATATTAGTTTTTCTTTTTTCATTGATAATAGCTTACTTTATTCAGCGTTTTCTTTATTAAATGCGGCTGTCAAGTTTCGTTGTAATCGTGATACCGAAAGTACACCCGCCACATTTAGGGCAAGGCTAATAGCTCCACGACCAGTAAATGGTGGGTTGCCATCGTATAATTCTGATATTGAACCTATACATCCTTCAGACATATCATTCTCAAATCCTATCATCATACGCTCAATAAATGCTATACCATTAACACCGAATATCTTAATATAAGCCTCAGCATAGAAACTTATTAACCATGGTCGTGACGAGCCATGATAGTAAGCATGTTCACGTTGTTCAGGAGTACCCACGTAGAATGGGTTATATCCGTAACTTTTAGGGCTAAGTGTTCTTAAACCTTTACTATTTAATAGTTCACGAGTAGCTATATCTAGTACCCCTTTGCGTTGTCGTCTATCTAATGGTGAATAATCTAATCCTATTGCAATTACCATATTAGGTCTTACGCTTAGGTCTGCATAATCTCCCGACACATAATCATATAGGTAGCCGTAATCGTTTAGGAACATATCCTTAAAGCTAACTTTTAGATTTTCAGCGATATCACTCCATCTATCAACACTAAGCCCCATATCCTTGTCATCCTCATACATGCTAGATGCGAACATTAATGCGTTATACCAAAGTGCATTAAATTCAATCAGGTATCCAGTGCGTTGAATAATAGGCTTGCCATCAGGGTGTCTAGCATCCATCCATGATATTGGTCTGTCTGTACCATTAGAGGTAATCAAGCCATTTGGCATTAGTTTTAGGTTAGGGTGTTGTTCCTTTACTATGTAGTTGATAATTTGTTTTATGGTATCACCATAAAGTTTCATTGTATCTATTTTGCCGTAGCGTTTATAGTATTGTTGAATACACCATATTGCCCATAGAGGTATATCAGGAGCATCAATATCTTTAATAACTGCGTCATTAGCTCGTTTATCCATGAAGTTTTTAAGGGCAGCCAATGCTGATTCCATAATCTCCTCAAACTTATCACGTTTATGTATAGATAGTGTTAATCCTGGCAATGCAATAAATTGATCTCTAGCTCTAATTCCCAACCAAGGGTAACCTGCAATAATATAGTTACCATTAGTATTTTTAACACAGAATTGTTTAGCTGAGTTTTTAAGACTATTGTAGAAACTATTACGTGGAGTACGTATCTTCAACTCATCCTCACAAGCGGTAACAAATTGGTTAGGTTCCTCTTCAGCTGTACTTGCCGAGAAGATAATCGTTTCACCCTTTTCAATTGATAGTTCAAAGTATCCTGGAACCATTAAATCCTCAACGTAAGGTAATCCACGCTCTTGATCTTTCACATATTCTATACCTTTATACCAATTAGGATTATGAATAAATTCCACATCCTTATTGAATTGCATATATAGGGTAGGGTATCCTGCGTATAGATTAAATGCGCCACCATTCTTAATAGATGTGTAACCAGTATTAGCTGTGCCATTGGCAACACATAGACTATTGGCATTACGGAATGCTAAGAATGGGCGGAATTGTAACTTAGTTGGGGAGTGCGCCTCAACCAGAGTGTATTTAATCAGAATTCTATTTTCATGTGAGATAAAAACCTTCTCCTTAGTAAGGACAACACCACCTACACGGAATGTAGTACGTGGCACGTTTTCACAATCAAACTCTCTGATATATTTATGACCATTAGGGCTATAACAGTTTTCACCATATTTATGTAACCCTAAATTAAATGGAGCACCATGTTGTATAACCGTCTCATCTAATGATGAAAGTAGTACATGGTTCTCATTATCAATTTCAGGAATAGGAATCACTAGCAAACCATGTTGTTTGCGTGTATTACAATCCACAATTGTAGTACAGTGATACGCTCCTGATTGATTAGTCCTAAGCATCTCTTTAGGTAGAGATTGCTCCAGATTAATCATTAATCTTTTATCGAACTTTAAGTAGCTCATCTCCTATCGGTATTTATTTAAGAAGTAATAACTTATTTATATCGTTACGAATGTAACAATAATACTTATTAAACGCAAATAATAACCGAGAAAATATATAAAAATAATTAAAATTTCATATTAACTTACCCCCTTGCGCTCTAATTCCTTTAGATTTTCGAGACGTTTACGTTGCATAAACTCAGTAATTCCCTCTAGGTGATGTACCAAACGACCACCGCCGAACTCATAGATATTGTCAGCCAATCCATCCAAGAAGTCACGGTCATGCGAAACCACTATCAATGTGCCATCAAATGCTTTCAGTGCATCCTTTAGTACATCCTTAGTTCTCATATCCAGATGGTTAGTTGGCTCATCCAGTATTAATAGATTAACAGGCTCAAGTAATAGTTTCATCAATGCTAAACGTGTACGCTCACCCCCCGATAAGACTTTTACCTTCTTAGCAGACTCCTCACCACCGAACATAAACGCCCCTAGCATATCCTTAATCTTGTTTCTAATATCCCCTTTAGCAATATCATCAATCGTTTGAAATACTGTTAGCTCCTCATCCAATAGTGATGCTTGATTTTGCGCAAAATATCCAATCTGTACATTATGACCTAGTGTCAATTCACCGCTATGTTCAATTTCTCGCATGATACACTTAACCAATGTTGACTTACCCTCACCATTTTTACCGACAAAGGCTATCTTTTGTCCTCGTTCAATCATAAAGTTAGCATTGTCAAAAATCTTATGCTCACCATAGCTTTTACCCACATTATTAGCTGTAACAGGATAATTCCCTGAACGTGGTGCAGGTGGAAATTTAAGTCGTAGCGACGAGCGATCCTCCTGATCAACCTCAACAATAACCAATTTCTCCAACATCTTAACGCGTGATTGTACTTGATGTGTTTTTGAGTATGTCCCTTTGAAACGCTCAATAAAATCCATATTCTCTTGAATCATTTTGCGTTGCTCCTCGTACTGTTTCATCTGTTGCTCACGACGCTCCAGTCTTAGTTGTAGGTATTGGCTGTAAGGTACTTTATAGTCATAGATTTTACCCATTGTTACCTCAATAGTTCTATTAGTGATATTATCTACAAAGGTTCTATCGTGTGAAATCACAACCACCGCTTTACCACTATCTACTAAGAAATCCTCCAACCACTGAATAGACTCAATATCAAGATGGTTAGTAGGTTCATCAAGGAGTAATAGGTCGGGTTTCTGCAATAGCATCTTAGCCAATTCAATACGCATACGCCATCCCCCTGAAAACTCAGAAGTAGGACGTGTGAAATCCTCACGCTTAAATCCAAGACCAAGCAATGTTTTCTCAACATCCTCATCAAAGTGAGTTAAATCAATAGTATAAAATTTCTCACCTAGTGATGTCACCTCCTCAATAAGTTTCATATAATCATCACTCTCATAGTCAGTGCGGGTGGCTAGTTGATTATTTAGCTCATTGATATGTGCTTCAATCTCAAATAGATGAGCAAATGCTTGTGCCGTTTCCTCAAATACGGTTCTACTATCTGTTGTTAGTAGGTGTTGAGGTAGATATGCAATAACCGTATCAGCAGGGAACGATACACGTCCACGCGTAGGTTTATTAACACCAGCCAAAATCTTTAGTAATGTTGACTTACCTGCACCATTCTTACCCATAAGGGCAATTCGATCTGTAGGATTTATAAAAAAATTAATATCTGAAAACAACGTTGTCCCTGAAAACTCAACTGCTACACTATCTATTGAAACCATATTATCTATTAAAAAATGTACCTTAAAAACAGTTACAAAGATAAGTAAAATTTTTCAAGTGAGTTCTAAAAACAGGTTTATCAATATTTAAAATTGCCACTTAACGATTGATGAAACAGTTGCATTCTCCCCATTTATTTATTATTACGACTAATGGTCGGTTTTTAAGAATTCCCCTTTAGGTATTACTTCCAGTTGTAGTTATCCATTGAGTTAGTAGTCCAACTGCTTTGTTCTGATCGCGTTGTACTAGAATTAGAAACTGTTGTAGCATTAGGTGCGTTACTGCTCCAAGACATAATATCGTCCTCTAATTCTATTTCTAATACTTCAATTTTTGGTGCGATATAATTAGTTTTCATTTTGTCGTTATTTATTAATAAAGATTATTTTACGGCTACTTTATAGGTTTTACCAGCTATGTTTACTACATATATACCCTTAGTCATAGCCACCTTAGTTTCATCTGCTTCAGTTACTCCGCTAATAGGAATCGCAGACATATTAGTAATAGTGTATTTATCACCCGCTTCCGCTCCTGTTATAACTATTGCGCCATTAATTGCATAAACTTTAGTAGTTCTTATTATATCATTTACTGATGTTGTTTGTGAGCCAATAGTTATTGTGATAATACCATCGGTTACATCTATTGCAGAATCTAATGTTGTAGCTGTGTTGTTAATACTTACAGTCTGTGTTCCTGCTTTAGTCATAACTATCTTACAATCATTATACAAGTCTGATAATTTTACATCATAAGATTTATCAGTTGTACTAGCTAATGAGCTATAAGCACAATAAGATGCTCCATCTATATTTATACTCATTTGTGGTACTGTGGAGGCAGAACTAATTTTGCCTAATATATATTTAGATTGATTAGAACCGTCAGCTATATATATACGGTCTAGCATTTCGCCATCTGCATCAATAAGTTCAAAGCTATAAAACTCAACACTAGAATTATCACTAGTCACAGAATTTATCTCACTACCACTGATATTATCTTCTATTAATTGTACCACATAAACATCACTCGGGGCAATTGAGATACCATTTTCTGTTCCATAATTACATACCGTAAAACTATCATCTTTGTCATTATAAAGTTGGAAATACACTTCTTGACCCGTAGGGGCATCTGGTATAGTAGTATAAGTTCTACCTGCTGTTTGCATATTCCAACCCTTGTCATCGTCAATATTAGCTTCTTCATATTGAAGTTCACATTGGTGCCCTTTGGTTAATGCTGTTAGAGCATCTATCGCAATAAACTTATATGTATAGTTAGAATCATCAACAAATCTAATAACTTGTCCTAATGTACCAGTATCACTTGATTTAGTAGTCCAATTATAACTGGTGTTACCATTAGCCGCTCTCTTTGCTCCATCATAGTAATATGTCGCATAGTCCACACCTTGTACCGCCTGCTCCCAATCTTCACCATCAGAATTAAGTTTCCATACCTGTTTAGCCTCAGCGTCAGCAACAACCTCAAAAGGCAAACCTAGTGAGAATAATCTTTGTCCATCGCTAGCATCAAATTTGCGAATAATCTCAAGCCCTTCAGCCGATTCTAGATTTGTACTTACGCAAATTTCAGCTCCATCCTCAATAATTATTTTAGGTAGAGAAGTTTGTGTTTCAGGATATGTAACATTTGCACCTTCAGCTATAATTAATGTAGTTCCATTGTCATAATTAATAGGTGTTGTGTATTCTATTTCGCCCTCGATTGTAGTATTTTCAGTAATAACAACCTCAGTAATAGTAAATTTCTTGTACTCATAATCAACAGTAACTGTGTATGTACCAGGTGCTGTTTGAATATTTGAATTGTTACCATTTTTATCACTGCCTTCATAATTGTAGAGATTAGATGTTTCGCCACTATATACTGACGCGCTCTCTAATGTTTCAGTTGGTTGAAAACGATAAAGGTGGGTTCTAATTTTTCATTTTTTACTCCAAAATTTAGGACAAGAACCCGTAACGTCCTAAATTGAAGCGTTTA
>JAWXTT010000031.1:0-16685 GCA_044433325.1 Bacteroidales bacterium
GCTTACTCATCCCAAAAGTTTTCTGCGTAAGGTAAGCTGCTATCCATTTACATAGAGTAGCTACAACCACCATATTAATAGCTACATATATGGTTTCCCAACTGGAAACAACGCTTTTTAAGTCTATCAACATCCCTACCCCAATCAAGAAGTATGGGATAAACAGTGCGTTACCCACAAACTCTATCCTATTCATCAATGGTGACACACTTGGAATATATCTACTTAATACCAACCCTGCAAAGAATGCTCCCAACACCGACTCTAACCCTATCAAGTGGGCTACACTTGATGCTAAAAAGACTAATGCTAGCACAAATACATATTGCATTACGCTATCGTTATATTTCTTAAAGAACCAACGGGCTAAACGTGGATAGATTAATAGTATTGCAACACAATATACCACAAGGCTAACAAATAATTTGACGACTCCCCAAATATTAAAACCGCCCTCAGAATAGACCCCTACAACAACTGCTAACACTATCAACGCTGCAAACTCAGTTATAATAGATCCTGTTATAGACACTACTACTGTTGAATATTTATTGATGCTAAAGCGTGATACAATAGGGTAAGATATCAGTGTATGTGAGGCGTACATAGAAGCTAACAGTATGGCTGTCAATAAATCAAAGTTCAACAACCACATTGAAGCTACTACTCCTAATATCATTGGAATGATAAATGTATATGCTCCAAAGCCTAATCCTCGTTTCAGATTCTGCCGCATATGATACATATCTATCTCTATACCTGCCAAGAACATTAGATAAAGTAACCCCACTTGACCAAATATCTCAAAGCTACTATCTCTATCCAGAATATGAATACCATAAGGACCTATAATTAGACCTGCAACAATCATACCTATAATATGCGGAATCTTCAACCTATTCAGGCACATAGGTGCTAATAGTATTATCACTAACACTATAAAGAATATATAAACTGGGTTGGTAACCATTGCGGTTGAAACCACTTCCTCCATACTATTATCGTTATTAAGGTTGTTGTACAAATATATGAATTAATTACGTAACAACGCTTATTTATCCTAAAAAGATGGTATCTTAATAGTTTTAGCGTAAAAAGCACTGAAATAATAGGTTAATCCACTTCAAATAACTAACTTTGCACCCGATTAATGCAAAATACAATTTTAACCAATTAAAAAACAGAAATTTGTAGCAAATGAAAGTAGCAATCGTTGGCGCAAGTGGCGCAGTAGGACAGGAGTTCCTAAGAGTTCTTGATGAACAGAATTTTCCATTAACTGAGTTAGTATTATTCGGCTCAAAACGTAGCGCGGGTAACAAATATACCTATCGTGGAACGGAGATAACGGTAAAAGAACTACAACATAACGATGATTTCAAAGGTATAGATATAGCATTCACCTCAGCAGGTGCAGGAACATCTAAAGAGTACGCTGAAACTATCACTAAGCATGGTGCTATAATGATTGATAACTCTAGCGCATTCCGTATGGATGCAGATATTCCATTGGTAGTACCAGAGGTTAATGGTGATGACGCATTTAATACTCCACGTAATATTATAGCTAACCCTAACTGTACAACTATCCAATTAGTTGTGCCATTGAAAGCAATCAATGATATTTCACCTATCAAACGTGTACACGTAGCAACTTACCAAGCAGCTAGTGGTGCTGGTGCAACAGCTATGGATGAACTAGTAAACCAATATGTACAAATAGTTAATGGAGAAAAACCAACGGTTGAAAAGTTCGCTTACCAACTAGCATATAACCTAATTCCACAAGTTGACGTATTTATGGAGAATGGTTACACTAAAGAGGAGATGAAAATGTTCCACGAAACTAAGAAGATTATGCACGCTCCTGACCTAGATGTTAGCGCAATGTGTGTTCGTGTACCAGTTATGCGCGCTCACTCTGAAGCTATCTGGGTAGAAACAGAAGAGGCTATCTCAGTTGAACAAGTAACTGAAACATTCAAAGCAGCTGAAGGTGTAATTGTAATGGATAAACCTGAAAACAAGGAATACCCTATGCCATTAGATATAGCAGGTAAAGACCCTGTTTATGTAGGTCGTATCCGCAAAGATATCACTAACGAAAAAGGTCTAACTTTCTGGAGCGTAAGTGACCAAATCAAAAAGGGAGCAGCACTAAACGCAGTACAAATAGCACTATATATGATTGCAAACAAAAAGTAAGCAACCATACATACATAAACCACACACTTAAAGAGTTCTAAAACCAGTTTTTAGAGCTCTTTTTTATCAATACAGTAAAATTGCACCTTCTATGGTACAATTTACTATAGGGGACTTCTAAAAATTGAATTTTAACGCTTTTCTATTTTGATACATCATCTTCGCATTTTTCAAAATGCACCGTAGGCACCGCTACGCTCACATTTTGAAAAATACAAATCTAAAGCATCAAAATAAATAATCGAATAAAACCAATTATTAGAAGTCCCCTATAAACTTTACAACTTTAAGAAAAGAATATCAAATTATTTTGGTTTTATAAATTATAATTACGTAATTTGCGTTACGCATTTTACGTAACGTTAAAACAGTAGATAATATGAAACCTAATAATCCATTCTTAATAAGCGGCTATCATAGCCCAGAATATTTTTGTGATCGCATAGTGGAGAGCCGAACCATAGCTGATGCACTATACAATGGACGTAATATTACTCTTATAGCTCCACGTCGTATGGGCAAAACAGGATTGATTAAGAATGTATTTTACAATCTAAAGGAGCAAAATCCAGATATTGTCACCATATACATGGATATATATTCGACACAAAACTTAAATAACTTTGTCTTACTAATGGCAAGTAGTGTATTGGGTAAGCTAGACTCTACGGCACAAACAGTTATGTCACGTGTGACTAAATTTATACGTAGTTGCAGACCTGTATTTACCATTGATGAGATAACAGGCACACCGTCAGTAAAGCTAGATACAGCCATGGATTGCGGTGAATCTACTCTTAAAGAGATTTTTGAATATCTAGCATCAGCCGATAAACGTTGCTATATAGCCATTGATGAATTTCAACAAATTAATGAGTACCCCGAAAATGGTATAGAAGCACTTCTGCGTTCATATATCCAATTTACGCCAAATGTTAACTTTATATTCTCAGGGAGCAAACAACACGTTATGCAAGATATGTTCCTTTCTGCCAAGAGACCATTTTACCAAAGCACTCAAACGCTACCGATTGATGTAATAAATAGTGAGCTATATTATAAGTTTACTGAGAAATTCTTTAAAGATAAAAATTTGGAATTTAACCGAGATGCTTTTGATTATATATACAACCGATTCAGCGGATACACATGGTACATTCTGTCATTATTAAATAGAATGTATAGCTACAATAGTGACATTAAGATTGAAACAGCAGATATGGCTATTAATGAAATTGTCAAGGAATCTATTTACGCTTATGAAACACTTATCTCAGCATATACAGCCAATAATATAGCACTACTTAAAGCAATCTCTAAGGAGGGGATAATTGCTGAAATTACCTCAAGTAATTTTATTACTAAACATAAGCTGAAAGCAGCGAGTAGCGTAAGAACTTCACTCACTAAACTTATTAATAAGGAGTTAGTATATGAAACATCAGAGGGATATATAATCTATGATAGATTTATGAATATATGGCTTAGCCAACAATCATTCTAACAAATAATGGGTAACTAACTATTTAAGAAGTTAACTACCCATTATTATATATCACACAATTACTTGATGTGTGTACCTTTAGTTAGGTCATTAAGGTTGTTGGCGTGGGTTATTATTACCTCTTTAACGCCAGCTGTTAGGGTTGCGAATGAGTTATCTAGCTTAGGAATCATCCCTTTATTTACTATCCCTTTATCCTTTAGCTCTGCGTATAATTCTGCTCCTAGCTCAGGGATTACGCTATTTTCATCATTTTCATCCATAAGCACACCATCCTTTTCAAAACAGAAAACTAATGTAACATCGAATAGCTCAGCCATACCCTTAGCGGTTTCACCTGCCATAGTATCAGCATTGGTATTTAGCATATGACCCATACCATCATGCGTTAGTGGAGCTATTACTGGTACAACATCACTAGCAATAAGTCCTGCTATACCCTTAGCATTTACACTCTTCACGTCACCTACCCAACCATAATCAACACTTTTAACAGGACGTTTCTCGCTAAGAATTAGATTCATATCAGCACCTGTTACACCTAGGGCGTTAACCCCCTCAGCTTGTAAACCTGCTACTATATTCTTATTAACCATACCACCATACACCATAGTTACCACTTGTAGCATAGCCTCGTCTGTGATACGACGACCATCAACCATCTTGGTTTCAACACCTAGCTTTTCAGCCATCTTAGTAGCAGAACGACCGCCACCATGAACCAGTAGTTTATTCCCTTCAACGGCAGCAAAATTCTTTAGCAATCTCTTTAGCGACTCATCATTCTCAACGATACCGCCACCAACTTTTATAATAGTTAATTTCTCCATAATCTAGTCATTCATCTCCATCAAGAAAGCCTTGATAAATTCATCAATATCACCATCCATAACCCCTGAAACATCTGATGTTTGGTAATTAGTCCTGTGGTCCTTAACACGCCTATCATCAAACACATAGCTACGTATCTGTGAACCCCACTCTATTTTCATCTTCCCAGCTTCGATAGCTTGTTGTTGGCGCATACGGCGTTGCAACTCTAGGTCATACAGTTGCGATTTCAACAAACGCATAGCATTCTCACGATTACCTAGCTGTGAACGGCTCTCAGTATTCTCAATAAGTATCTCACGCACCTCACCACTGTCAGGGTCTTTAAAGTTATAACGTAATCGAACACCTGTTTCCACCTTGTTTACATTCTGTCCACCTGCGCCACCACTACGGAAAGTATCCCACGAAATATCAGCAGGATTTACAACTACCTCGATAGAATCATCAACAAGTGGCGAGATAAACACCGACGCAAAGGAGGTCATACGCTTACCCTGAGCATTATATGGCGAAACACGCACTAGACGATGTACCCCATTTTCACTCTTCAAGTAACCATAAACAAAATCTCCCTCAATCTGAATAGTTACAGACTTAATACCAGCATCGTCACCATATAGGATATTTGAAATCTCACTCTTATAGTTATGCTCCTCGCACCAACGCAAGTATAGGCGCATAAGCATTTGCGCCCAATCTTGGCTCTCAGTACCACCAGCACCAGAATTTATCTTTAGAACAGCCCCTAGCTTATCCTCCTCACGACGTAACATATTACGTAGCTCTAGCGATTCAATAGCGGTTAATGTATTTGTATATATATCATCAAGTTCCGATTCCTCAACCAAACCCTCCTTGATAAAATCAAAGGCTAGAGCAAGCTCCTCAACCATCTTATCGATCGAATCATAACCCTCAATCCAGAAACGTAACTCTTTAACCTTGCGCATCTGAATCTCAGCACTTTTATTATCATCCCAGAAGTTAGGAGCGTGAGTTCTTAACTCCTCCTCCTCAACCTCTATACGTTTAGCATCAACGTCAAAGATACCTCCCCAGCGCAGACTTACGCTCTTGCATCTCTTTTAGTTGCTCTTGCGTTATCATAACCCCTTATATTCTTTTATTTAGATATACATAGCCTCAATCTCTTGGCTATATAATTTATTAATAATCATTCTACGTAATTTCAACGTATTAGTTAGCTCACCTGTTTCCATTGAGAATGGTTTAGGTAGCAAAGTAAATTTCTTAACCTTTTCAAAACCTGAAAAGTTATGTTGCAACGCATTAATACGCTCCTCTAGCATCTGATAAACCTCTGAGTGTTTAACTAACTCCTCAACACTATCATATTGGATTTTCTTAGCCTCAGCCCACTCCTTTAATGCCTCATAAGCAGGAATAATAATAGCAGTTACATATTTACGTTGGTCACCAATAACAGCAATCTGCTCAATAAACTTATCCTCACCTAAGCGGTTTTCAATAGCTTGTGGAGCAATATATTTACCATTAGATGTTTTAAACAAATCCTTAATACGGTCAGTAATTATCAGTGCGCCATCTTCAGCAATAGCCCCTGCATCACCTGTACGGAACCAACCATCAGCGGTAAACACCTGTGCTGTTGCTTCTGGTTTATTGTAGTAACCCTTCATCACAGTACCACCCTTAACTAATATCTCATTGTTTTCACCGATCTTAGCTTCCAATTCAGGGAAAACTGTACCAATAGTACCAACCGCAAAATCAGTAATAGGGAAACATGAAACAGTAGCAGTAGTTTCAGTCAATCCATAACCAACAACTATATTTATACCACATGAATGTAAGAAAGTAGTAATATTATCTGATATAGCAGCCCCAGCAGTAGGGAATAATATACCATTTTCTAATCCTAACGCCTTACGTAATGCTTTGAAAACTTTTTTATCAAAGAATTGATATTGCATCTCCAACCATTTAGGAGCGCGTTTACCCACACGCTCATACTCAAGATTACGTTTAGCACCAACCTTTAGCGCACGTTTCACCAAAATACGCTGCACAGCACCCATAGATGCAATCTTCTCCTGCACCCCTGCATAAACCTTCTCCCAGAAACGTGGAACGCTACACATGATAGTAGGCTTAACCTCTAATAGTGCCTCTTGAATCTGTTTAGGATCATAATTGATGGCAACTCTCATCCCCATAGTAAGGCAATAGTAAGACCACGCCTTCTCAAAGATATGAGAAAGTGGTAGGAAAGCGATTGACAAATCCTTGTCACTCAACATAGTCAAACGCACCTCATGGATTCTCATAGCAGTGTCAAAGTTCTTATGTGTAAGCATAACCCCCTTAGACTCACCAGTAGTTCCCGAAGTATAGATTAGTGTAGCTAAATCCTCCTCGCAACCAGCGGCACTACGTCTAGCCACCTCGGCTTTACACTCAACGGTAGCTGATTTACCCATTTCAACTAAGCTCTCAAAATATTTACTATCCTTATCCTTAGCATCAAAAGTGATTTCGTCACTCAAAGCAACTATACTCTCTAAGCTATTAGTGCTATCCAACTGCAACTCACGAGCGATACTATATTGTCCTTGATCTCCAACAAAAATAATCTTTATTGAAGCATCACGCACAACATATTCCACTAACGCCTTTGAGCTTGTTGCATAGAAAGGAACAGGCAAAGCACGATTATAGAACGCCGCGAAGTCCGCCGCAAAAATATCAGGATGATTCTGCGAGAAAATACCAATCTTCTCATCCTCCTCAATACCTAATTGCTGCATTGCATAAGCAACAGATTCTACTCTATCCTTAAAGTAATTCCACGAGGCTGATATCCAACCCCCTCTATTGTTTTTCTTGAATCTGAAAGCCTCTCTATCACCATAACGTGAAGTTTGCGATGCAATCATTTCGACTAGTTTATTTGCCATTGTTCTGATTTTCTTAAAGTTTTACCCAAAACTCTTATGTTAATAATAGACCAATCACCATTTATAGATAATCTAGTGAACAAAGATAACTCCTTTTTATATAATAATCACTATATTTGCATAAATAAAGGGGGATCTAAAAAACAGAACCTGAAGAATAACAATAAATAAAATAGGAGGGGCAACAGTTTCATTAATCTTTAAGCGATATTTTGGCTACTTTTTCACCTTTTTATCTTCAGCAAGCTGACTATGCAAAAGATAAAGGCGGCAAAAAATTAGCTCAAAATCTCATCTTAAATATTGATAAATCAGTTTTCAGAGCTCCCCATAAACTTCGTATTATGGTAGAGGAATTAACATACAACGCAATAGACTTATTAAAAGCGATGATTAGCACCCCATCAATAAGTCGTGAGGAGGGTGAAGTTTCTAAAATCATTGAAACTTTTATTGCCACAGCAGGTTATCAACCACAGCGCATTGGCAATAATATCTATTGTCTGAGTAAAAAGTTTGATTCTGCGCGACCAACCATACTACTAAATTCACATATGGACACTGTTAAAGCGGTGCAAGGGTGGAGCTATGACCCATTTAGTGCGACAGAAGTTGATGATCACATTTATGGATTAGGAAGTAATGATGCAGGCGCATCACTAGTATCGCTATTGGCAACATTCATATATATTGATCAATTACCCCAATCCTATAACTTAATCTTTCTAGCCTCAGCTGAGGAGGAGATAAGCGGTAAGGGGGGTATAGAACTAGCTCTACAACATCTGCCACACTTTGATGTAGCTATTGTAGGTGAACCAACAGATATGCAACCAGCCATAGCTGAAAAGGGGTTAATGGTACTAGATGGAGTTATTCATGGTATTTCAGGTCATGCAGCACGCAACGAGGGTGATAACGCCATATCTAAAGCGATAACAGTTATCGAGCAATTACACAGTTTCAACTTCCCTAAAAAATCTGAAACATTAGGAGATATCAAAATTTCAGTAACACAGATAAATGCAGGTACACAACATAATGTAATACCTGACAGATGCAATATAGTAGTTGATATACGCACAACCGATGCTTACAGCAATATTGAAACGATGAAATTAATTACAGATAGTATTCCAAATTGTGAGTTTACACCACGTTCAACACGCCTAAATCCATCTAATATAGATATTGAACACCCAATAGTAAAACGCCTAATCAGATTAGGTGCTACACCATTTGGTTCACCAACCCTATCAGACCAAGCACAAATTACAACACCTAGCCTAAAACTAGGAGTAGGAAGCTCGTCACGCTCACACACAGCGGATGAATATATAACAAAAACAGAAATCCGAGAAGCAATCCGCACCTACACCACCCTACTAAACGAACTAAATTTATAAATATAGCTATTAACTACAAATATTGCGTGGGCGTTACTTATTGTGGCATGATGCTTGGTCGTATCTTTCAGCAAATGAGTATCATCCGCGCATTTTATTCTTTATTACAGATAAATTATATTTTAGCTATATCGATATAAATTAATTTTTATATCTTTGTGCTTATATGCAGGGAGAAATCTGCTAGTTATAGCGTTTTGCTATTGTTTGAGGTGTACAGAAAATCGCCAAAATTTTGTAAACCCCAAAGAACAATAGGTAAAATGCTCATGTTTTGCGTGGGCTTTACTTATTTGGGGTTTGGGTGTTTGGCGATACCTCTGTACTAATTTGTATCGTCTGCGCATTTTATTCTTTATTACATATAATTTAGTTATATCGGTATAAATTAATTTTTATATCTTTGTGCTTATATGCAGGGAGAAATCTGCTAGTTATAGCGTTTTGCTATTGTTTGAGGACTTAGAAAATTACCACTTCAATAAAACCCCTCTCTTCAATAATGAAACGTTTGCGTTTGCGTGGATGTTATTTATTAGGAGTTTAGGCGTGTGGTAATGCCTCTAGGTCAATAATTTCGTCCACGTATCTTTTTATTTAAGTGCGATGGATTAGTATGAAAACATTGTCTAACTTAAATAAATTACCATGAAAACGAAATTAATCTTTTTATTTTTAATCTTATCAGTCCTAAGCTGTTACTCGCAATCTAAAATATCTAATGATTATCCGATTGATTACAATAAATGTAATAAAGAGGTAAAGGGTCAAATATGGACACTTGAAAACATTCTGCTTGAAAATGAATACACAGCAATACAGACATCTATTCGCATTACAAATAACAAAGCAGGTTCTTTCATTTTCCCTAAAAATATATCAATAGCTGCAACAGGTGTTAACCTTAGACCTAAATTTCTAGCGATTGGTGAGCAAGAGTGGGAACTTGGCACACCCTATGGCTATTCAAAAGGGAATAAGGGGAATTGGGTCGTGTGTACACTCTTTTTTGAACGTATTCCTGCTGGGATATCGCGCATTAATTATACTGAGCCAGCTTTTATTCAATGGAATAATATTCCACTCCCTAACAACCCCAACACTACACATACTAATTGGAATGAAGTGAAACTAAAGGAGAAGTGGAGCAATGAAACTACCCCAATAGAGGGTATATATACATTTATCGGTACTGATAATATGGAATGGTGGGGAGATGCTAAACACACCTTAGGAGTTGTTAAAAGCAACAATCTATATCAAATAATATACCTTAATGGCTCAAATGAATATATATGGAAAGAGGGGGATTTAAAAGCAGAATTTACCCCTACTGCCACCGTCGGTTTATATAAAATCACTAATTGGCTTATGGAGAATAAGATGCCAAATAGCAATTTTTATCTTACATTCTCCAATGGTTCTATGAGTATTTATGAAAATGACAATGAAATTACCGCAGATTTTATAAAACTATACCCTCAGAATGAATCGTTTGAATATCTTACACAAACCAGCACAACCGAATCTGTTGAAAACAATGATTTAGTTAACTCAGGTAGCGGAGTAATTATATCCACAAACGGCATTATTGCAACTAATTATCACCTTATCAAAGATGCTACTAATATTAATGTGACTATCAAAGAGGAGGGAAAAATTTCCACATATTCTGCTAAAATTCTATGTAGTGACATCGCTAATGACTTAGCATTATTAAGTATAAAAGATAAAGAGTTTAAAGCTTTTACACCAATCCCATACACTCTATCAACCAATATTAATGAGGTTGGTACTCAAATTTTCTCAATGAGTTATCCATTAACTAATTATATGGGTAGCGAGATTAAAGTTACTGATGGAATTATCAACTCTAAATCAGGTTATCAGAATGATGTTGCTCTTTACCAAATATCAGCACCTATACAACCTGGTAGTAGTGGAGCTCCACTATTTAATAAAAGGGGTGAACTGATAGGGATAACTAACTCTGGTATTATGAGTGCCAACAATGTAGGCTACGCTATCAAGTCAATGTTCCTATCTAACTTGATCGAATCAGCCCCAATAAATATCGAGAATCCGTCTAACAACACCCTTAATGGAATGGAGTTTACTGAGCAGATAAAGGAACTAACTAGCGTTGTTGTTTATATCTCAGTCCAGTAGCTATTTCTCTTTGAGGGCGGTTATTGCGGCTTTTACTATATCGCTATCTAGGTTTAGGACTTGGTAGAAGGCTTCGTTGGTGTATATATCTGATGCTATAAGGGCTTTTAGTGAGCTTTTTACTCGGTTGATACTCTTGGTTAGTTCCTCTTCATTTGGCTCTATCTCAGTTTCGGTTGCCATAGTTACTACCTCTGCAATAATATCATCCGTTACGGTAAAGTTAGCTATAAAGTCATCTACTGTTGGGTAGGTGGCTTTTAGTGCATCCCTATTTTTATCAACATAACTTATTGAGTATTGATTTAGAATAGATTTAGCAAATAGATTGCGATAATAATCAGAATATTCAGTAGTATCAATAGGGACAAATATATCTGGGGTAATACCGCCACCACCATAGATTTTGCGTCCTAGTTTAAGGGTGTGATATGCTAATGAATCAGCCATTACTTGCGCGCTATCTGCTGAGGTTAACTCGCCATGGTTCATACGTTCATATATATCTTTATTGTAATCATCCTTTCCACCCTTTTCATAAGGTTTCTGAATAGAGCGACCAGATGGAGTGTAGTAACGTGCAGTTGTCAGACGTAACATTGAACCATCATCAAAGATATATGGGCGTTGCACCAACCCTTTCCCAAAGGTTCTACGACCAACGATAACTCCACGATCCCAATCTTGTATGGCACCTGATACAATCTCGCTAGCTGAGGCTGAATATTCATTAACCATAATAGCTAATTTGATATCTTTCAATGCTCCGCGGCCATTAGCATTAGCATCATAACGGGGTGATTTATTACCTTGTGTATATACTATATTTTCTCCACGATTCAGAAATTCATTTGAGATAGATATAGCTGTTCCCATATATCCGCCACCATTATTGGTTAGGTCAATAATTAGCTGTTTCATCCCTGCTTTTTTAAGTTTCTTGACACTCTCCATAAACTCAGAGTATGTATCATTGGCAAAACGACTAATCTTAATGTAACCTATATTATCATCTAACATATAAGCGGCATCAATGCTGTATAATGGTATCTTATCACGGATAATCTTAAAATCAATAACATCCTTAACACCTGCACGTTTTACCTTTACATTAGCCGCTGTTCCTTTAACTCCACGCAGACGTTTCATAATATCTGTATTAGTCATCTGAACACCTGCTATTATGGTATCATTAACCTCAATAATACGGTCACCTGCTACTAACCCCACCTTTTCGGCAGGCCCACCGACTATGGTTTGTACAATATACAGGGTATCTTTTTGCATGGTAAATTGTATCCCAACACCTACAAAACTACCCTCTAGCGGTTCTTGCAACTCCTTTGTTTCTGCTGCATTGGTGTATTGCGAGTGCGGATCTAACTCGCTAATCATCCCACGTATTGCATCCTCAACTAACTTACCCTCATCTATCGAGTCAACATAAAATTCATTGATAAAATACTCAGCAGTTCGTAACTTATTGATATTAGTTAGATTCTGATTCTGTGCTGAAACAGTAAACAGCGAAGTTACCACTGCCATTAACAATAGTAATTTATATTTTTTTGTAAATCTCATATTTTTTCTATTTTTTAGGTAGCATTTCAGATACATCACGACCATACTTGATTAGCTCACGTACTACTGACGAGCTGATATGCGCATACTCAGGCAATGTATATAGTAATAACGTTTCAACACCTGATAATCTTCTGTTAATCTCAGCCAAATTACGTTCATACTCAAAATCTTGAACAGAACGCACTCCACGAACGATATAACCAGCCTCAAATTCCTTAGCTAAATCAACAGTGAGGGTTGAATAACAGACAACCTTAACCTTATCCTCATCAGCGTAATATGCGGCAATAGTGTCTAATCGCTCCTGAACGGAGCTATCACACATCTTATCCTCATTAACCCCTACGGCTATCACTAAGCCATCAAAAAGTGGCAACGCACGCTCTACAATGGAGCTATGCCCTACGGTAAATGGGTTAAATGTACCTGGAAAAATTGCTATCCGCTTATTCATTGTTTAAGGGGAGTTCTAAGAACTGATTTATCAATATTTAAGATGAAACAGTTTCTTTTCTCCCATTTTTAATTTGTTATTACTTCTAAGGGTCAGTTCTAAGAACTCCCCTTAAATCATTATTTCGTCATCATCCTCAACAACTAGATTGTCAATAATAAAATTCTGACGCTCCATTGTGTTATCTCCCATATAGAATGCTAACATATCTTTCACTGAATCCTCCTTGCGTAACGACACCTTATCTAAGCGCATATCCTCACCGATAAAGTTACGGAACTCCTCAGGAGATATCTCCCCTAGCCCTTTAAATCGTGTAATCTCAGCATTTTCTCCTAACTTAGCAATTGCATCTAAACGCTCTTGGTCGGTATAACAGTAATAGGTTTCCACCTTTGAACCTTCAGATTTCTTTTTGCGACTTTGACGTTTAGCCTCCTTACGATTACGTACACGAAAAAGTGGTGTTTGCAGAATATAAACATGCCCCTTTTTAACCAAATCAGGGAAGAATTGCAATAGGAATGTAATCATCAATAGACGTATATGCATACCATCCACATCAGCATCAGTAGCTATAATTACCTTGTTGTATCGTAATCCATCAATCCCCTCCTCAATATTCAATGCTGCTTGAAGTAAGTTAAACTCCTCATTTTCATAGACCACCTTTTGCGTTTTACCGAAAGTATTTAATGGCTTACCACGCAACGAGAATACCGCTTGCGTCTCAACGTCACGTATCTTAGTTATTGAGCCAGTTGCAGAATCCCCTTCGGTGATAAAAATCATTGAGTTCTCACGCTTATCACCTTTGTTGTCATTATAATGAATTCGACAATCGCGCAATTTCTTATTATGTAGCGATATCTTCTTGGCACGCTCCCTAGCTTGTTTAGTGATACCAACAATAGCTTTGCGCTCCTTTTCAGCCTCAAGTATCTTACGCAACAACACCTCAGTTGTATTAGGTTGCTTATGCAGATAATTATCCAGTTCACGTTTCATAAAGTCACTAATGAACTTATTCACCGTTGGACCATCAGGTGAAACATCGCATGAACCTAGCTTAATCTTAGTCTGAGATTCAAATACAGGTTCCTGCACCCTTACGCTAATAGCAGCCACTATACCACTACGAATATCAGCATACTCAAAATTCTTTCCATAGAAATCTTTAATAGTCCTAGATAACGCCTCACGGAAAGCTGAAAGATGTGTACCCCCCTGTGTGGTGTGCTGCCCATTAACGAATGAGTAATACTCCTCGCCATACTGAGCTGTGTGAGTAATAACCACCTCAATATCCTCACCCTTTAGGTGTATTATAGGATATATAGGTTCATTAGTCATATACTCATTAAGCAAATCAACCAATCCATTACGTGAAAAGAATTTATTCCCATTATATACCATACTCAATCCTGAATTTAGGAAGGAGTAATTTTTCATCATCGTTTCGATATAATCAGTGCGGAATTTATACCCTTTGAAGATATCCTTATCAGGAGTAAAGCGCACTAATGTTCCATCCACCTCAGTTGAGGCAACAACGCCACTCTCATTAACAACATTGGCACGTTCATAGGTTACTGATGCAGCCTCGCCACTTCGGACAGCCTCGATATAGAAATTGCTAGATAGCGCATTAACAGCCTTGATACCCACACCATTTAGCCCTACTGACTTTTTATAGTTCTGTGAGTCATACTTAGCACCAGTATTCATTTTAGATGAAGCATCCTTGACCGATCGCAATGGAATACCACGACCATAGTCACGTATAGTAGCCTCCTGCTCATTGACAGTTACTGCAATCTGCTTACCATGACCTGCATTATACTCATCAATAGCATTATCCATAACCTCCTTCAGAAGAACATAGATACCATCATCAGACTGAGAACCATCCCCCAACTTGCCAATATACATACCAGGGCGACGACGAATATGCTCACGCCAATCCAACGTAACTAATGCATCGTAACTCTCCTCCGATTTAACCACCTCCTTATCTATATCTTCTGCCATATTATCATAATACTAAATTCCCTACAAATATAATCTTTTTCAACAAAAACTCCTAACCAATAATCTAGAAATAAGAGATTAAAAACTTTATAGGATGCGTCACACCACGTCCACCCCTTGCAACATAATGATAAGAACACCTAAAGATACACTTCATAACAGCGTTAGCTTGACACTGTTTTATGGTTTCTTGGTATAACGTTCGACCCTTTTCAGAACCCTCACTACTATAAATACCTGCTAACCGAATACGCACAAACTCCAATAGCAGAAGTACCCTTCGCTTATCCTTATAATTAGATTGCTGAACATCAGCAACTACTGCATCTAATGAACGCTCCCAACATTCAGACCTATCACTGTAACCTACGCCCGTGATTGATTCCCTTTGCGCTATCATATCCACTAATGGCATATCTGTAATAAAAGCCAACTTAGGTGATTGTAGTAATAGGCGTGTTCCAAATTCCCAATCATTCCAACTAGGTAATTCCACATTCCATCCCCCTACTACTCTAGCTAAATCAGTACGTAACATATAGGCATTAGTTCTTAATACCGAGTGTGAAAGATGATTTACCAATAAATTATGCTGATAAAATGGCAACTCCGTAACCTCGCCTGAAAGTTCACGCCGCGTATTGCGCGAAATCACCATATCCACCCCATCATTAGCCAATTCAGCATATCGTGACAATAAGCTAGGATGCATTAAATCATCAGAATCAAAGAAGAGCATCCACTCAGTTTTCGTTACGCCCAAACCGCGATTACGCGCCGCCGAAGCCCCCTTAACACTCTCGGTTAGTACAGTTATCTTGAAATCATCTGATTCATTCTTAACCTTTAATTGTTGCAATACCTCCAACGTATTATCGGTTGAGTTATTATCCACCAACACCAAATGAATAGGTCTATGGCTCTGAGCCACCACCGAATCAAAGGTAGGCTTAAAGATATCACCTCTATTAAATATAGGAATTACAACTGTTATCTCCATCAATCAGACATTAAGGGTAAAAATATTATCACAAATGTACGAAAAAAGTTGCAAGTTGCAAGTTGCAGGTCACAAGTTAAGGGTACTTTTTCTCCAGACCTGTCATACTGAATTTAATTCAGACCTTTTCAGTTCGCTAGCATAGTTATTAACTTTAGATATTAATTACAAAGATACCCGATCGTGGTCGGGTATGACAGCTATAGGCATTGTAACTCACGTGTAAAATATCGCGCCTCTAGCGTTTTAGCTCGTGACAATATTATCAAATTATTAGTCCAGCTAATTTCTCTCAGCAGTGTTGAGAGTTTTGGCTCACTAGCGTAAGTCTCATAAAATTGTTTCATTCTCCAGATATTTTTATCTGAGAATCCATCAATATTTGGAGCTGTGCTTGCAATATATTTAGCAAGTTCAGTAACAGTAGATTTACCTTTAACTTTTACACCTTTACACTTAAAACTTGCGCTTAGCGCAACCTTTGTATCTTTCCCTCAATCAACCACCAAAGCCAACCCCATAAAAACAATAAAAGCCTAACAGTCACCCATTAAGCTAT
>JAWXTT010000032.1:0-16672 GCA_044433325.1 Bacteroidales bacterium
GCGCATTTCTGTTAACGCACGTTTCTTGATACCTGTGTTACGGTCTGTATAATAGATATACTCACCATCTGAACATCCTTGGAATGGGTCATAGAATGCTGTTTGACCTACGTTAGATACTAGTGTATTTACGCTAGAACCATCAGCTGACATTACATTTATTTTACCATCACCTAAGTTTGCATCTGAGTCATCAACGAATGTGTATTGGCTACCACAATCTAAGATAAATAATTCATCATTTGCAACGATATTTCCCTCTTCATCTGATGAGTCTTTAGTTACAAATACTATCTGTTGTGACATAGAACCACTACCAACTCCCATATCAAATGGAGATACGATAGTTCCCTCTGGAAGTAATGATTCATCAACTAGTTTTAGTGCCATAATATTACCCTCATATACTGAGTAATAAATTGTTGGACACTCATAACTACAACCTACCTGCACATTGATAGATGCTTCTGCTAATGCTCTTTTTTCTCCCTCAATGTCAAATTGAGTTTGAATAATAATCTTTTGAGAACCAATATGTTTAAATGATAATGCACCTGGATAATCAATTGTTCCATCTTCGTTATAATAACCTATGAATGGTTCAGTTGCTTCCTCACCTGTTTCTGCATATACTGTACCTTCTGGGAAGGTCCAAGTAAACTTAGTTTTTAACTCTTCAGGATTAGGTAGGAATATACCTATCTCAACTGTTACATCATTGATTACTAATGTTTCATCACTTTGTGCTGTGATTGATGGCACAGTAGTTATATCAGTTATCATTAATGGGTAAGATATTGAGCCTACTCCATCTACTTTTAATGTTACGTCGTAAAATCCTGACGCTGCATACTTATGTGTTGGGTTAGCCTCAGTTGATGTTGTTCCATCACCGAAATCCCAACTTACTGCTCCTGATTTAGATGAAGTATTTGTAAACTGTATAGTTGATACTACATAAAAATCTAATGGATACTGATCTCCATCTACTGAATATACAAAATCAACATCTGCTGTGTCAAAGTTGCTAAATTCGTCATTTTCATTACATCCAACCATTACTATAGAAAGCATGGCTATTAGGAATATTTTATTTAAAAATTTCATAATCTTTTACTTCTATTTTAGTTTAGTTCGACCTCTTTACTATTTGAATCTGTACCTGCCTTACCTGCTGTGTTATATACATAGATGTAAGGAAGTAGGATATACTTTCTTGAGAATGACACCATATATGCTTGATCTGAATCGCTATAAATCCAATCAATGAATGGAATCTCTTGTAACAGTGCTATGAAGAATGGTATATATTCATCACGTACTGATACGATTGAAGCTCCTTTATCATCAGAGTAACGACAGAATACCCATTCTGATGAATCATATACATCATAAGCAGTAGTACCCTCTGGAGCAGTTTCCCCTTCAGCTAATTCTACTTCATGTGATACTCCATTTGCATCTACATAAATATAGTATTGTCCTACTACTGTTTCAGTATCATAGTACCAAAGGTCTGACTTACCGCCACCTTCACCCTCTTCAGCTTCACCTGTTTGGTCTGGGAAGTTAACGCCATACTCTGCGCTTAGACGGTTAAATTGTTCTGCTGTAAAGTCGTATGATACATATACTAAACGTAAGTCTGTATAATATGTACTATCAGCTGTCAAGTAATTAATTACTTTTTCAGTAAATGTTTCTTGGAATGTATCTGAATAGTATAATTCAAATGTTTCCTCATTCCACTCTGTTGGTGAAACCCAACTAATTGGCGATAGTGTTTGTGATGTTGGGAATGTTGATGCTAATAAGTACTCAGTACCATCTAAAGTTGCCATGCTTAATGGATATTCTGCTACTAACTGAGCTCTTCTTAATGTATCACTTATCTGTTCTGTTTGAGTATAAGATAGCGATGATGTTAATGCTACTGTTGCTGCTGCTGACTCACTACGTGTTACAGCTGTCCATACTTCAGCACGATCTATTACGTCACCAGTCGCTGGGTAGAAACGCGCGCTGAATGAAACGTCTGAGCCTGCTTTAGCCACTGTGCTACCAAGCTCCCAATATGTGGTAGGCACTGTTTGTCCTACATCCATTACATTTTTGAATGGATCATATTCTTCGCATGATGCTGCCATTACAGCAATCAATGCTAATAAATATATTTTGCTTAATTTATATTTTAATTTCATTTTAATATTATTTTAAAATTACTATTCAGCTGTTAATGATGAACGTACTCCAGCCTCTTGAGACCAAATCATTGGCTCTTGTAACCATTTGTAGTTTTTGTAAGCACCTAGACGCTCTAACTCAGCTACATTATATTGCTCTTCTGTTTCTGGGTCATAGTTTATACGTTGCATCCAAGTATTTTCTTTCTCAGCTTCTGTTAAACCATCTATCCAATATGGAGAATATAAATTATATGGGCGACGTAAGCCTTGATATACGATTTCTTGGCTTGAACCGATACCATAGTTGTTACGGTTGTTACTATAATGATAACGACGCATATCAGTCCATTGCTCTGGTTGCATATACATTGCTATATATTTTTGTGTCATTAGGTCTGATAGACTAAATTCTGATTCATTGAAGAACCAACGCTCGTTACCTTTGTCAGTTACTTTTGGGAATGATGAATATGGCAACTTGTAATCAGGATCTTCTGGATAATTAGGGTCACCATTTAGGAAGTTCTTAACTATTGCGTTCCAGTATAGTTCAGTTTCATACTGCATGGTTCCTGTAGTTGTTACACATTTAGGATAGTTAGTATCTGCTGCATCTGGATTATCACGTCGCCATGCGTCTAGGTGACGCTCGATGTTGTATGTAGTTGCCTCCTTAGCTAATTGACATGCTGTTGTCTTATCACCCATCCAATAGTATGCTTCAGCTTTGATAAAGTAAAGCTCTTCCATTGTGAATATTGGATTGTATGCTGATGTGCTACCTGCATAAGCTCCAGAGAATAGATCAGGATAGTCAGTAGCTACGTATGAGATACCCATACCTATGTTGTTATCCAAATAACGCACTTTAACTGAGCTATTAGAGTTAGTTGCAGACACTGGACCAGAAACAGCTTCCATCAATAATGATGCACGTGGGTCATTTGCAAAACCTTGAGCCGTTTGATAAGCACCACATTTAGTTTCATCTCCTACGTTTAATAGACCTAAACAGTCAACCATAAAGAATTTAGATGGAACTGCTGTATCTAATAGATTAGCACGTGAGATAGCAAATGTAGTGAAAACTGCTGGCTGTGCGATAGACCATGGTGCATTCTGCTCATTAGTACCACCATCAAAGTTATAACGTGGCTCATTACCGAACCATGCTCCGTACATTAAATCTCCTGAACGCCATTGGTTAATAGCGGCATCAGCAGCTGCAATAATTTGATTACAAACTGTTGAAGATGTATTAACGTTAGGGATGTTACGTAATAACAGTCTTGCTTTTACTGCATATACTAAACCTTTCCATTTACTTAAATCACCTGTGTAAACACGATCTTGTGTAACTGTGATAGTTTGATTACTAGTTGCATCAGCGTATTCACTGTTTTCATATAGATCAATCAAATCTTCTGCCTCTTGGAACATCCATTCATAGATACTAGCTTGAGTATCATAAGATGGTGTATTAGATAGATATGCTTGTGAACGTGGCATATCACCGAAACAGTCTGTATTTAACTGTGTTGATAGCAGACGCAAGGTACGACCTATAAGAGCATGGTTATATGACCCCTCTGACTCAGCTAATTCTAGCATATTTTCAATATTCACACCTAGCTCATAGTAATGACGACGCCATTGTGGGTGACGGTTCATAGTTAGAAATTCCCACTCACTCTTATATGAGTATGCTCCAATTGAGCTAGTTTCCATACCTGTCAAACATTGAGATAGATATATATAATATTCTGCGTGGTCATAAACTGTTTGTTGTCCAAAGAAAACAATAGCAGGCAACGCGTCATTAAGGGCAATCTCTTGTGCTGCATCTTGGTTGATATTGTCATCCAGAATATCAACACAACTTACAGAACCTAAGCCCAATAAGACTGATAATAATGTTAATTTAAATTTATTCATAATTTCATTGTTTTTTTAGAATGTTGCAGTAAGTGTCAAGTTAAAGCTACGTGTTGTTGGTACGCTGTAATTATCAATACCACCTGAACCTGTACCACCAGCTGATGAACTAGCTGTAATCTGTGGATCGCTACCTGAATAGCTAGTTAATAAGAATAAATTACGTCCTGTTAATGATGCTTTTAAACCTTTAATAGTTTTAGTACTACGTAATAGGTCTGTGAAGTCATAAGCTAAAGTTACATAACTTAATCTGATATATGAACCATCTTCAATAAAGTTAGATGATACTGCATAGTAATATGTATTTACAGTAGTTTGGTCTAGAATTACGGATTTAGTATTGGTTTCATAAACGCCTTCTGATGTTTCTACTACACCTGTCCATACTATTTCACGGTTACGATATTCTGAAAGTAATTCAGACATACCTGATGATACTAAACTACGACCTGTTACATTAACTACGTCACCACCTGAACGGCAATCAAATAGGAATGAAGCTGAAAGGTTTTTCCAAGAGAATGCTGAACCTACACCTATTAGGAAGCTAGCTTCACGGTCACCAATTAGCGTTGTTTTCTCTGAACTGATGATTGGATAACCATCACTACCGATGATAATATCACCATTCTCAGTACGTTCATAATCTTTACCTGAGATAGCAGTTGTTGAACCATTTAGATATGCTGTTGGATATATATCACCATATTGTGTACCAGCAATCTCAGTTAACTGATCTGGTAGTGAAAGTACTGTACCACGGTTTAATGAGAAGTTAGTAAATGCTGTCCATGAGAAATCTTTATTCTTGATGATATCTTGGTTTAAAGATAATTCAACACCATGATTCTTAATACTACCCTCGTTACGAGTTTGTAGGATTGTACCTGATGCTGGTGACACACGTACTGTTACAATTTGATTATCAACTGTTGTTGAATAATATGCAAGGTCTAAACGTGTTTTAGAGTTAAAGAAACGTAAGTCTGTACCAATCTCCCATGAGCTTGTCATCTCAGGCTCTAGGTCTGTTGCAGTAGCTGTTGTTGAATTAACAATCCAACCTCCATCAGGGAAAGTTGTGAAGTTTGAGTATGTTTGTGAGAAACGATATGTTGGAGCATCTTTACCTACTTTCGCCCAGTTACCTCTTAACTTACCATAAGAGAACCAATCGTTACTGATATTGAATATCTCTGAGAAGATTACACCCCCAGTTACTGATGGGTAGAAATATGTTGGGTCAACTTGTACTAGTGTAGATGAACCATCGTAACGTCCTGTTACTGATAATTGTGCCATACCACGGTAGTCGAAACGAATTTCACCGAAGTAACCGAATTTGTTGCTATTTGTGTGATATACATATAAATCAGACCATAGGAATGAATCTGGATCAATGTTAGTGAAACTGTAGAAGTCACCATCTAGTACGAATCCGTCACCTTCAAGTGATGCTGAAGTTGATGCTATATCTTTATATTCACCCCCAGCCATTACATTAAATGTAAAGTCATCGTTGATATCAAAT
Source organism: Bacteroidales bacterium (assembly GCA_044433325.1). Classification (GTDB taxonomy): domain Bacteria; phylum Bacteroidota; class Bacteroidia; order Bacteroidales; family Muribaculaceae; genus HGM05232. The sequence goes on from JAWXTT010000032.1 coordinate 5,656, forward strand.
TCATAAGTTACCATACCTTGTAGCGAAATTTGCTCAGAACGGCTAGGTGTATATGAATATGTACCGAATTTAGATTGATAGCTAGTTAATACATCCTCGTCTGTATTAGGGAACTCTGAGTAATCATAACGTGGCACTGTATAGCTGTCATAAGTTGTATATGATTTATCATAACCTACACGAGCTGAAACGAATAAATTCTTGATAGGTTCATAAGAGATTTGACCATTAAGCATTGTACGGTTAGTTAAACCTAATGAGCTATCATTGTTGATTGAATAGTATGGTGAAGCTGTTGCGCTTAATTTACTATCATCTGAAAGGGCATCCCAATTATCGTAACGATTAGACCAGTTAGGCAAACCATCTACCGTTTCATAGTCTGACATATCTTTATCGATAGCCCAACCATACACAGTTGATAATGAACCACCTGTACTGCGGAATTTAGATTCAATTACATTGGTTGATAATGAAATCTTAACCTTATCTGATGGGTTAAACTCACCCTTAACAAATATGTTTAATTGGTTTTTGTAGTCACCTTGTACCACACCCTCATTATTATAGTAACCTATTGATGCGTATGCTTTGAATAGGTCATTACCTCCTGAGAATGTTGCATCGTAACGTTGCATTACACCTGTTCCGAAGAAATCACCAGCATTGTCATATATTTCTGTTCCTTCGCTTAGATAAGAACCCCAACCACCTGCTGAGTTTTGTTTGTAGAAACCTGATGAACCTGATCCGTATGTTGTTTGTAAATCTAGTTGATTAGCTACCTGTGATACTTCAAAACCTGCTGATGCTGTAATTTGCACTTTACCATCTTTACCACTCTTAGTTGTAATCATGATTACACCATTAGCAGCTTCCTGTCCATAAAGGGCAGATGCGGCAGCACCTTTCAATACAGTCATTGACTCGATGTCATTAGGATTGATACTTCCTAGAGTTGAACCTGAACCAGATACTGGTACACCATCCATAATGATTAGTGGTTCATTACTTTGTGAAGTGTTAATAGAAGAGATAGCACGAATTGTCAATTGTGACGATGAGTTAGGTGAACCACCTGTACTAGCCACTTGAAGACCTGACACTTTACCTTGAAGGTTAGATGCGATATTAGTTGAACTACCCGCAGTAACTTCATCGGAGTCTAATGATTGGACTGCGAAGTTAAGTTTCTTCTTTTCTTGTGTTTGTCCCATCGCTGTTACTACAACTTCCTCAAGAACTTGCGTGTTGCTAGACAGAACCACATTAAATACTGATTGAGAACCGACCTCTACTGTTTTAGAGTCCATTCCCACATAACTAATACTCAAGATATCAGAATCTGAAGCATCGATTGTAAAATTTCCGTCAAAGTCAGTAACGACACCACGAGTAGTACCCTTTATCTGAATACTTGCACCGATTAGCGGCTCAGAGTCAGAATCCGAGGTAACAACACCTGTGATAGTTCGAGCATAGCCCGCTACCGCAAATAACGAAAATAACAGAAGCAATAACTGTTTTCTCATAATTACTTTAATTTGTTTATATTCAAGGTTTTTCACCCATTTTTAATAAATCTACCAAAACGGGTTCTCAATCCGTTTTAATAATAACACTAGTTTACCGTTTTTTTATTAATATAATTAATAAATGCACAATAACAAATAATACTGCACAGTTCATCACATATTAACTAGTTGCAAATCTAATATAATCTTTTCATACTTAAACAATAAGGGCTCTTGTTTTTTTCGGATTTAATGGATTTTAAACGTTTTGCACAATTTTAAGGGCATTTTAACTGAATCTGAACCGATTTGCAGATTTTAACAGTTTTAACCTAAAAATATTAAGAAAAAACAACATAAGACTGATTAAACCTTTTAGAAGTTATACACAAAAAAAAGGGTTCTAAAGAGTGCGTAAAATCATCTCTTTAGAAACCCTATATAATTAATGTGTATATACTATTTCTTGATAAGTTTAGTATATGACTCCTTACTATCTGTTGCTACTTTTACGATATAAGTACCTGGGAACAATCCACTAATTTCAATAGCATTACTCTCTATTACGCTCTTAACCAACGCTCCTGACAGTGAATAGATATCAACCTTAGCAACTTCACTATTGTTAATATATATCATATTCTCAGCTGGATTAGGATATATAATTATCTCATCTTTAGCGATATCAGCCTCAACTCCGTTTACTCCTGCTGGATCATCCATATTGCTAATTACTACATAACTATGCGCTGGCACAGATATAGTGCTTGCTGATGCACTGAATGAAGGTGTTGTTCCATAAGATTTACTATTTATATAGTATGTTTCTGATGATGAACTAAATGTATAACTAAATGTCTTATGGGTAAATGTAGGGTTATAAACAACTATTAGTTCTTTCCCTACGCTATTACTAATTGTTATAAAGCGTCCATTATCCCAATTACTTGTACTTGCTTGCATAGTAAATGAAGCATCGCTTGTGAATAGATCTGGATTATTGGTTCTAATATTAATTATCTCACAGTAGCTATCATAAAGCCCTTTACGGTATTCGTCATCAAGATACTCCCAATGTGTTGGTTTTGGGTCAACACGGTCATATCCATCTTGGTCAATAGATACATCATATCCCATCTCTGCAAATTGCCAGAACATCTTAGCTCCAGGTGATAGGAACATAAATGCTGCATTCGCTCCTAATCTTCTCATAGAGTTTTCAGTATTACCTTTAACTCCTGATTCTCCGTAATTGTTTTGCGACCAAGCTGCGCGCTCTTCGTCATGACTCTCAAAGTAAGCTACCGTTCCACCAAATGGACGACCAGAATTCACTGGATTAACACCTGAGAATGAGCTGCTGCTACTATAACCCATTGCCGCTTGTGCAAATGCACTGCAATAGTTACTCCATACCATCATACCGTAGTTAGATAATTCGTTCTCCTCTGTTGTTGCACAGAAATGCTCCATAATTACATATGCGTCTGAATTGGCTGCTTTGATTGCATCGTAGAAACCTTTTAGGTTGGCGATACGTGAAGAGTTATAATTACTACCATCGTAATCACTTGCGTAACTATCAGAATCACCTAACCCTTTAGATAGGTCAAAACGATAACCATCAATCTTATACTCGTCAATCCAATATTTCAGAACATCTTTGAAGTGGTCTTTTACATAGTCGCTCTCTAATTTCCAATCATTACCTACGCTCCAATTGTGCGGTGCTGATACATTTTGGAATGGACTATCACTAGATGGACAGTTGTTAGTTGAATCGTAATACATTTTACACCAAGGGTGTTGTCCCCATGAGTGATTAAATACCACATCCATAATAACAGCAATACCACGTTTATGACACTCATCAATAAATAGTTTATAATCATCAGGAGTACCATATGCTTTATCTGGTGCCATGTAGAAGTTAGGGTTGTAACCCCATGAGCTATTACCATCAAACTCATTAAATGGCATTAGCTCAATAGCATTGATACCCATTGCTTCTAAGTAATCTAGTTTAGCTAAGGTAGCATCTACTGAACCTTCGTCGGTAAATTCACGCAATAGTATTTCATATATTATAAGATTTTCTTTAGCAGGTTTCTCAAAGTTTTCTACCTCCCAGTTATATTCATCTTTATTACCTTTGAATACTGTAATCATAATGTTACCCACTTCGGTTGGGAAATCTTTTAGGTTAGGATATATCTCATAGGTTTGATTAATATATTTATCATTCCATGGATCTAAGACCAATTCAGAGTATGGGTCAGCTACACCTGTTACATCGTCAACTAGGTAATAGTAACCATATTCTCTATCTAGGTCTAATCCTGATACTGTTATCCAGAAATAATCACCTTGATAATTCATCACTGAACTGTTTTTAACAGTGTAATCATCCCACTCCCCTACTACAATTACATTTGACTTATTAGGAGCTAATAAACAGAATGTTACCGTACCGTCTGCGTTAACCGTTGCACCCTGTTTCAGTGTTCCGCTATAATTTACCGCTTGTGATTCACTACGGTGGCATATACTAATTGTATCGCGTACGATATCTCCATCCAACTCAGCTTGTGCAATTACTTTGTAATCACCCTGTGGGAAGGTATATTCTTTCGCTAACGTTGTAGCATTGCTTGCCTCTGCTATTGCTGCACTATTTACATCATCAATAAATATTTTCAGATTAGATTCCATTGAAGATGTTGCAGTTAGTGTAACTGTTGATGTTTCACTAGTCAATACTGATGATGTAGCACTACTATTTAAGCTAACAGCCAATCCATCATCATATACAACAATAAATATATCTCCACCCTCTTCGGTTTTCCCCTCCAATGTACCTGTCGAGTTACGGAATACGAATGCTAGCTTCTGAATCACCTCATCTTCATCTGTTATACCGTAATATTCACGCATGTCACCGATATTCAATGACCAGATACGGTCAGTCAGACTTACACGTGTTAACGCATACTTGTCACTATTATCACACCAGTCTGGAGCATATTTCCAGTCTGAATCACTTGTACTTTTATTTGTTATTACCCCAGTATGCGCATACACTCCTGAGTAGAGCGAAGTTAATCCAGCATTACCCTCCTTAGCATAAAAATAAATTGTTACATCTTCACTACCCACCTGTACTATCTCAGGATCTGTCGTCACTACTGCAGCCTGAGCTACCATTGTAACTAACATAAAAATAGTGAATAAAATTTTCTTAATCATCATAATATAGAATCTTTTAGGTTAATATTTCTTTTTCATAATATACAACGCAAAACTAATATATTTAAAGTTATATTCCAAATATAAGCCGTTTTTTAGACAAAAAAACCTACAATATATTTATCTTATGAATTAATTTATATCTTTGCAGATAAATATAAACTATATTAATAGATCAATATCTTATGAAATTAACTAAACAATTCATTACACTAATTCTGGTAATACTTTTTACCGCACAATCCTTTGCGGCTGAGATTTCGCCTAAGCGAGAAGTACGCTCAGTATGGTTAACAACAGTATGGGGCATAGATTGGCCATCTGTTTCAGGAACATCAACTGCAATTATTGAATCTCAGAAAAACTCATTAACAACTATGTTGGAGAGCCTTGAGGCGGACAATTTCAATACTGTCTATTTCCAAGTACGCTCAATGTGCGATGCATTCTATAAATCATCATATGAGCCATGGTCAAGCTATCTAACAGGAACACGTGGTAGTGACCCAGGATGGGATCCATTAGAATTTGCGGTCGAAGAGTGCCATAAACGTGGTATGGAGTGTCACGCGTGGGTTAACCCATATCGTTACTCGTCAGGCTCAGTCTGGACTACTGAACAAGACCAAGCGTTAGAGGATAGTGGAATACTAATGACTTACGGTACATACACAATATTAAATCCTGGTAAAGAAGAATCACGTGAGCGTATCGTTAATGTTTGTCGTGAATTAGCTACTAATTATGAAATAGATGGTATCATCTTTGATGACTACTTCTATATAAGTGGAACGCCCTCTAATAGTACCGCTGGTGACTATACTGATTGGCAAAACTCTGGAACAACACTAACCATAGCCAATTGGCGACGCGCCAATGTAAACCAAATGGTCGAGGATGTATATACCATGATACAATCCATTAAACCATGGATACGCTTCGGTATCTCACCAGCAGGGGTTGCAGGAACATCCTCAACATCAGCTAGCGTATATGACGTAACGCCATGCCCAAAAGGTTCAGACTGGCAATATAATGGGATTTATTCAGACCCACTAGCATGGCTTGACGCAGGAACTATTGACTATATCTCACCACAGTTATATTGGTCAACTACACACTCAACCAATCCATTTGGACCATTAACTGAGTGGTGGAGTTACATCGCCAACCATTTTGGCAGACATCACTATGCTAGTCACTCCATCTCAGACAACACCAACACAACAGCATATCACACAGAGGTTGCACAACAAATTGAATACTCACGCACATATACTGAGAATGATGCGTCAGGAGCAGTATTCTACTCAACTAAATATATCGTAGGAGAAACAACAACAACAGGTGGTGCTTTAGGTAACTACATAAAAGAGAACAAATTCCAAAACCGCGCCTTACCACCAGCCATTACTTGGAAAGATTATTACCCATTCCAATCTGTTAGTAATCTTAAACAGGATGGTACAACACTTACATGGGATGCAGCTTCAGGTATAGGCATTATCAAATATTCAGTCTATGCAATACCAACATCAATATCAGAGAGCGAAGCTGCTGGAAACTATGGCACAGGATATGAAAGCACCTATCTATTAGGAGTAACATACAGCAATGAATACACTATCTCTAACGAACTAAGCACCGATTATTGGTATGCGGTATGCGTTGTCGATGGATATGGTAACGAATTTGAAGCAGCAACAATAAATGAACCTGGAGGAACACCAGCAGACGTAGTAACATTAACATCACCCATAGATAGTGAGATAGTTAGTGCAACAGAAACATTTAGTTGGAGTAGTGCAACAGATGCTACATACCGTATTCAAATCAGCGATAATGCACTATTCTCAACAATAGAGATAGATGTAACATCACTTACAACTAATAGCTACGTAGCAGATTTATCAGCATTAGCACCTGAAACTCTATATTATTGGCGTATTATTACTAGCCAATCTGAAAAATCAGACAGTAAATCAGCATACAATTCATTTACTACTGAAGCTCTACCATCAATGACTATCACCACATTAATATCACCTAGTGCAGGCGCAACAGTTGAGGGTTCAGCTACATTTATCTGTAGCAATGTCGAGGCTGATACATATACTCTGCAAATATCAGCAGATTCCAGTTTCGCTAACATCGCATACAGCTCAACAGATTGGAGCAGTTCAGGCAGCAATATGGAGCTAACAAGAACAGTAGATATATTTGCTAACGGAGATTACTTCTGGCGAGTAATAACCTCAAAAGATGGTTATAAAGATAGCTATTCTACATCACAAACATTCACCATAGCAGGAAACACCATAGACCCTGACGAACCTACATATATAAAAATGTATGATCAAGATAGTTACGAAGCTAAAAACAACGTAACTCTTGAATCACTATGGATACGATCAGTAGATGAAGCATATAGCAATTTCACAACCCTATCAGAATTAGGCATTAATAACCGAAGCATCTGCGTTGTGGATAATATAATATATATGGTAGGAAGAAGTGAAGCTAGCACAACAGCAGATTGTTATCTTGAGAAATACAACGCAACAACAGGCGCGCATATCGGCACCCTAGATTTAAGTTCAGATATACAGACCTCATACTATCCATGTAATGATATTTACAAAGACAGTGAAGGAAATATATGCATCTCCAACCTAACACTGAATATCACCACAGCTCCACTTAAAATTTACACACCTAACCTTACAACAGGTGAAGTTACACTAGTAGCCTCATGCTCAGGAAATTCAGTAGTAAGTCAAGGTCGTATAGATTACAGTGCAGTCTATGGAGATATAACCAGTGGCAACTTTACTGTATATGCAGCCATTGCATCTAGCAGTAATGTAATCCGTTGGACTTATCTGAACTCAACACTTAGCAAGACCGAACTTTGTACCCTACAATCACTTACACCTACTACTGCTAGTGATTTAGGAATAGCACCACGAGTATTACCTATTAGTGACAGCAACTTTATAGTAACAGGAGGTAGTACAGTACCAACACAATATATATTCTCGACAGGAAATACCGATGGAGTATTCAGCAACCGTAGTAGCTTAATGCCAGATGGTATGTGCTGTAATGGTGGTACAATATTCCCATTTATGGATGGAACTATGTATGTTTATCCATATTCAGATCATGAAGATGGTTACAGTTTCAATATTGTATCAATGGATAGCGACGCAAGCTACTCATCAATGTCACAATATTGGACAATTCCACAATCAGGTATTGGTACAATTAACAGTCAAACATGGAGTACTATTGCAGACTATCAATTAGGAGATAAAACCTCAACCGAAGAAACAGCGATAATCTACATATACGTTCCAGGCAACGGTTTAGCAGCATATCAACTAAAATACTCCGAAAATACATCAGTTGAATCACTTGAAAGTAAAGAATTAAAAGCGATTGCAACAACAGTAGGAATAAACTTCAATCAAGAAGTTGAGACAGCTGAACTATATAATCTAAATGGTCAATTAATCAGTACAGCTAAGAACACCGTCAATATGCAGATAAACCTATCTAAAGGAACAATCTACATACTACGCACGACCTACAATAACAATATCAGCACAGAGAAGATATTGATACAGTAAAAGTAATAGCCTCATAAATATAACGGAGTAGCATCTTAATGATGTTGCTCCGTTATATTTTTATGTACAAAATCACATACAATATCAAAACAGCAACCTACGCCTCACTGTTCTCCAATGTGCCGATGTTGGATATTGGGCGCGTAAAAAAAGAGTAACTCAGTTATTGAATTACTCTTCTGTATTGGAGGTTCCTTCCAGATTCGAACTGGAGTAAACGGTTTTGCAGACCGGTACCTAACCACTCGGCCAAGGAACCATTTCCTTTTACGTGTGCAAAGATAGGAACTATTTTTAAATCTGCAAAAATTATGAAGAATTTTAATTCTATTTTGCTGATTAATTTATATTTGTCATTTTTATTCATATTTTCTAATACCTTTAGATATTACTAAGACATTGACAATCTATTGTTAAATATTTTTAACATAAATAAAAGCTAAAAAGTTTTGATAATTGTACAAAACATTATAACTTTGTAATGATTACAAAATGAGAATAATTAAAACATAGGTTAATATGAATAAAGTAGTAGAACATTTAATAAATCATAACGTAAAACCATCATTGCAACGTATTGCAATCATGAAATACCTGATGGAGAATAAAAACCATCCTACGGTTGATACTATATATAATGATCTATTACCTCAGGTTCCTACACTATCCAGAACTACTATATATAACACATTGAAGGTGTTGGAGGGGAATAAGGCTCTGATAACACTAGATATAGATAGTAAAAACCTGCACTACGATGGTGATGTTTCGCCACATGCACATTTCATGTGTAATAAATGTGGTAAGATTCACGATATGCCTATCCCTATTGAATCGTTAGCAGATGTGCCTGGGATGACAAATTTTAAGATAGAGGATGTAAAGCTATATTATAAAGGTATTTGCGAAGAATGTAATATAGCATAGATTAATAAAAGAATTTTGATTGATAACTAAATTAAAAACAACTAAAAAAACAAAAGATTATGGCTAAATTTATTTGTACAGTATGCGGATATGTTCATGAAGGTGAAGAAGCACCAGCAAAATGCCCACAATGTAAAGTTCCTGCATCAAAATTTAAAGTGTTAGATGAAAACGCAGCTATCCAATTTGTAACAGAACATGAAATAGGTGTTGCAAAGGGTTGCGATGAAGAGATGATAAAAGACCTAAACGCTCACTTCAACGGTGAATGTACTGAAGTAGGTATGTACCTAGCTATGTCACGTCAAGCTGACCGCGAAGGTTACCCTGAAATTGCTGAGGCTTTCAAACGTTACGCTTGGGAAGAAGCTGAACACGCTGCTAAATTCGCTGAACTATTAGGTGACGTGGTTTGGGATACAAAGACTAACCTAGATAAGAGAATGAACGCTGAGGCAGGCGCAAACGAAGATAAGATGCGTATCGCTAAACGTGCTAAAGAACTTAACCTAGACGCTATCCACGACACTGTTCATGAAATGGCTAAAGATGAAGCTCGTCACGGTAAAGGATTTGAAGGACTATACAATCGTTATTTCAAAAAATAGTGATAGAGATAGTCGAATAAAAAGGCATCTTCGGCACTTCCCTGCGGTTTTTAATCCTCATGTACTAAACGTACACTGCGGTTAAAAATCCTCGCGAAGCACCAAATATGCACTTTTTCTTCAACTCCTCTTTAGGTGGTGGATCTCACCTGCACTCCCAATTATCACGCCTAGTGTTATAGGATGATATCACAGGAAAATCATAAAGGGTAGCTAGCATTTGCTGGCTACCCTTTTTATATTGTTGTTGTTAATTGTTCTTTGTGAAGCCTAGTAGCTCTAGTTCTTTTTCGGGTAGTTCATCTAGGTCTATTGTTAGTATTGGTTGGGTTACTATTATTCGGTAGGGGTTTAGCTCTATTGCTATTGTTACGTCATTTACTAATCGGATTTTGAATAAGTTATCGCCCATCTCAATGGTTTCGATGCGTTCATAGATGCAGGTGCGTGATAGATTATCTTTGGTTATTATTAATCTGTCTTTCTGATAAGTTACCCCTTTAATCTGTGGGAGTTTGTTGATGTCAATTTTCATTTTGGAGATTTTTAAGTTATTGAATTATTTAGAAATAAAACGCATGGGCAATACCTATCGCTACTAAGGGAATCTCCAATACCCTGTCAACCAAATAAGTAAAAGCCCATGCATAATGCACAGGCACTTTCCCTATTGATATGGTTGACGAAAAATTTTTGGAGATTTTTTAGTAGCCGTCCCAATAAAGTCAAATGCTTTATATTTATATGTCGTATTTTTCTAAATTCTTTCTTCGATAGGCAATCCTATTTTTAATTATTATTATTGCAAATATATGGATTAAATAAATAGTCCGCAACTTTTAGTGGTGCTATTTCTCGCAGTGCTAACACACAGTAGTTGAATAGAGTGAGTGAGTTTGGTGCATCGTTCCGATTTTTAAGCGGAGCGTACCTGAAGTACGTGAGCATTACAAATCGGAAGGATGCACCAAACTCGCCACTCTATTCAGCTACTGTGATAGCTACGTTATTTCATTTTAATAATGGATATGCCATAGGCTGGTAATGAGATATTAATCTTATTATCTGTTTCAATCTTAGTGGTTTCGCC
>JAWXTT010000033.1:0-16326 GCA_044433325.1 Bacteroidales bacterium
AAACGATAGCAATTGCTATCATTAGTACCCTGTTATATAATTTCATATCTTTATTTATTTCATTATAGTATTATCCTATATTGTGTAGTATTATTCGGTTTAAGCCTCTCATTAGCAAATTTTCGTCCTCAAAGATGCAACTTTTTATTTGTTTCACCAAAAATGTACTATCTCCACCAGTCATAAATACCGTTAAATCACCAAATTTTATTAAATTTTCACGTATATATCCATCTATTTCAGCAATTACACCACCTACAACCCCAGATCTGATAGCCGTTTCGGTATCATAACCCACTGCTGGGATATCTCCATTAACATCTATTAATGGTAATTTATTAGTAAAATGATTCAGAGCTTGGAAGCGCATTTTAACACCTGGCGAGATATTACCACCTAGATATTCTCCATCAGCAGTAAGTATATCTAAAGTAATAGCTGTTCCAGCATCGATGATAAGTAGATTTACACCCGACTTAACCTCGCTAGCACCAATTGCTGCCGCAACCCTATCATATCCTAAAGTTTCTGGAGTCTTATAGAGTAATTTTATTGGTAAGTTAGTGGTATAGCTCAACTCCTGAAACCATATAGGTGTTATCCCCTTTAGATGTTGTACAATAGCGGCACCATCCTTTCGCACTGATGAATATATTGCTGATGTTATCTGATAGTCATTATATAATTTATCTAACTCAGCAATTGTAATAGTAGGTAGATAGGTCGCTTTAGCTACAATTTCTGAGCCATCAAATATTGCAACCTTAGTTGATGAATTACCTTGATCTATTGTTAAGTTAAGCCCCATAGATATTATTTGCTACTCTCTTTCTTCTCAACGTACGAAATCATAAAAGAGGAATAAACCTGCAGTACAGCACCCACGGTCAAGAATGCTAACCAGTCACGCGTACTATTTTGAGGGAAAAACATAAAGAATGCTGACACCATATAACATAATGTCGAGATTAATTCCATACGGTATAATCTCTTTAGCCTAAAATTATCTCCACCATAAGATGTAAATATCCTAGCCACGAATGTGCCAGCAGCTGCTATTGAAAATAGTATTGGTGTACCAATCCAGATAATTTGTAGTAATGGCAACATCGCAGTTACCAATAACGTAATCATTGATATCGTTAATATCGCGTTTAATAGATTCTCCTTTTTTGGTTTCATATTTATTTCATTGGGGTAATATAAACATCTTCGTTATCACGTTTCATTTTATACTGCTCGCGTGCTATCTTCTCTAATGATTCCTTATCAGTGTTAAGCTCCTGAATCTTACGTTGGTAATATTTAGCAGTATCATAGTTTAGTTTTATTTCACGCTCCATAGCGTTTGCTGTATTTTTATAATCAGCATTTTTCACATAGCTATAATCACCTACAAATAGTAGGATAATCAAAAATACCAGCACTACTGCCAATGGCACATTAATCCATTTAACCAGTGCTATTAATCGTTCAACAATAACTTTAATCTTATCCATATCCTCTACTCCCCCTTTAATAAATCTGGGCGTAATCTTATAGTACGCTCCATAGCCATATCATGTTTCCACTGATCAATCTTAGCCTCATGACCTGACAATAACACCTCAGGTACTTCCCAACCATTATATACAGCTGGACGTGTATAAACGGGTGGTGCTAATAGATTATCTTGGTATGAATCACTCAATGCTGATTGCTCATCCCCAATTGCACCAGGAATCAGTCTTACAATAGCATCAGTCATAATAGCCGCTGGCAATTCACCACCTGTTAGCACATAATCACCTATTGATATTTCACGTGTAATCAAATGCTCACGTATTCTAAAATCAATCCCTTTATAATGACCACAAAGAATAATTAAATTCTTAGCCATAGATAGAGTATTAGCTATCGGTTGTGAGAATTGTTCACCATCTGGGGATGTGAAAATAATATCGTCATATTCACGTTCACTCTTTAGGGAGGTTATTAAGCGATCAATCGGTTCGATCTGCATAACCATACCCGCTTCACCGCCAAAAGGGTAATCATCCACCTTTTTATGTTTGTTCAGTGAATAATCACGAATATTATGAACTACAATCTCAACCAACCCCTTATCTTGAGCACGCTTTAGAATAGAATTATTCAGTGGCGATTCCAGTATTTGAGGCATAACAGTTAATATATCTATACGCATTAGAAATTCATTTTATTAAAATACAAAGATAGATGAACTTTTTCAACTAACCATTACTCAATGTTGTAAATATGATAATATAATTTTCATATTTATAGCTCCATAATTGATATTTATCATCACTATCACCCTTCAGGAAATTAGCATTAAAGCTAATAGGAGCATCAACAGTAACTATATCAAATGGTTCTAAAAGTAGATTCTCCCTGAAATCTATACCATTTTCAGGTATAGCTTTAAATAGAGCCTCCTTCGCGCACCACGCCATTAGGGTACGTTGGATATCATCAGTGGCAATAAATAACTTCTCGGAATCATTTAGGAACTTATCTTTGATGCGTAACACCCTAGAATTAACCACCTCTATGTCAACTCCGACCATATCATATTCGTAAACAGCTATGGCTATACACCCTTTAGTATGGCTGATACTTATATAATCCTCACCAACTATATATGGTGCGCCATTCTCATGATGAAGTAACCGTATATCTGCACCGAAAATATGGTTTAATAACAATCTAGTGGCAAGTATTTCAGCCAAACGATGCTCAGGCATATCCAACTCCTCTTCGGTATATTCCACCCCCGATTCGTCGCAAAGTATTTGCAACGCCTCAGAATCCTCTGTTACACCCCAAAGATAAATCTTTGCTCCACACTCAACCTCAATACTCTTTAAAAATGGCATTTTATTGTTTTTAATAATTGGGTAATATCACCCTCAATATAATTAATAATAGGTGCGATGGAGTCATGCTCCACCTTATCACCATACATAGCTAACGTTCCTGAAAGGATAAATGATACAGAATCTGTTGCGATAAACTCAACGGGAGTAATCACCCCCGACTGATTTATAAATAGTGTTGATTTAACCTCACTATCTGATTCACTTATCATATCCACCATTGTAGGTTTCTGAAAATTTGTATTCATCATTACCCGCTCAATCCTATTATCTAAATGATAGTAAAATGATTCTTCATCCACCTTAACATAGCTACAATGGATAGTTGCATTAAATTGGGGATAAACAATATCTAACCACTCACCCTTTTTAACCCTATCAACATTAGCTAAATCATTTACCTCAAAGCTGACAGGAAGATTATTAACCGTAGCATAATTAGCAATAGGTAAATCTATTCGCATATAACCTCGTGGTTTAGGTATTGGTTCATAATGCTCTGTTGCGCCACAACCTCTGACTGATAATATAGTCAAGATTATTGCTACCAATACCACCAATATGATTATTATTTTAGGTTTCATCATTTGCAGTTAACTCATCGTCAGTAAGGATTTTTAACTTGACACGTGATATTCTATACCTTTTCACCTCAAGTATTAAGAATTGGCATCTACCATATCTGATACTCTCCTTAACAGCTGGAAAATCCCCCTTAATAGTAAGTAACAATCCTGCTAAGGTATCAACATCCTCTGTAACCTGCACAAAATCCGCCTCATCTAACGAGGTTATTTTAAAGAAATCATTCAACTGAATCTTACCATCAAATATATAGCTATTATCCTTTAGTTTCTGGTGATATTTCTCCTCAACGTCATATTCATCATTGATATCACCAACAATCTCCTCAATAATATCCTCTAAGGTAACTATCCCCTGAATACAACCAAACTCGTCAACCACTACCGCCATGTGAATATGCTTACCTCGGAAATCCTCAAGCAAATCATCTATCATACGCGCTTCAGGTACGAAATATGCATTTCTCAGCAAAGATTGCCATTGGAAGTCACTACTATTCTCTTTCCCAATATATGGCAATAAATCCTTAGCATACAGCACCCCCTTTATATTGTCACGGCTCTGCTCATAAACAGGTAAGCGTGAGTAGCCAGTTTCCAAAATTACCTCAATAACCTTACTGAAATCACTATCAATATTAATATCCTTAACATCCATTCGTGGAGTCATAATCTCAGTTACCGTAGTAGCACCGAATTTAAGGATACCCTCTAACATATCCTTCTCCTCACCAGCATGAACATCCGATATCTCCAATGCATGCGATAAATCCTCGACTGATAGATCAGCTCGCTTTTTAGTCACAATTTTATCAACAATAAAACTACTCTTAACCATCAATCGTGAGATTGGCGAAAATAGTTTACTTAGCATATTTATAGTTGTAAATGAAAATAGAGCGAACTTTAAATTATTATTTGAAGCATATAACTTAGGTATAATCTCACCAAATAGTAATATCAAAAAGGTAAGTATAATAGTCTGAACGACAAAGTTTAACACGCTATTCTGAAAAACAAACGCCTCAGTCATAACATGATTACAAAGTATTACTATTGTTACATTTACTAGATTATTAGCTATCAGCAGTGTAGCTAATAGACGCTCAGGAGCATCCAACAGCAGACTAATATCCTTGCTACGTGGGTTATTTTCGATAGATTCTAATTGCTCATTAGTTATTGAGAAAAATGCTAATTCTGAGCCAGAGATAAATGCAGAGAAGAAAAGAGCTAACATAGTTAGCACCAGTGCAACACAACTTCCTGTTGATAAAGGGTTAACCTCAATCTGTTGCAAAAATAATAGAATACCACTCAGTTGTGGATAAAAATAGGATAACGGGTCAGGATCCAAAGTTACTTAATTTAGTTAAACGAAACCACCTCAATAGAATAAGTGGCAATAAATATGCTACAAAGATATACAACAAAATATTCATAAACAAAAATTTAGAGATTAATCTACCATCGTACCTTTTTACATTTACATCTTTAATCCCCTTTGTTTAGATTATGGTGTTTTTATACAAATCCGTTTGTGTTGGTTTAATCCCTCTTACGTGGTAAAAGCGAGCAAAAATTACTTAATGCTCGCTTTATCATTTCTATATAGATATGTTTAGAAGTCCCCTTTAATTAGTTGTAGGCAGATTCACCATGTTCGTAAATATCTAAGCCCTCTTCCTCAATACGTGGTTTAACTCTTAAACCGATGGTTACATCAATAAGTTTAAAGACTATGAATGCCATACCAGCAGCCCATGCACCAACAACAACGACACCAATAGCTTGTGTTGTTAAGAATCCCATTCCACCACCGTAGAATAGTCCAAGTTGTGAAATATCATCAGTTCCCATTCCATTCATTGAGAATAATCCTGTAAGAAGTGTTCCTAATGCACCACATACGCCGTGTACTGACGATGCACCAACAGGATCATCAATTTTAAGTACGTTTTCAATGAAGGACACTGCAAATACCATAACTACACCACAGATAAGACCTATCATAGCTGCACCAAAGGCATCAACATAATCACATCCAGCTGTTATACCCACTAGCCCCGCAAGGATACCATTAAGAGTAAGTGAAAGCGATGGTTTTTTGTCACGAAGCCAAGATACACCCATAGCTGCTAAACCACCACAAGCTGCTGCAATGTTAGTAGTAAAGAATACGTGTGCAATAGCTGTGCTATTAGCAGATCCAGCAGCTGCTAATTGTGAACCAGGGTTGAACCCGAACCATCCAAACCATAGGATAAATACACCTAAAGCGGCAATAGTAAGGTTGTGCCCAGGTATAGCGGTTGCTTTTCCTTTTTTGTATTTACCAATACGAGGACCTATAATAGCAGCTCCCACAAGAGCAATCCATCCACCTACTGAGTGTACTACAGTTGAACCTGCAAAGTCATGGAATCCAAGTTCAGCTAACCAGCCTCCACCCCAAGTCCAGTGACCTGAAACAGGATAAATGAATAGTGAAATTAATATTGAATATATAATGTAACAGTGGAATTTAGTACGTTCTGCCATAGCTCCCGACACGATTGTAGCAGCTGTTGCACAGAATACAGTTTGGAAAATCATG
The DNA here is from genome assembly GCA_044433325.1 of Bacteroidales bacterium. GTDB lineage: Bacteria > Bacteroidota > Bacteroidia > Bacteroidales > Muribaculaceae > HGM05232. The sequence continues at coordinate 6,057 of JAWXTT010000033.1, forward strand.
AATCCCTCTGAAGGTAAGCCAGCTTCAGCTACGCCATAGCTCCAGTCAAAAGAGCCAAGTAAATCAGGCATTCCCATAAATCCACCTACACCAAACATAATACTATATCCTACAAGCCAGAAAAGAACAGTACCTATGGAGAAGTCCAAAAGGTTCTTCATCAAAATGTTTGCGGTATTTTTAGTGCGAGTAAAACCAGCCTCAACCAATGCAAACCCAGGTTGCATAAAGAATACTAGCATAGCAGCAAGTAGTACCCAAACTGTATCAAGCGATACTGCATTCTCTGCTACGGAAGCTGCTAGTTCAGCTATGGTAGGAGTAGCGGTAGCTACCTCATCTTGCGCACTTAGACTCATTGGGCTGACAAATAGTGCCATAATTATCGCCACTAATACCCATCCTTTGGCGTGGCTATGTGATTTTATTGTTTTCATCTTTTTTTTCGTTTTTATAATTGTTAATTATTTGGGGAGTAATTACTTCTCTTTTTCGGCATTGTATAGAGCTAGATCGCCATGTTCGCCTGTCCGTATGCGTACTGCATCATCAATAGGAATAACAAAAATACGTCCATCACCCACCTCTCCAGTTTGGGCAGTTTCCTGAATTGCTTTAACGGTACGTGCTACATTTTTTTCACGTACAACAATGGAGATAAGTGTACGTTCGATCACGCTAGTATCATAGATTACCCCTCTATATACACGTTCCTGTCTTGCTTTACCCACACCACGCACATCGTAGTGCGAAAACCATTCAATGTCGGCTGCTATAAGAGCCTCTTTGACATCGTCAAATTTGGTTTTTCTAATAATTGCTTCAATCTTTTTCATAAGTCAATTTAATATATTCTTTTTTATACCTTTATTAATTAAAATGATACTCCGAATGATAGGTAAGTACCCTCTGTAACTGGATTTAATGTAACACTTGAGAATACCGCCATAGAATAATCATCTGTTATTTTGATAGATTTAGATGCTCCAACCGTAATATTGTAGATACTGAATCCATCAGTTATATAGTAAGCAGATTCACCTAGTACCATACCTACGGCTACACTCATATCAACTGAACTAACAGAAAATGGGTAGCTTAATTCTGCATAGGTTGAGAAATTTTGGTTATCATCTGCATTTTTATCTAATACACCTGTTAACATAGTATTAGCTGAGATAGTTAATGGGAAACTTTCAGGCAACGTATAACTTAAATTTGCCTCTAACAGGTTAGTTGATGCATCAGATTTCCAATCGAAAAACTCACCTGTGTTGTAGTAAGTGGTTACCCCTACATAGAAACCAGCCACTTCATAACCTAAAGTCCAGTCAATCTCAGTAGAGCTACCGTCAAAACTAGTAGAACCCCAAGTTCCAAACGATAAACCTGCATAAGAAATACCAATAGATGGCTGTACACTAGCTGCACCCAAGTTCTGACCACGCCATATATAATTACTTACTAGGTCGGCTCCCACACTTACTTCAAATTTGTTTACACTCTCTTCTGTTTCTTGTGCACTTGCACTTGCACTAAACATCATAACGATCACTGCACCTATTGCAACGATCCCTCTTTTTAGATTAAATTTTTTCATAACTTAAAATTTTTAATACCTTGAATTTTTTAATACCTTGAATTTTGGTTATTATTGAAACACGTGATAATCAATAAAAACGAAACTAGCAATTTGAAAGCAATTAGCATTTATTGCTATCAATTTGTCATTTATCTGCTGCAAATGTATGTTCTATAACATAAACCGCCAAATATTTCAAGCAAGAAGTTTTTAGTAATTTTCACTTAATTTTAATTTGTTATTAAAATGGGCTTTTTGCTTACAATCTGTTGCTTATTTATGCTTTTAACTATCAATATTCTATTTCAGAAGAATTGTTACTGAAATTTATATACATATCTTTGGTTTTACAATATCATATTGGTTATGGAATGGATTATTTGCTAGCAATATAACACGAGAAGAAAAGAGCTAACACGGCTAGAACAGCAAAAGAAATAGACTACAACGATAGTAAATAAATTAAAAATACAAAAATTAGTGGTTGTAAGTTGAAAAAAATAACAATGAGCGGTGAGCGGTGAGCGGTGAGACTCATGTTACCACCCGCATGGTCAACTTTAGGTGTTAATTAGAAAGACTCCCGATCGGGGTCGGGAGTGACAACGTAGAGCGTTGACCTAAACAGTATCTTTCCGCCCCAATTTCCAACAAACCAAGCCCATAAAAACAATAAAAGCCTAATAGTCACCCATTAAGCCATCAAATCTTTTGCGAAAATAGAGTATAAATTAATTATAAATCTAAATAGAATTATTATGAAAAAGAAATTACTATTTCTGCTGTTCACACTACAGCTAACACTACCGCTAACTGCCCTAGCCAGTACAATTACAGTAAACAACATCACGTATGAAACTAATAACGTTGATATGACCGCTAGCGTCACAGGCTACTCAACAACCCCAACTGGTGACCTAGTCCTACCAAACACAGTCTCAGGTATAGGCGGTGAATATACCATTACATCTATTGGTAGTTCTGCTTTTAGTTACTGTTCATCTTTATCATCAATTGCACTGCCTGAGGGGGTAACGGAAATTGGTTGGGGTACTTTCGGAGACTGTTCATCTTTAACTTCAATTGTATTGCCTGAGAATTTAACGGCGATTGATAGTGAGGCTTTCTATGGCTGTTCTCAATTAACTGATATTAAGGTGAATTGGGAAACGCCATTGACTGTTACTTCATCGAATGTTTTCTCAACATATTCATCGGCTACATTATCTGTGCCTGTGGGAACGTTGGATGCTTATAAGGCAGATTCTTTCTGGGGAGAGTTCTATAATATTGTTGAGGATAGTAGCCTAGCTGTTGAGGATAATTTAATGGATGAAACTAAGGTATATGCTATTGGTGGTACGCTAATGGTTAGTGGAGCAGCGGATGGTGCGGCTGTTAAGGTTTATAACCTTAATGGTGGTGTTGTGGGTAATGGCGTGGTACTGGATGGTGCGGCGCAAGTTGAGTTGCCTGCTGCTAGTGGTATCTATATCGTAACTGTTGGCAATCAAAGCTATAAGGTAGTGCGCTAAGCGCACGTCTAAAGTCGAAGGACTAAGGTCTAAAGTTAAAGGTTGCAGGTTGTGGGTGTTTCCTACGACTTGCAACCTTTCTTTATATCATTTCTCACGGAAAGAACAGATATTTTCTGTAATGGGGACTTCTAATAATTGATTTTATTCGATTATTTATTTTGATGCTTTAGATTTGTATTTTTCAAAATGTGAGCGTAGCGGTGCCTACGGTGCATTTTGTAAAATGCGAAGATGAAGTATTAAAATAGAAAAGCGTTAAAATTCAATTTTTAGAAGTCCCCTAATATAAATGCAGGCAACTATCCACATATACCTTTCTGGAATTATTTCCGTTCTTTCCGTGAGAAAAACTTTCAACCTGCAACTTTGGACTTTAGACTAAAGACCTTAGTCTAAAGTCTAAGATTCAATTTGCTCATTAAAAAGGGGTATTGGGATGATTAATTTGGTTAAAATCGGAATTTTCTAAGAAAAAAGTTAGCTATTTGAAAATTATTATATACTTTTGTCAACCACAAAAACCGAGTAGTAATAATATTAATATAAATAAAAAAGAATATGTGTGGATTTGTAGCACTATTTGACATAGTAGGAGATGCCTCGCAGCAGAGAAAGGCAATTTTAAAGTTAGCTAAAAAGATTCGTCACCGTGGGCCAGACTGGTCAGGTATATATTGTGGCGAAAATGCAATTTTAGCGCATGAACGTCTATCAATCGTTGACCCTCAATCAGGTAATCAACCATTATATACTGATGATAAGAAATTAGTACTTGCCGTTAATGGTGAAATATATAATCACCGTGATGTGCGTGAGCAGATGGCTGATGAATATAACTTCTTAACAGGTTCGGACTGTGAAGTTATCCTTCCTCTATATCGTAAATATGGTGTTGAGGGGATGTTTGAACATTTCAGCGGTATCTTTGCATTTGCACTATATGATAGCGAACGTGACGAGTATCTAATTGCTCGTGACCATATGGGTATTATTCCATTATATATTGGTTGGGATGATCAGGGGCAATTCTATGCAGCTTCTGAGCTAAAGGCATTAGAGGGTACTTGCTCAAAGATTCAACCATTTGAACCAGGACACTATATGTGGAGTGGTGACAAAAAGATAACTAAATGGTACAATCGTCCTTGGCGTGATTATGACTATGTAAAGGATAATGAAACATCTATCGAGAAACTTCGCGATGCAATGATGGATTCTGTTAAACGTCAATTAATGACTGACGTACCTTATGGAGTATTGCTTTCAGGTGGATTAGATTCATCTATCGTTTCAGCAATAGCTAAACATTATGCTGAAAGTCGTATCGAGAGCGATGGTCAGTCTGAAGCTTGGTATCCACGCTTACACTCATTTGCAGTAGGTTTAGAGGGCGCACCTGACTTAATTGCAGCACGTAAGGTTGCTGAATATATAGATACTGTTCACCATGAAGTACATTACACAATTCAGGAGGGTATCGATGCTATCCGCGATGTAATCTACTTTATAGAAACATATGATGTGACAACTATTCGTGCATCAACTCCGATGTACCTACTATCACGTGTGATTAAATCTATGGGTATCAAGATGGTACTTTCGGGCGAGGGTGCAGATGAGATATTTGGTGGTTATCTATATTTCCACAAAGCTCCTAACGCTAAGGAGTTCCACGAAGAAACTGTTCGTAAGTTGGATAAACTACACCTATATGACTGCTTGCGTGCTAACAAGTCGTTATGTGCTTGGGGTGTTGAGGGTCGTGTACCATTCTTAGATAAAGAGTTTATGGAGGTAGCGATGCAAATTAACCCAGAGGATAAGATGATTAAAAATGGTCGTATGGAGAAATGGGTACTGCGTAAAGCATTTGAAGATATGTTGCCTGAAAGCGTTGCATGGAGACAAAAGGAACAATTCTCAGATGGCGTTGGTTATAGCTGGATTGATACTCTTAAACAAATTACTACTGATGCAGTTAGTGATGAGGATATGGAGAAAGCAGCAGAACGTTTCCCAATTAACCCACCACGTAACAAGGAGGAGTATTACTATCGTACAATCTTTGAAGAGCATTTCCCATCAGATACAGCAGCTGAATGTGTACCATCAGTACCATCAGTGGCTTGTAGTACTGCCGAAGCATTGGCTTGGGATGAATCATTCCGCAATATGAATGACCCATCAGGACGTGCCGTTAAGGGTGTACATGACCAAGCTCTTTAAAATAAAAACATAACTTATTAAATATTTGGTGGCTATCTGAGATAAAATTCAGGTAGCCACTTTTGCATAAATACCTAAAAATAGCTACTAGTAAGTAGCTATTGCACATTATTTTACTAATAAATGAGTGTGGATATTTCAAATAAAAGACTTAACTTTGTGATTAGTTTAAAAATAGAGCATATATTAATCAAAAAAAGAAGAGAATGAAGCAAACAATTAGACTAGTCGTAGTTGCAGTAATTGCAGTAATGACATTTGCATGTAACAATGCAACAAAAAACAATAAGGCATCCAGCAGCGAAGCTGTTGAAGTAGCAATATTGAATGTTGAGGGGGTAATGGAGAGTGCAGACTCACTAATAGGAAAAGAGATTGAAATCGAGGGGGTATGCTCTCACTTATGCGCTCATGGTGCTAGTAAAATGTTCCTAGTTGGTGATTCATTGACTTTAAGAATTGAGAGTGGTGAGCTAGGTAGTTTCTCACAAGATTGTATCAATAACATAGTTACCGTTAAGGGCACTGTTAAGGAGGATCGCGTGGATGAAGCATACCTTCAAAGTTGGGAAGCACAATTAGCTAAACAGGTAAAAGAGGTTCATGGCGAGGATGAAAATGGATGTTCTACCGAAAAAGCAGCACGTAACGAGGTGGGCAACACACCAGAAGAGCGTATTGCAGGCTTTAGAGCGCGTATCGCTGAACGTGCTGAGAAGGAGGGTAAAGAGTACCTATCATTCTATCATATCGTAGCTACATCTTATGAAGTTCAGTAAGATACGTAGGTGGAGTAGAGCTATTCACCGTGACCTATCATTCCTATTCTCGGGTATGCTAATTATTTACGCAATATCTGGAATAGCTATGAATCATGTGAAAAACTCTAACCCAAACTATACAGTGGAACGACACCAATATATGGTGGAACTTCCACAAATTACAAAATCTGATATCACCAAAGCGTATGTAATAGAAAACTACCTAAATGATATAGATCAAGCAGAAAATTATACTAAGCATTACTTCCCTGAATCTAATCTGATGAAAATATTTCTGAAGGGTGGTTCAAATGTAGTAGTTGACCTGAATAGTAACAATGTTACATTTGAGGAGGTTAAACCTCGCTACATTATCGGGGCAATGTCTAAGTTACACTATAATCCTGGGAAATGGTGGACAACATTCTCAGATATATTCGCAGTGAGTTTAATAGTAATAATCTTGACTGGGATAATTATGGTGAAGGGTAAACGTGGCATCATTGGGATTGGCGGAATTGAATTATTAATTGGTATTGCCATTCCACTTGTATTCTTATTTTTCTTTTAACAAGGAGGATATTTTCAAATGAAGATAACTGAAAAAACAAAAAAAATAATTCTTATTGCAGCTATCGCAGCTGTATCTTTAGCTATTGTTATACTCAGCGTATATGTAATAACAATGACACAACAGATTAAGGAGGCTAAAGCTGAAAATGAGATGTTAGTATTGGAGAATAATCAGCTATCTCTAGCTGGTGAATATGAACAACTCAACACTGAATTTAAGAACTATGAGAGTCAAACTCGTTACCTAAACAATGACTCGCTAGTAGCCAAATATGGCGAGGCTAAAGATAAAGTAGAGAAACTACTGGTTGAGCTTAAAACTCAGAAAATAACTAGCAATAAACGGATTGCCGAACTCCAAGAGGAGATAAGTACCCTACGTGGAATTATGCGCCACTATGTCGAACAGATAGATAAGCTAGGGAAAGAGAACGCTGGACTAAAAGCTGAAAACAAAGCCATTAAATCACAAAACGCGAAACTAAATAACCGTGTCGATGAATACACTAAGAAGAATGAACATCTAACTGAACGTATCACATTGGCTGAAAAACTAAGCATTACATCACTTACTCTAACCCCTCTTAAAAAGAATGGTCGTGAGGAGCGTCGTATCAAAAATGCTAAACAATTAGAGATAGATTTCGCAATCCCTCAGAACCTTACAGCTGAAGTTGGATTAAAAGATATCTTTATTCGTATAACAAATCCGCAAGGTGGATTGTTAGGTAATATAACAGGCTTTGAATTTGATGGTGGAGTAATACCATATACCGAACGCAAAACTATCGAATTTACAGGAGATGAATTGCCTGTTAAAATTTATTGGAATGTCAATACTATGCTATCAGCAGGTAGTTACCGCGTTGAGGTATTTGCTGACAGCTTTAGATTAGGTTCAAAAGATTTTCTTCTGGAATAATAACAAAACACTACTGAAGAACACCTTAAACAGATAGCGTACCGAACCAACGCATATAATACATCCCATATTAAATATGAAGAGAGTATTAGTTGTAGTCATAAAAATCGTATCCGTAATTATCATTACCATTATTGGTATTGTTGCTATTTTATTGACCACTCTCTACCTACTCAATGAGAATCATAAACTTACTGAACCTGCTAAGATATTCCTTAATCACTACATAGTTGGTGAGATGGAGTTTGATAATCTATACCTAGATATCCGAGATTTCCCAAACGTTAATCTTACAGCTGAAAATGGGTTACTGATATCGCACCTATATAAATATCCTACTGATACATTAGCAACATTCGATAAGTTGGATGTTATTATCGAGATTGATAAACTTTGGGCGGACTCATTGACCATATCAGTACCATCAGTCAAGGTTACTAATGGATTTACCCTAGTTACTATATCTGAAAATCGCGTACCTGGGTGGAATGTATGGCGTTTCCGCTCTCCTAGACCTAGACCCAAGGTTAAACAGATACCACCTCAACGTCTATGGATTGATCAGGTACAACTATCTGGACATAACAAATTTCTATATTACAACCATCATCGTAAACGTATAATGCATATCGAGGCGGACTCGGTATATGCATTAGGTAGTGTACAGATACGCGCTAATAATATCTATTTTGATTCAATCAATGTACAGAATCTAACTGCTGATATCTCATTGTTGGGTGGTGAAAGCATAATAAAGGGTAAAACTGCGCGATTAACTTTATCGTCAAAGATTGAGGATTCACTTCGCTACTATACAATAGATACACAAGCTAGTGATATGTTTCTACAACTAAATGATTTTCCTATCTTTACCAATAGTGATAGTGTATCTATTACGGGTGCGCTAGGATTAAACCCTTTCAGCAAATCATATGCCTCTAAATCTACCTTAATCACTATTAATGAGAATGTTCAGATAGATTTAAATGGTAAATATAACTCTGGCTCAAATGATATAGAGTTAGATCTAGCTATCTATACACCATCCATTATGGATATCGCTAAAGATTTTAAGCTTGATACATTGTCAATATTTAAGCAGATAACACCTTATAATATGGGAGTTAAGGCTCAAGTACAAACAAAGGGAACGGTAAACCTACTAGATATGGCTGCAACACTCCCTCCTATTGCTCTTGACCTAAAACTTAATGGCGGCTCATTGGGTATAGATAAGATAGGCGTATTAAATCAGTTTAACAGTGATATTTCAGCCATTGTTGATATTAATAATCAATCAGCAGATAGACTAGACATAAAAGCATTAGGGTTCAAATATAAAGAATCGTCACTCAAAGCTGATGGAACAATTTATATGAATAATATAGATAAACCGATTGCTGATGTTAATATTGTGACAACTCTGAATATTGAAGATTTAAAGGATTATATCCCTGATTCGTTGCAATTTGGAGGGGAAGCATATATCAATGCTAGCATAGTTTATCCATTATATAAGGGTGCTGATAAATCACTGATGAGTATTGCCTTTAACGATAGTGTTAAATTCTCAAATCTTACATTTATTATACCCCATACTAACGCTAAATTAATATCTAATGAGGGGGTAGCGTTTTTTGATTATAATGACAAGTTATTAAAATATCCTGATATGGTTAAGCTACAATTGGATAGTATATCATTAAATTCATATCACGATATGGATATCTCAGCCGATGGTTTGGATATGAATATAGATATTATACCATCCACGACGCGATTTATTCCAGATGGTTTAAAGGGGGGATTATCGCTATCTAATGGTGAGTGTGATTTTTTCTCGTTAGATACTATAAGTATTAATCAGCTAGATATCGATTTTGATATTGATTTAGATTCAATTCAAGCACCAATCGTTAACTATATAGCGATATTGGATAATATCCAATACAATAGTAATGACTCAATATTAATATTATTAGAAACCTTAGATATTGAGGGTAATGCTACCCTTTATCAAACGGTAGATTTATCAAAGAATATTAAATATAAACTGTGGGATATTATAGGTAATTGGAAATATCAGGGAAACCTAATGTTAGATAGTCTGCGCGGAATTATGCCACAACTACCACTAATCTCAGTCGTAAGTAGAGGCGATTTAGATTTTAGTCAAGATAATCTAAATCTAAATCAATTAGATGTCAGCATAGGTGACTCATACGGAAGTTTAAGTGGCACAGTGGATAATTGGCGCAACTATATTATTAACGATTCACTCCTAACCATTAGGGCAAATCTAACTACTGAACATGTAATGCTTAATGAGTTGATTCCTGCTATTGTAGATGGTGGTATCTACTCACAAAGCATATCTAAAGATAGAGAGAGTACAATTAACAACTTTCTGGGAATCCCTAGTAACCTAGATGTTGAACTTAATACTTCGATTAGAAATACTAATTACAATAATATCATAGCAGATAGCGCGTGTTTCAATGTAGATATTAAGAATCAGGGATTCTATATGGATAGCCTTAGATTATCAACAAACTTTCTGCGTATGGGTCTCTTCTTTAGTTATATAACCACTGATAGAGATAGTGCTGATGCTACATTACATTTTGATATCGAAGAGTTTAATGCAACCAAATTAATTGGTGAGATG
>JAWXTT010000034.1:0-16242 GCA_044433325.1 Bacteroidales bacterium
AGCCCATCAGGTCGTTATATTGCATTTTCTAATCAAGGTTATGTAGCGTATAATCGTGGTAAAAATAATAATTGGGGGCATCAGCCTTCAGGTAATATATATATTCACAATACAGATAATTTATCTGAAAATATAGGACATTTTAATGATCTGGGCGATAGCGTAAAAGGCGTATTATTAAGAGCTGGCAATGTAGCATCTGCCGCATTTTCGACTGATGAAAAACGATTTCTTGCAGTTGGAAATGATGGCGTGGTTGTAGTGCGAAACTTAAAGTCGGAAGATCGTCAAAAGATAGAAACAGATGATAATACAGATTTGCCATTTTAATAACATTCAACTATGCCTGTAAACAAGAACGCAATGACCAGATATAAGATTCTGGATGATTTGTTGAGCAATCGTTATCATAACTATTCGCTTGATGATTTGACTCGTGGTGTGAATGAGGCTCTTAATGAGTTGGGGGTGGACTCGGTCTCTCGGCGATGTGTTGAGAAGGATATAAACTATATTGAGTTTGAGGGTCCATTCTTGGCAGAGATTGAGAGATATTCGGCTGCAGGATTTAAGACAGATACGCAGAAGAGTTACACTAAAAGGTGTTTGAAATATGCTGATCCTGCGTTTTCGATATTTAAGAAGTCGATGTCGGACGATGAGAGGCATCTGCTTTCTGAGGCTCTCTCGATGATTGGTCAGTTTGATGGGTTGCCAAATTTGGATTCGCTTGAGAATTTACGGTTGAGCATGGGAATAAACACCTCTGATAATAGGGCTATCTCGTTCACTAAGAATCCGCTAGAAAACTCCTCACTGTTGGGGCAATTATTTACAGCTATCACAAATAAGCAGGTTCTTGAGATTGAATATCAACCATATAATGCGGAGTGTAGCAAGACGATTAGATTGCACCCTTATTTATTAAAAGAGTACAATAGGCGTTGGTATCTGTATGCTGCCGCGGATGTTGATGACAAGTTGTTACACTTTAATTTGGATATAATTGGTAATGTCAAGTTCTTGCCATCGCACCCATATCGAATGTGTGCGGAGGATATAAACGAATATTTTGATGATATAGTTGGTGTCACACTCCATAAAGATGCACGGCTGGAGAAGATTCTGTTCTGGGTGAGTGATAGATCGAAGCATTATGTTGATTACAAACCTATCCACGACTCGCAGGTTCGCTACAAAAGTGCCAAAGAGCAGTCTTTGAAGGCTGAGTATCCAATGCTTGAAGGCGGCTTCTTCTTCTCGGTAGAGTGTCGTGAGAATTATGAGTTGATTAGAGAACTTTGTTCTTTTGGGAGTGAGCTATTGGTGCTGTCGCCTCGAAATATTCATGATGCAGTTTTTGAGAGAATAAATAGGATGGTTACAAATTACAATAGTTTACGAAGATAGCGTTCATAACAATGTTATATCTTTGTATTGTGATTAGTGAACAGCAATATTGCTACTAATAATATTTCTGTGTATTAGCTTGCTAATATTTGTAAATTAATCCCTACATTTGCATACAATCGATCTTTGAATACTCTAAAAGGAAGTTACATTTTGAATACGTTATGCGTGGCGTAAGCCCTGTTCACTTGTGGGTAGATTCGCATAATGTCTTGGCTCTGCGGAGCTGAAGATAACAATGTTATATCGTAAACGCTTTAAGCTTAACATGCTATAAGCATGCGAATAATGATAGTTGATATTATAGATTATAGAATGAGTAGTAGAGCTCATTACATTTACATAAAGAAAAGAATCTTCCAAATGAGAGTTATTCAAAGATCATTTTTAATCCCAGTAGTTAAATGGAACGTGAACAGATAGCAAACATAGCAAGAGAGATGTCAAGCAGAGTGGATCTACTTGCTCTACTCAACCAAATCAAACAAAGCGATATGGAGTTGCGTGGTTTGTCTGGTAAGTTCCATCCATTTACAGAGAAACATATCACGTACTACTGTAACCCCAATAATGTATTTCATCGCTACCGTACATTCGAGGTAAAGAAAAAGTCGGGTGGGATGCGGAAAATTACATCACCTAGGAATCGTAGCTATAAATATATGCTTTCGTGTATAAATGAGATTCTAAAATCTTTATATACTCCATCTACTTACGCTATGGGTTTTACAGAGAGGCGTTCAGTGGTGACTAATGCAGGTTGTCACAAGGAACAGAATTATGTTTATAATATCGACCTAAAAGATTTCTTTCCAAGCATTGATCAAGCGAGAGTTTGGAAGCGATTGCAGTTACAGCCTTTCAACTTTCCTGTAGCTGTAGCAAACGTAATTGCTGGTATTTGCGCTATGAGAGAGGAAATTGATCAGAATGACGAGCAGAAGAAATATCGTTACGTTTTGCCTCAAGGTGCTCCTACATCACCAATAATCACGAATATGATTTGTGACAAATTGGATCGCAGATTGGCTGGTCTTGCTAAGCGTTTTGGACTTAATTTTACACGTTATGCTGACGATATTACATTCTCATCTATGCACAATGTATATCAATCTGAGGGTAAGTTTATCAAAGAACTCCATCGCATAATTACAGACCAAGGATTCACTATAAATGACTCCAAAACACGCCTTCAAAAACGTGGAACTCGTCAAGAGGTTACGGGTATCATAGTAAGCAACAAACTAAATGTTACACAAAAGTATATGCGTGACATCCGTAATATCTTATATATGTGGGATAGGTATGGCTATCAGGTGGCATACAGCAAATTTTTCCCAATGTACAAAGCCGAAAAGGGGCACATAAAAAAAGGAACACCTAATTTAGTCTCTGTGATTGACGGTAAGTTGATGTATATGAAGATGGTTAAGGGCGAGAACGACAGTACTTATATCAAGCTATATACAAAATTTATGCATCTTGCAGATAGTTTTAAGACTCAGTCTAAAGAGAGTAAAAAGACAGTTTTCCTTGATACGATACCATTATTGAAATTTGAGAAACTTTCTAATATAAGTGTCAATATTTATATACATATTAGTCATACAGATATGGATGGATACTACACAGATATTCCGACGGAGGTGCGAACTGCAAATTATCAGTTGGAGTGTAAAGAGATAAATGTAGTCATAGATAAGCAAGTCACTGCAGTTGACAAAAAAGATGAACTATCAATCTCGACTTGTCGCAACGCAAAGGGCAAGGAGTATAGATTGCTACACCGCACAGATAAACTAACACCACAGGTCAAACCTCAGAACATAGACATCGAGACACTAAACCAAGATCTCGACTCACTACTCAACGATACGCCATGGACGACAAACTAAGATTAACCCTCAAAAAGATAGAGGCTCTGGCAAAGAAGAACCCAGAGTTTGCCCTCGAATTGCAGAAGATAACTAAACGCTCATCTCCTGCAAATCCTGCATTGTACAGTGATGATAAAATTTCAAAGATTGAGCAATATTTAGGGTTAGATTATGAACTTGATTCATATAGTCCAGAGCTTGATTATAATAAGATTAGCCATGGATATGTACGCACTAAATTAATTAGTGATTATAGGGAGATGCTGCGTTATAGATATGGCGTTCGTTCTCATAAGATTGACTTTAGCGAATTTTGTAAATATGCTCACTTTCAAGCTGAAATGCTCATTAATTACTACTTGTATGAGAAGTATAATGACTTTGAATCATTTAAAACTGCTATTAAGGAAAAAACACCAAAAACTAGAATTAGTGATAATATTTCTACTATTGAAGGTGTGTCATATTCATCAAAAATATATTTTATCAAACAAATTTCAAATTTTAAAGATTACGCATATATTCTTGAATTTATTTGTTGGGTTAGAAATAATGTAAATCACAGGGCACCTAACAATGATCAAGATTTAGGAAACAAACATTCCGATTATCTTAACTTAATAAAAAACAGTGGATTACCACTTAATGAGAACCGTGATGAGTTTAATTGGCATGTAATATATAATGATACCGTAAAAAAGAATATATTTGAAACTAAATACAAATACCAGTCTCCATATAAGGAGGGTGAAAAAGCCTATAAGTATGATAAGTTTATGTTAAGTGAACAATTTAATGATGTAATAAAGGTTCTAAAGGAGTTATTTAATGAAATACAGGCTCAGTCGGGAAAATAGGTTGATGAAAAAAAGCAGTTATCGATTTGATAACTGCTTTTTTTTGCATTTCCGCTTTTTGGAGCCTCTTGTCGGATTCGAACCAACGACCCCGAGATTACAAATCACGTGCTCTGGCCAACTGAGCTAAAGAGGCGGAAAGGGCAAGCTAACTACATCGCGCCGCTACAACCTGCTACCCTTGCTTCGGTCAGGACCTGGGGGAGTTTACAAGGAGCATGCCGTATAGGACTTACCCGGGCACAAAGGTAGGAATATTTTTTAAATCTGCAAATTTCTGAGAGTAATTTTCGGAACTTTTTTTGAAGAAATATCCATCATTTTAGATACCCCTTTGATTCTTAAAAAGTTAGATGGGGTGCGCAGAATGCATTTTTTGTGCAGAGCCTGCACTCCCTATTATCATAATTATAGTATGCTGAGGTTGATAGCTAAAACTGCTCCTGCTATTCAACGCTAAAAGAGAGAATAACTAACAAAATTTTGTTAGCTACCCTCTCTTTTCTTAAAATAATCTTTGTGACTATTTTATTACTTTGTAGCTTTGGTTGCCGACAGTAACAATATAGATACCACTAGCGGTAGGTAGCTCAATTTGCGCTACACCGTCAATTGCTACGCCATTAACCACATTTACGCCAGTTAGGTTATATATCTTAATAGTAGCACCATCCGCAGCTCCACTAACCATTAGCGTGCCATTTACAGTATATACCTTAACGCTATTATCTACTAAATTATCCTCAACAGCTAGGCTAGAATCCTCAATAATGCTATTGAACTGTCCCCAGAAAGTATCTTCCTGATAAGCCTCCAATGTTCCCGCAGGTACTGATAATGTAGCTTGGTTATAAATATCAATAGTCGAATTGCTAAATAGATCTGAATCAGCACTAAATGGTGTTTCCCAATTTACTTTAACTGATGTCAAGTTATCACATGAGCCAAAAGCCCAATCACCAATCTCAGCTACTGCATAAGGGATATTAATACTAGTTAAGTTAGTACAACCATAAAACGCTGTTTTTCCAATAGAACTAACTGATTCAGGGATGATAATACTAGTTAAGCTAGAGCATAAATGAAAAGCAGAACGCTCAATAGAGCTGATAGATTCAGGGATGTTAGCACTAGTTAAGCTAGTACAGTTATAAAAGATGTAAGTTCCAATATAAGTTACAGAATTAGGGATGTCGATACTTTCTAGGCTAGTACAATAATAGAATGCGGAATTATCAAGTGTTGTAACTGATTCAGGGATGCTAACGCTAGTTAAGCTAGTGCAGTAACTGAATGAGCTATATCCAATAGAAGTGACCGATTCTGGAATGGTAACACTAGCTAAGTCAGTACAATAAAGAAATGAGTATTCTTTGATAGAACTAACCGATTCAGGGATGATAACGCTAGTTAAACCAGAGCAATAGCTAAAAGCATAATCTCCAATAGAGCTGACTGATTCAGGGATGCTAATGCTAGTTAAATTAGTGAATCCATAGAATGCGCCCTCCCCAATTGTTGTAACAGGATAACTGCTTTCGTTATATGAAATAGAGGAAGGTATATCGCAGCTATTCTTGTCACTATTATTATATTTATAAACAATAGCATTATTATCCATGATTCTATATGTAATATCATCAATTGTAGTTTCAATAATGTCATCTAAAGAAGATACTACATATAGGAAATAATTAGACCACTTCTCATTCTCCTTATATGTATCAGCTGCTCCCTCTGGAACTATAAGCACCTTAATAGTTTTGCCATTATTCTCAAAACTGTAAGAATCTAAGTCAATAGGGCTCTCCCATTCAACATATACATTAATTAAGCTAGTGCAACGATTAAATGCGTAGTTTTCAATAGAGCTGACTGATTTAGGGATGCTAATGCTAGTTAAATTAGTGCATCCATAAAATGCGAAACCACCAATATATGTAACCGTTTCGGGGATGCTAACACTGGTTAAGTTGGTACAATTTATAAACGCATCCTCATCAATAGATATAACAGTGTAGCTTTCATTATTGACTGTAATGGTAGCTGGTATAATAATGTCACCAGATATGCTGCTCTCTATTATGCTAGCGGTCATATCATCGTCATTAATTTCATAATTGATATTATCAATTGTGGTTGTTTCTGCTAGAGCTGTTAGCGGTAATGTTAGCTGCATTATTAGCAACATAAATAGTAATTTGTGTTTCATAATAAATATTTTTGTAATGATAAATTTATGCTTTGTTTTTGCGAAAAAATGCACAAAAACGTATGCAAATATATGAAATTTATAAAACATTAGCAATAAAACATAATGGAATATATATAGTGACACAAAAAAGTTGACTATTTTTATTAGTGGTACAGATTATTCGGAGTTTTTTGTGTAAGTTTGTTGAAAATTTAGTTTAGATGGAATTAAAATCGATATATAAGAGTGCGGCTAATGATGGGTTGATTTTTGGTGGTTATCTGACTGCTATATTTATTAGCTATGTTTTGGCTAGTGTGAATGTTATGTTTGCATGGGTGCTGAACTTGCTAATATTGGCTATTCCGTATGTGACTTATAGATTTATTCGCAGATGTAACAAGGGGCGTTTCAATTGTATGTCTATATCTGAAATGTGGATGTATGGTATGCTACTATATATCTATGGTGCATTGATATGTGGCATAGTAACTTTTGCTTACATTAGGTTTATTGAGCCTAACTTAATAACTAATCAGTTGCAAATGGCGTTAGATATATATAAATCGGTGGATGAATTGAAGGATTCAGAGTTTGTAGCTGTGGTAGAGCAGGGGATTGAACAAGGTTTAGTACCTTCAGCAATAGATTTTGTTATTCAGATGATGTGGGTAACCTCCTTTTTCGGTTCGGTGTTGTCACTGATTATAGCGTTAATAATAAGATTGATAAATAGAAATAAATAAGATGGATATTTCAGTAGTTATACCATTATATAATGAGGAGGAGTCACTTCCTGAATTGGCTAGTTGGATAGATAGGGTTATGCGAGATAATAACTTTAGCTATGAGGTGCTATTTATAAATGATGGTAGTACGGATGATTCATGGGGTGTTATCACTAAGTTGTGCGCGGAGAATAGTGCCATTAAGGGGGTGTCTTTTAGACGTAACTATGGAAAGTCACCTGCGTTGAATACTGGTTTTGCTCGCGCTAAAGGTGATGTGGTTATTACTATGGATGCTGATTTGCAAGATTCACCAGATGAGATTCCTGAATTGTATAGGATGATTATGGAAGATGGCTACGACCTAGTGTCGGGGTGGAAACAGAAACGTTATGACCCGCTATCTAAAACTATACCTACTAAGCTGTTTAATGCTACGGCTAGACGTGTTAGTGGTATTAAGCTACATGACTTTAATTGTGGGTTAAAGGCTTATCGCAACAAGGTAATCAAACGTATTGAGATTTATGGTGATATGCACCGTTATATCCCTTACTTAGCTAAAAATGCTGGTTTTAATAAGATTGGTGAAAAGGTTGTGCAGCATCAAGCTCGTAAATATGGAGTTACTAAGTTTGGGTTGAGTAGATTTGTTAATGGCTATTTGGACTTGGCTACGTTGTGGTTTTCATCTAAATTTGGGTTTAAGCCTATGCACTTTTTCGGTTTGTTGGGAAGTGTTATGTTTCTAATTGGTTTGATATCAACAGTGGTGGTGGGTGCATTGAAATTGTATAATATGCACACTGGTGCTAGCTATATATTGATAACTGATTCACCATATTTTTATTTGTCGCTGACTACTATGGTGATTGGTACGCAATTCTTTTTGACTGGTTTCTTGGGAGAATTGATTGCGCGTAATGCTGCTAATAGAAATAATTACGAAATTGAGGAGGAACTAAAATAATAATAATTATGGAGAGTACTGAAATGTATAAAAAATATATCGAGGTGGTGCTGAAACGATTCTCATGTCGTGCATATAGCCCTAAACCTGTTGAACGCGAGACGTTAATGCGCATTATGGAGTGTGCTAGAATGGCTCCGTCGGCGGTAAATAAACAACCATGGAAATTTCTGATTATTGATACTCCTGAGTTGTTGGAGGTGTTATATAAATCTTACCCTCGCGATTTTATTCAAACTGCACCACTGTGTATTGTGGCTGTTGGTGCGCATCACCAGGCGTGGCATCGCGCTCATGATGGCAAGGATCATACTGATGTGGATCTTTCTATTGCTATTGAGCATATCTGTTTGGCGGCTACTTCGTTAGGATTGGGGACTTGTTGGATATGCAATTTTGACCCTGTGATTTGTCGCGAGGGGTTATCTATCCCTGAGGGGTGGGAGCCTATTGCAATTATTCCACTTGGTTATCCTGCAACGGATGCTACCCCAATGAAGAAGCGTAAGGAGATGGATGAAATTGTAAAGTGGGGAAGTTTTGAATAGAAGTAGAATTGTCATATTATTTATAGCCTTGGTGGGTGCATTGTCACAACTCCCTAGCTGTGGTATTGCTGAGTGTTACGAGAATACTAGTAGCATCCCATTGGCAGGCTTATACTCTAGTTCAACGCTGAGTAGTATCTCTATTGACTCTATTACGGTTTATGGGATAGGTGCGCCAGGTGATTCTATATTGTTGGATAATGAGTCTAGTATTACACAGGTTTATATGCCTTTTAGGGTGGATAATGGTGGTGTGACACAATATGTGTTCCACTGGGAGCAGAGCGCGATATCTGATTCTATCTATAATGATACATTGACCTTTGTTTATGCTGAGATTCCACAATTTCACTCCTTTGAGTGCGGTGCAATGTACTATTATGAACTTGAAGAGTTTAGTTATACGCAAAATATAATAGATTCAGTAGCTGTAACCACTGATATGTTTACTAATGTGGATGTGGAAACTATTGAGATTTATCTAAAAACTAGTGATGAATAAAAGAGTATGAGAAGATTTATTTTTATATCAATTATATCATTACTATTTGTTACCGTAGTCATGGGGCAGAGGAGAATTACCCCTGTGGAGAGTGCTGAATATAGTGTTGCTAATGATAAAAAGAGCGGTAGTGATAGTCTGAAAGGGAAGAATAGCTCTAAAAGTATTGTTATTGATGGTTTTGAAAAAGATTCTACTTGGGTTGATTCAACGATGGTAGTTTTTAATAATGATTCGGCTAAGATTGTCTATCCATTAATGAATGGTATTACCGTAGGTGTAAATATTTGGGATCCTGTAATGCGTGCGTTGGGGCAGGAGTATGGCTTGATAGATTTTTCGGGTGAGGTTAATCTGTATAATAGATTTTTTCCATCTGTTGAGGTGGGTTTAGGTGCTGCTAATTCAACTCCTGAAACAGGTAACTTTACATATAATGCACCAATGAGCCTTTATGCTAAGATTGGTGGCGGTTATAATTTTCTGTATAGTAAAAATTCGGACTATAAACTAATAGCTGGTTTCCGTTTAGGTTTTTCATCATTTAATTATGAGATTGTGGATGCGGTAGTTAGTGATGGTTATTGGGGAGATAGTAGTGGTTTTAGTATCTTAGATCAGAGTGCATCAGCCGTTTGGGGCGAATTTAACTTAGGTGTCAGAGTCAATATTTACAATAATTGGTCAATGGGTTGGATGGTACGGATGTTATATATGTTTAGCTGTACCGAAAATGAATACTCATCACCAGGTTATATACCTGGCTATGGCAAGAGTAGTTCATCAATAAATGGTGCATTCTCACTATTCTACACTATTCCGTTGAAGAGTAAGGTTAAGCCTAAAACATTTGAAGTTGATGAGGTTATTCCACATAACCATAACCATAATCACAACCATGGTGAAGAACAGATTTAATTAAGATGGGTAAAAAAACGATTCTTATAGTAGGTGCAACCTCAGGTATAGGGTATGCGACAGCTAAGATTTATATAAATCAAGGGTGGCGTGTAGGTGTGGTAGGACGTAATATAGAGCGTTTGCATGAACTTAAAGCCTTTGCCTCTGAAAATGTTGAGTTTGCTCAGATAGATACAACTAAGGTGGGTGCAGAGCTGAAACTTATGGAGCTGATAGATAGAATGGGTGGAATAGATATTCTACTACTATCATCAGGTTGCGGAAAGCAGAATATAAAGTTAGATGTTGGGATTGAACAGATGACATTAGAGCTAAATGTGATAGGTTTTACGCGTATTGTTGATGCTGCATACCATTATTTTAAGGGAATTGGTGGTGGTCATATAGCTGTGATTTCATCCATAGCTGGCACTAAAGGATTAGGTGTGGCTGCATCATATTCTGCTACTAAAGGTTTCCAAAATAAATATATCGAATCACTAACTCAACTATCCAGAATGCAGGGTGATAAGGTCATCTTTACCGATATTAGACCAGGTTTTGTTAATACTCCACTATTGGCAGGTGATAAGCATTACCCAATGGCTATGACTGCTGATTATGTTGCTACGAAGATTGTTAAGGGTATCAAGGCTAAACGTAAGGTGTTGGTTATTGATTGGCGTTACGCTATCTTAGTATTTTTCTGGCGAATGATACCACGTTGGTTGTGGATACGATTAGGGATTAAAAATTAATCCTCTATCTTATTATTGTTGCGACGTTTCTTTATCCAACTTTTAAGTCTAATTACCCCCTCAGCTCCTATTATTGTCAAACCTGTATATTGGGTTGTCTTAGCTAGTCCAAATAGAATAAACCATAATCCCCCTTTCAGTGCAGTACTTATAGGCAATGCCATTTGTGCAAATGAGAGTATATAAAATGGTATGCATAAAGCTAGAATAATTACTCCTGTGCGGAATGATATCTTTTGTAATCCTGTTTTGATTTTAGCTAGTCCCTCTTTAAATTTCATATTGCAAAGATAGTTGTAATATGATAGTAATGCAAACAAAATATATTGGTGGATGTTATATAGGTAAATATATAAATTTACTATTATGGCAAAAGAGAGTTTAGCGATTTTAAAGGGTAAGATAGATGTAGTGTTAGTACTTGAACATCTGAATGCAGCATTGTCTGAGGAGTGGTTAGCATATTACCAATATTGGGTATCAGCGCAGGTGATAGTCGGAGCGCAACGCGTTGAGATTGTCAATGAGTTTATGGAACATGCTAATGAGGAGCTAGGTCATGCTAATATGATAGCAGCTAGAATTACCGAGTTGGATGGCGTTCCAGTTCTTAACCCTAAAGATTGGTTTGAAAAGGCTAGATGTGTATATGATGCACCTACCGATTTTGATTCAGAGTCGTTGCTACGTATTATCAAGAGTGCTGAACAGTGCGCAATGCGACGTTATCAGGAGATAGCAGAATTAACTGAGGGGAAAGATTATATCACTAACTCAATAGCAAAACAAATCTTAGCCGAAGAGGCTGATCATGAACAAGAGATGCAAGATTTCCTAGATGATATAGATACAATGCGCCAACATATGCGAGGATAGCTATAACCACATATTAATGATTACGAGGGAGTTCAAAAACTAAGGAAAACAGTTTTAGAGCTCCCATTTATTGTTATCAATTGAAATGTAGCTTACGTAATAAATCCTGTAACTTGTACTCTTGAGGAGGATACTACTGTAATTGCTGAGCCTAACTCTATTAGTATAAATGGGCGTATAGGTAGCGATAATACAGTTAAGCAGTTAACAGGTGGGATACCATATTTGTCTGAAATTGCAAAAAAAAAGGAGTTCAAAAAATAAAAGATGATTATAACAACGAATATAGTAAAGTAGGATTTCCTGATGATTATTATGTAGAATTAGGGAAATTTTTAGTAAATTGCGCTTTAAGAGATTACGATGATTTTGGAACTGCATTAAAAGCAGTAGCGTTGTTGATAAACTCTGAAGAGGGTTTTGATAATGGGAAAGGAGCTCCACTATTTCATGTATATGAGAATGTAGCAAGAAAAAATGATGATACTGGATTAGATAAACTACTACATTTTATATATAGCGCAATGCATGCATATTATGACGGAAGAAGAACTGCTTTTCTAAAAGGATTTGCAAAAGAACTTATTAAAGATGAATTTAAAAGTTATGTTTTTAGTGATGAAATTGGTTGGGATGATATGGATATGAAAGCAAATGCAGAAGGGATAGATTTTGGTCATGATTTACGTAGCATGGATGATAACTTTCAGAAGTATAAAAATATGAAATTTAGGCAAGGTAAATAAAAAAATAAAATACTATGAAGTGGGTGTATTTAGTGCTTTGTTATTTGATGCCGTTTATAATATTGATGGCTCTGTCTTTTATTGGCGTAAAATGGGTTGATATTCCATGGTATGAAATGGATGCTTATGGACCACCATTTAAGGTGAATTTATGTGCAGTATTGATATTTATAATATTATCAGTCATAAATATATGGATTATAAAATGCTATATCTTTAGCAAATGGTCAGATAAGAGTATAGGTATTTATATGAAGATATTTCATTGTATTATCGTTATTATTCTCTTTAAATTTGCTATGGAATTAGCATTTGACGATTGGTCATATTGGTGGCGCATAAAATTTGTTTCAGGTGAGATTTGTGAATATGTTTGTAATTTATTTTAGTAGGATAAGGTTATTTGATGGCGTATATTATCCATGCTTTTGCTATTGGTAGTTGAATTTTGTTTTCACTCTCTAATTTTTGGATATATTCTATTGCCTCGTTACGAGTATTAAACCCATTGATTATGGTGAAGTACTTGTTTTTATTATTTTTAAGTACGTATGATGATGTTTGGTGTTGAGATGTTAAACGATCACGGAACGATTTAGCATTAAACATTTGAGTAAACTCAGCTACCACAACATTATAATTATTTAGGAGTGAACGCTCTCCATCAACTACGGTTACAAATTCACGTTTAATAACAATCTCGTTATTATTGTTTTCAGTTATTACTGGAGTTATCCGTTTCTGTTCGATTTGTGATTCTATTGAGTTGTTCTCCTGCTCCTCAGCGGTAGTGTTTATCGCTTTTAGGTACGCTTCACGATAATTACTCTCAGTAGTTTTACATGACGCTACACTTAGCGATAGTATTATTAGTAATATTATATTATTTCTCATATCTCAGTTCTATTATTTTGAAAGTTCTATAACTTGGCAATTGGTAATCTTAGATGCTTCAATCTCTAATATAATTAATGTGCGGACAGTTTGCCAACCATGTTTCCCCACAGCTCCAGGGTTGATATGTAATAGGTTTAACTGCGGATCATGTATCACCTTTAGGATATGTGAGTGTCCACTTATAAATATATCAGGCTTCTCCTTTACCAATAGAGGCTTAATCCCCTTAGCATAGCGTCCAGGATAGCCTCCAATATGGGTCATGCACACCTTTACCCCATCAACCACGAAGATATTAAATTCACCATATTTGCGACGCAGATTAGCTCCATCTATATTACCAGCAACCGCCTTGAGTGGAGCAATTGCCTCAAGATTTTCGGCTAGCTCCTCACTGCCAATATCCCCAGCATGCCATATCTGGTCGCACTCATATAGGTATTTTGTATATTTCTCATCCCAGCAGGCGTGGGTGTCTGAAATAATAGCTATTCGGGTCATAAATCTTAATTTTGGAAATAAAGGTATTACTTATTTATCTGAAAACCAATCTAAAAATGATATAGAAATGAATATTTGTTATTATTTAACTGATTTTTCTCGATAATAATAACTACTTTTGCAAATCAAATACAAATATGTCATGAAACAGGTAGATAAACTTTTAGCAGAGAAATTGTTAAATATTAGTGCAATTAAACTTCAACCAGAGAACCCTTTTGTTTGGGCTTCAGGATGGAATTCTCCAATATATACAGATAACCGTAAAACATTATCGTATCACGAGATACGTAGTTTTATCAAGATAGAAATTTCAAGAATCATTCTTGAAAACTTTAAGGATGTTGAGGTTATTGCAGGTGTAGCAACAGGTGCTATTGCACAAGGTGCTTTAGTAGCAGACTCATTAGCATTACCATATGTATATGTGCGTTCAACTCCTAAAGATCACGGATTAGAGAACCTAATCGAAGGTAATATCAAAGCTGGTCAAAAGGTAGTAGTTATCGAAGATTTAGTTTCAACAGGTGGTAGTAGCTTAAAAGCAGTTGAGGCTATCAGAAAAGCTGGTGGTATAGTAGTAGGTATGGTAGCAATCTTTACTTATGAATTTCCAGTTGCTGTTAAACAATTCAAAGAGGCTAATGTCGAGCTTAAAACATTAAGCAACTATAATACAATGTTAGAGGTAGCCTTAGATACTAACTATATCAAGGAAGCAGATATCGAAACTCTTAAAGAGTGGCGTAAAGATCCTGCAAATTGGGCACCAGATAGCGATTTAAAGTAATATGGATAGTTTCAAAAGTGATATTGTTAATATCAATGCAGATATTAACGCTGTCTTTGCACGTCTAGCTAGCCCAGGTGAGTTAGAGGGGTTAGTGGAGCAGTTGCCCGAAGATGCTAAAGCTAAGATTCAGAATGTGTCATTTACACAAGATTCAATCAAGGTTAAAGCAGATCCAGTAGGTGAGATAATGTTAGAGATAACTGAGCGCACCGAGCCAATACGTGTGGTTTATACAGCGACTACATCTCCACTACCATTTTCACTAACCATAGAGTTAGAGGAAACAGGAGTCTCTATGACAAAAGCCTCAGCATCAATAGATATTGCGCTAAATCCATTTATTAAGCCAATGCTTAAAAAACCATTAACGGACGCAGCCAAGAAATTCGGCGAACTATTAGCAATCATCCCTTACTAAAGAAAGGGTAGGTATCAGATATAATAGAAAATGGTATTGATTAACGAAAAAGTTAATTAATACCATTTTTTTATACCTATGAGAGAACAAAATACCCTCCCATCTGTTTTATATATGTATTTTGATAGAAAAAGAAATAGTTGTTTTATAGATAATTGTGTATTTAAGGTATGGGGGAGTCGTGAGATTGCCCCATTTCTTATATCGTAAGAAAGGGTGCAAACTGATAGGTATCAGCTTGCACCCTTTGATATGTAAATTGGTAATTACTTGTTACTTATCCTTTTTGGCTCAGTGCTTGGTGCATTGATGCGGCTGCTTTGCGACCATCGCCCATGGCTAGGATTACTGTTGCTCCGCCACGTACTATATCACCACCTGCATAGATATCACTGATGGATGAGCACATGGTTTCCTCAGTTACTACTATTGTGCCACGACGTGAAACATCTAATCCCTCTATTGAGCTAGGTATAAGTGGATTAGGCGATACACCCACACTTACTATTACTAGGTCAACATCTATATCTTTTATAGCACCCTCAATGGCTACTGGTGAACGTCGTCCTGATTCGTCAGGTTCACCTAGCTCCATTTGTTGCAATCTCATTGTTTTTACACGACCTGTTTCACTTCCGATATATTCTATAGGGTTGTGAAGTGTTAGGAATTCGATTTGTTCCTCTTGAGCATGTTTAATCTCTTCGGCACGTGCAGGCATTTCATCTAGCGAGCGACGATAAACTATCATGGCACGTTCAGCACCCATACGTTTAGCAGTACGAACTGAGTCCATAGCGGTATTACCACCACCTATGATAGCTATATTTTTACCTTGAAGTACTGGTGTATCGCAATCTGGGCGACCTGCTCCCATTAGGTTTACACGTGTTAGGTACTCATTACTAGACATAATACCTACTAGGTTTTCACCTGGGATATTCATAAATCTAGGTAGTCCTGCTCCTGAACCAACGAATATTCCTACGAATCCCATATTATGCAAATCATCATAAGAGATAGTTTTACCTACAATGCAATCCTTCTCAAATTTAACTCCCATCTTTGATAGCACATCTATCTCAATATCAACTACACTGTTAGGTAAGCGGAATTCAGGGATACCATATTTCAGTACTCCACCTATCTCATGTAATGCTTCAAAGACTGTTACATCATATCCACGTTTAACTATATCACCTGCGAATGATAGTCCTGCTGGTCCACTACCTATAACGGCAATCTTTTTGCCATTAGGTGCATCTAT
>JAWXTT010000035.1:0-15963 GCA_044433325.1 Bacteroidales bacterium
GGAACGCCACACAGGTTCAGGGTTAACAGCTACGGAGATTGCTTCTGCTAGATTGCCTTTACCTATAAGGGATATGTTACCAGTGACTGTTGAGGAGCGATTGATATGTTATGCCGATAAGTTTTACTCTAAATCTAAACCAGATATTGAATTATCTATTGATATGATTGAGGGTAGTTTGTCAGTATATGGTGAGCAGGTGCTTATCCGTTTTAGGAAGCTAAATAGTGAGTTTAACCCTAAAAATGCTTATTTTAAATGAATTTTATCTCAGTTAGGAGTCTATTTTAATTAAATTATAGATTTGTATCATTACGGAATAAGTTGTTTTATGTACTTTTGTGCCAAGAGAGGAAAAGGTCTTAAAATTAAAGTTGAGAAAAAGATATATATATATAACCTTGTTTATAGTGCTTTTAGGAATTATATACCCTAGTAGTGCTAATGCTATTGATGGTACTGAGATCTCAGATACCACTATGGTTGCTGATGATATGCCATTATTAGCGGCTAAGGACTCGACACGAAATATTAGAAAGAGCCGCGCAATTAGAACACGTACCGACTTGACAGCTACCGTTGACTTTAGTGCAAAGGATTCATTATTGATGACTGGAGATAATACTGCACTGATGTTTGGCTCAAGTAAGATAGTCTATGATAATATCAGTATCGATGCCCAACAGATAACTATGGATATGAATGATAACACTGTATATGCGGTGGGCGTTCCTGATAGTTTAGGCGATTTACAAGGTAATCCTGTATTTAAAGATCCTAGTGGTGAGTATAACTCTAAGACGATGGATTACAACTTCAAGACACAAAAGGGATATATCACGAATGTAGTTACTGAGCAGGGCGAGGGGTATCTAACTGGTGGTACAACAAAGAAAACTGAGGGCTCAGAATATTACATTAAGGATGGGCGTTACACTACATGTGATAATCACGATTGTCCCCACTTCTATTTTCAACTAACTAAAGCTAAGGTTATCCCTAATAAGAATATCGTTACAGGTCCTGCTTATATGGTGTTGGCTGATGTCCCATTGCCATTGGCTATCCCATTTGGCTTTTTTCCATTTAGTGAGAAATATTCTTCTGGTATTATCTTCCCTAGCTATGGTGATGATTACACTAAAGGGTACTATTTACGTGATGGTGGATACTATTTTGCTATAAGTGATTATATGGACTTAGCATTAACAGGTGAACTATATTCGTTAGGTTCATGGGGGCTTTCAGCACAATCAAGTTATAAGAAACGATATAAATTTTCAGGGAATTTCTCTCTTAGCTATCTAACAACAATTACTGGTGATAAGGGGTACGCTGATTATGCTGAACAGACCAACTTTAAGATAGCTTGGACACATACACAAGATGCTAAAGCTAATCCTAATATGTCGTTATCTGCCAGTGTTAACTTCACAACTTCAGGGTATAATAGAAATGACTTAAACACGCAATATACTGATGATTATACAGATAACACTAAGAGTAGTAGTGTGAATATGAGTTATAAAATTCCAAATTCACTATGGAGTTTATCTCTATCAGCTAATGTAACACAACGTACATCTGACTCAACATTAACCGTTTCATTCCCTAACTTGACGTTGAGTATGTCACAGACAGCACCATTCAAACGTAAAAATGCGGTAGGCTCGGAAAAGTGGTATGAGAAAATTAAGATGTCATATAGTGGATATTTACAAAACTCATTGACTGCTAATGAGAGTGAATTTTTCCATAAAAGTATAGTAAAGGATTGGTCTAATGGTATGCGACACACGGTACCTATTTCTGCTACCTTCAATGTGCTGAAATATATCAATATAACCCCTAGTATTTCAATGACTGACCGCATGTACACAAGTAAGATTGAACGTGATTGGGATGCTACTGCAGGAGAGGTAGTAATGGATACCGTATATGGTTTTTATAACGTATTTGACTTTAGCACAGCTATATCCTTTGATACTAAGTTATATGGATTTTATAAACCTATGAAATTCCTAGGGGATAAGGTGCAGATGATACGTCACGTATTAACTCCAACGGTATCATTTAGTTATTCACCCGACTTTAGTAATCCAGGGTGGGGGTATTATGATACATATCTGCAACAAACAGATAATGGGAATGGTGTTATATCCTATGAGAGTGTTAAGTATTCATACTTTAGTCATGGGCTCTACGGAACAGCCAGTTCAGGTGAATCAGGGACTGTAAGTTTCTCCTTGGCAAATAATCTGGAGATGAAGGTGAAGAGTGATGCTGATAGTACGGGGGTTAAGAAGATATCGTTAATAGAGAATCTCTCACTCTCCCAATCATATAATATGGCAGCCGACTCCATGAATTGGAGTAATATCAGTAGCTCTATAACATTGCGGTTGATAAATAATTTCAACCTTAGTTTATCAGCAACGTGGGATGTTTATACTTATGAGTTAAATAGCTCAGGTAGTCCAGTGCGCGTAAATAAGTTACGTTGGAACGAGGGAAAAGGTTTTGGACGACTACAAAGTACAGGTACTTCATTCTCATATACCTTTAATAATCAAACTTTCAAGAAACTCTTTGGTAAGAAGGATGAAAAGGATAGTAAAAGTGAGCCTGCCTCAACTCAAACACCTGATGAATTAGCCCAGCAATCAGATGCTACTAAAAAAGAGGAGAAGAGTAGCACAGATCGGAGTGGGTATGACCTCACGTCTGAAGGGTATGTAAAATGGACATTCCCATGGAGTTTAACAATGAACTATTCAGTTACATATGGCTATGGTGACTTTAATACAACTAAGATGGAGTACGATGGAAGTTTATATCAAAATCTAAGTATATCAGGATCAGTAAGCCCAACGCCAGGTTGGAATATGAGTGTGAGTTCCAGTTACAATTTTGATACAGGTAAGATATCATATATGAGTTGTAATATATCGCGCGACCTGCACTGTTTCTCAATGTCAGCTAGTTTTGTTCCATTTGGTTCATATAAGTCATATACCTTTAATATTGCAGTTAAGAGTGCAATGCTTAAAGATCTTAAATATGATAAGAAGAGCAGCTATGGTAATACCATCGATTGGTATTAGAATGGATAACCGATGGCTAGGTGGAAGCCTATACCATCACCGAAGCTAGGGATATTGTAATATCCTGATTTACCCTCAACCTCATAAGGTAGATGTATTCCAATACCTAAGTCAGCACGGATTACTAACATTTCCATATCAAAGCGTAAGCCAAAACCTGTACCAACAGCTAATTCATTAAAGAAATCTGAGCCTTTTAGTTCACCTCCAGGTTTACTAGCGTCATATTCTAACAACCATATATTACCAGTATCTAGGAAAATAGCACCATGTAATAGCCAGAATAGAGGGAAACGATATTCCATATTAAATTCAAACTTGAATGTACCTGTCTGGTCATAATAGGTACTTGCGTTGTCAGTTGGGGCATAGCTACCAGGACCTATACTTTTAACTGCAAAGGCACGGATTGAGTTAGCTCCACCTATATAGAATTGTTCACTATATGGTACTTGTGACGAGTTACCATATGGGTGTTCTGCGCCTACTAGCATGCGTGATACCAGATAGCTTTTCCCTAAGATGTTATATGAGTAAACTAGCTGTGTTTCACCCTTAATAAATTGTGAGAATGGTATTCCGAATAGCTTTTTATCCTCAGTTTGACCAGCTAAATCGGATATTCCTGCAATAATATTTCCTGCCTCAGTTAATGTTAATCTCCAAGTAATATCATTCTGTTTACGTGCTCCAAATTTATTAGTATAGGTGTATGTATATGATAGTTTAGGGATAAACTGATCCATAAAACTCTGCTCAAGTGATGGGTTATCTATCATTATTGAGTCAAATGCTTCAGTCGTATTTAATAGTTTAGTATAGCTAAGACTGAAAAGTGTTAGTTCATGAGATGAGTTACGTGTTGTTGACCATTTATATCCATAGCTAAGATTAAATTGCGCCATACGGAAATATGATGGACGGTTAAGGATGCTAGCCTCAATAGATGCATTAGTATAATTAAGGCTATAATTGCGCCGTTTGATAAAATCAGGAGCTAGTAGTAGTCGTGGGATTGTTAATGTTGAGTTTATCCCAAATTCATAAGAGTTAAATAGTGATGATGACTCATCGCGATTGCCTGTTTGCCACTCGTAACTACCTGTGAAACTTGTATTCAGTACATCGGCACCACCAAATAGATTTCTATGTGTTAATCCTAGACTAACACCAGGACCTAAATATCCATTAGTTTTGTATGCAGCATTAAATTCAGCAGTAGCATCCATTGGAGTGTCCATTGTACAGTTTATATTTATATCTAATGTGTCCTTAATGGCATGGTTATTAGGGATGGTATCATTTACAACTTCGATATTAATTGAGTTAAATACCCCTAGTCTGGATAGATAATTCTGAGTCCTATTCATACTCCTAACAGTCAAATTAGCCCCCTGTTTGAATGTCACTGCTGAGGTAATTATATCTTCGCGAATATTTACAGGGTGCATAATTATCAGCTCACCCTTATCTGTATCTAAAGTATCTGCTATGCTCTTTCTTTTTTTCGTTACATTAGGGTGAATTGTAGTTGTAATATCACCTACTTTATATTTAGTTGTTGCATTTGCAGGGATATTATTATCCAGTGTAAGTTTTATATCAATCTTCTTATCGCGGCTAGTACTATCCGCCAAGAATCTTAAATACGAGGCATTAAAGTAGAAATACCCTTGATTGCGAAGTTTAGTTGTAATAGTGTTGCGAGTGGTATTAAGTGAGTCTAAACTAAAGCGATTACCACTATTTAGGTATTTTATTTTTGATGCTAATTTATTTATCTGTTTATTTATTTGAGTACTATCATCTAGCAGAATTATTTCATCTATTGTATATGGTTCAGTTACATCAATGGTGTAACTGATTTTAGCCTTTTTGTCATTTTTTGTATCTGTAATAATCGTATAATCAACGGAATTAATGAAATATCCGTTATCACTTAGCAGGTCACTGATCATCTCGGTGCGTATCTCTGGTCTTACATCAGAGATAAGTACAGGTGTGGATGCAAGATTGTCATATATCCAATGTTTGAACCCTTTGATTGAGTCAGGGTCCATATTGTTGTAAATCCACAATCCAATAGGTAGTGGTGTACGCATATATGGTGAGTAAAGGGGGTTGTTGGGCGAAACATTAATCAGTTGGAATAATTGGTCTTTGAGTGCGCTAGGTATAACTACGCTATCAGCTAATTTTAGTGAATATTTATCAACACCTGTGTATAGCTGCTCATCTGGTGCTATACGTGAGGTTGTCGAGCAACTATATAGAATTGCCGTTATCGTAATTGTTATTAATATTGATAAAAGTTTTCTCATTCTGCTTTACTACTATTTTCGCTACTGCTATTCTCTACTTCTGCACTTTTAGTGTCGTTCTCCTTTTTTCTCTTTTTCCCTTTGATTCTAAATAATTGTTTTAGGTTATTTAGTTTACGTTTATATACATAACCTACACCCATAGATGATACTTCACCCTCAAGGACGCTCTCATATCCATTTTGGCGGAATAGTTTTAGGTATGTATTTCCATCTTTACGTAATTGGTAATCAAATGATATATTATTTATTAGATTTAGAGCAATCTCCTCTTCATCTGTTGTACTAGTGTTATATGAGCCTCCAATTGTAATTTTAAAGCGATTATCTAACAGTGATTTAGATATCTCATACGAATAGTCTGTGGTTTGCGTTGATTCTCCATCAACTATACGGTCATAATTATTTAATCCGATAGATACATCAACAGCTTTGATATTCTGAGCCGCCCATTGGTTAACCTTACCCTCAAGGAATGAATATACAGGAGTTGTATATAGGTTAGACCCTGAGGATGAAACATCTGAGCCAGTATATGCGCCATAAAGCATTAAGTTCATTGCTTGTGTGGCGCGCTCCTCAGCAGACATTGATAGTAGTTGATTAGCTATTGTTACATTATCGTTAGTGGATAGGTCAAGTGCTATATCTAGGTTGTTAAGTGTGTTAGATACATCTAACCCTACCGTAAAGTCAACCACGCGCGAGTCATCACCCGATATTGATACATTAGTTTTGATTGATTCCGTACCCTTGATGTTGATGCTAGGATTCATAATCTCACCATTCCATGAAAGATAACTACCCGATGTGAAATTAAAATTCACCATCGAAATCAAAGGTGGCTTATACTTGATATAGCCACTGTTTAGGGTGTAACGACCAGTTAAGTTGCTATCTCCTATTAAGTTTTGGGTGTAATCTAGTTTACCTGAACCAGCAATTTGTAATTTATTATATCCATTAGGAGTTAAGAAAACATTAAACTGTACCCCTGAGTTGATATTTAGTGTTGCTTTCACATTAGCTCCAAATGCTTGTTTACTAGTAATACTATCATTTTTAAGGAAATTAGATTGTTTGAATCTTGTGAAAGTTACAAGATCCTCATTAGTGGAGTTGCTGGCAATACTACTAACATCATCTTGTAATACATATGTTATATCACTACCTGACAATAATGTTAGAGTTGCATTTATATTTAGATTACTAGGTTCACCCTTAATGCTAGATGTTAAGCTTATTGAACCCTTACCAAATACCATAGATGTTTTAGATTGTTTACTATTTATTATCTCGATATCTGAACCAGCTAGCTGTAAATTTAGCAATGGTGATGTTAATGTATTGAACTTAATATCTCCATTAAGTTTAATTGATTTGTTATTTGTTCCTGTAATATTGAAATTTTTGAAGTTTAATATATTATTCTCAATTTCAAGCTCAGTGTCAGGAAGTTTCAAATAGCTACCAAACATAGGTAAGTTAAGGTTAACTGAGTCACCTGTAATAGTGCCATTGATAGATGGAGAGTTCATATCCCCAACAACACCCACATCTCCTGATAGATATCCCGATATGGATGCCATATTACTAGGGATAAATGGATTAATAATTATCAGAGGTAAACTGTCAATAGTTAATTTCATTGCGGCTGGATAATCACTAATACTATCATTGATATGCCCTTCAGCTCTAACAACTTTCTTATCATTAGCTATTATGTTAGCATAAGCGTTAGTTATTTTGCTTTTAGGATCAAGTTCTAGCAGTAGGTTGGTTGCGAATGTCCCAACCCTAACCTTGTTATAAACTAAATCAGTTATATCCAAATGGGCTTTCCCCCATACGCTAGTGTTGCGTGTAGTAAGGTTAGCTTGCGTATTAATAACACCTGTTATAGTTGGTGAGAATGGTGAAAGTGTTAACCACTCACCCAACTCTATACCCTTAATAGCAAAATTAATATTATTGGTATTAGTTGTATCTAAGAATGTGTGGAATGATAGATAGCTATTCCTCTCGCTTAATCGTAAATTAGCGCGTATTGCTTTGTTACGATTATCTCGGGTATAATTATAACGTATATAGTTACTGTCATTAACAGTCCAATAGTCACTGCCGATTATTGGGTTCTTAGGGTATATAGATACTGTTGCTGTACTATCTGCTAATACTGTATTTACACCTAAGTAAAGGCTGTATTTGTCATTTAAATCCTTCTTAGAGAATAAGGTATTTAACTTATTGGCTGTGATATCACCTGAGATATGTGTTGAGCCTTGCACATATGTATCACCCTTTTTGTGCAGTAAATCTAATGAGTAGAATAGGGCATTATCCCCTTTGTTGGATTTTATGATTGTTGAGTCTATAAGTATCCCATTTACAAATAAATCTACAATCTTCCCAGTTAAGGTAAATGTAGTGTCGTTATATAAATCAAAGTCAAAATCCTTAAATCTAACTCCAGTAGTTGTTAGATATCTATTGACAATACTATGTCTGCCAATATCTACTGTTAAAGCTAGTTCTGGTAGGTATTCATGTATCGAATCAATTTTTAAATCACCCTCAGAGATATGTCTTAGAGCAGCATTATAGCTATTCATAAGACTACTAGATAAACCATCAATAGAGGTGTTAGTAGTAAAATTTGCTAATAAATCAAATGATTCAATCGTTGTTTTAGTAATGGTTGAATCTGAGTATAGATGAGTATTAATATCACGACTATATATATTGTGATTTCCCGTTTTAATTGCAATACTATCTAAGATTAAATTCAAATCATAAATATTATGGTTGAGGTCAACTAACCCAACTGAATTTATTGTAAGTTGAGTGTTTAAAACATCCTCACCAGTTAATAGCTTTAGGTCATTTAGATTTAGTGCATCAATACGTGAATCAAGTGTGTATTGATATCTATTATTTAGAATTGTTGAGGCTAAATCTATATCGAAGTTGCAAAAATCAGATGCAGAATTTCCATTAAACTTAGCTACTCCATCCGCAATATTAATGTTAGCCATAATAGTATCAAATGGTATAGAGTCATAACTAACCTGTGAGATTAATATTCTAGAAGTAAGAGTTGAGGCTGGTGTTAAGATATCAAATTTCGAGCCTCGGATATTAGCTTTGGTACTAATTGAGTCAATAGCTATTGATGGAACTATCTTGTTGATAGGTAGCGAGGAGATATCAAGGTTAGCACTATACACCTCACTATCTAAATTGATATAAGTATTAGCGTTAATAGCACCATTTAGTGTTTGTAAATTAAGCGCAGCATCAATCTCCTTTAGGGATATATTACTATTCCCATTTATCGTGAATTTAGGTAGTTTAATAATACTCTCCTGTTCAGCCGATAATAACTTATCCTCAAGGAAACGTATATTTATAAAATCACCATTGAATTGTAGCTTTGCGTTAAGAGTGCTATCCATCATAACATCCTTAACAACGCCTGTTAGTGTGCAGTTGTATAAATCAGTCTGATACAACTCCATTTTGGAAATATCAATATTATTGATATCACCTGTTATCTTTAGCTCTGCCATTAATGGTTGCTCTGTTGGGATAATCTCAATAATATCGCTATACAATGGTAATGCTGTTAGGATATCATTAGTGGATAGTAATGTTGTTAGATGTAGATTCAGCTTATTATCCTGTTTAGCAGTTGGATCAAATGCTAAGTTACCCATAAATGCATTTAGGTTAATATGTGATTCACGCGTATAAATATTAAACCCATCTAGGTTGATACCATCACTATTAATAATAAAGTCACCATTAAATTTGCGGATAAATAAACCGCTACGTTCAATGCCAGTTAAATCCTTAATCGGTACAGATATATCACTTCCATAGTTCCTAAAGTTAGAGATTTTTAGGGTTAACCTATTAGCCTTAATATAACTCGGGTCTAATCCATCAGTAGGGGTGTAGCCACGTTGGGTGTATAGTGCTGAACCATTACTGATTTGGAGTAACTCAGTAGTTACTAACCAGGGTACGCTCTCAGTTGTAGCTACTGTTGGTGGTGCTACATAGTTAGCTAAATATTCGTTAGATGGAGTGTAGAAGTTTACACTAAAGTAATCAGCTAATATTGATGATATTGATAACTCCTGCTTCTCGGTGCTTAAATTCAGTGAGTTAATCTCCCCATCACCTATTCTCATATTCAGGTTATCAATGGTGGGTAACATCTGCATATCAAGGTTGAAATCCTTTAAAGCTATTGAATCAATCATTACGCTCCAATTGGCACTTGTGCTATCTGTTTCCTGTTCAGTGGTTACCTCTTTTAGAATAATGGCTACGTCGCCACTATTGATATCTAATTGTTTTATTTTAACGACACCTTTGTTTAGGTTAACAAATAGTATAGGTAGTTCTATTTTATCCGCTTTAATTTTAAGTGTCATTGAGTTATCCTCAGTGAATAGGTTAAATGCAGTGGTGTCAGCGATAGCTGATTGTACTCTAATACGTTGACGTAATAGTGGTAACGGTTTGATTGATGTAGTTAATCTAGTGGTAGATAACATGGTGTCATTAACACTCTTGTCATAGATAACAGTGTTGCGAATTTCTATATCGAGCGGAAAATCAATATCTATCCCCCCAACCTTAATATCCAAATCAGAGCTAGAGGATATCTGTTTAGTTACAATATTAGTAACAAACTGGGTGACGCTACCTACATAAATAGTGAGTGTAAGTAGTGTGACTATTAGCAGAATAAATGCAGTAAACCACATTATGACGCGTGCTGCTATATATCTTTTCCCCTTTTTTGACAACTTTAATTCAGTTAAAATATTAAAACCATAAAGTTACTAAAACAGTTGAGATATAACAACTGTTTTATTATATATATGAAGTTTTTTGTTATTTTGATAGGTGGTTTATTATTACCCCCTTTAACCAATACTTATACAGAAGATATCCGGCTATCACCCCTAGTGTATCAAATATAAAGTCAGCCACACTACCACTCCTTCCAATATTCATATATGCTTGAGCTAATTCAATTCCTCCAGATAAAAGTATCGAGAATAAAAGTATCACCATTAATAATTTATTACTAATATCTTGTGGATATTTAATGCGAAGAGCATCCAGTAAATAGCTTGAAGTTAATGTGATGAAAAATATAAAATGCCCAAGTTTATCCGCTTCCAACCAACCAGTCATCCCCTCAGGTAGTGGGCGTGGTGCTAGTGTTAGGTATAGAACAAATAGCGTTAGTATGACTGTGCATACCCCGATAGGAATTTTCAGATATATTTTAAATATCGTAGATATACTTAGTAAATGTTTCATAATGCAAAGATACGACTTTAACTCTAATTCTTGATAAGGAGTTATAATAATATTAAATTAAGAATTGATGTTTGGAAAAAAAATCGTAAATTTGAGAGTTTAAATAAAATATAGGTAATTTATGGCAAAAAGAGCTAAATTCAGTTCTAAGATTGGGTTAATAATGGCAACAGTTGGTTCTGCTGTTGGGTTAGGTAATATTTGGCGTTTCCCTAGTGAGGTGCATGAAAATGGTGGTGCCGCTTTCGTATTAATATATTTAGTATGTTTATGTGTTTTGGGGATTCCTGTTATGATGGCTGAGTTCGCTTTAGGGCGCGGCGGTAAATCAGATATATTAGGCGTATTTAAAAATGCAGCTCCTAATAGTAAATATTGGTGGTTAGTGGGTGTATTAGCTGTTTTAGTTTCCTATATGATATTATCATTTTACATGGTTGTTGCAGGTTGGTCTTTTGAGTATCTTGGACAATCAATAACAGGTGGATTATTTGATGGTTTAAATGAAACGGAGGGGACATCGTTAGCATTTTTTGCCGCTAAAATGGGTGAAACGATTACTAGTAGTTTTAATCCACTCTATTGGACTTATGCAATGATAATAATTAACTTAGTTGTCTTACTGAAGGGAGTAAACAAAGGGATTGAACGCATATCTAATATGTTAATGCCATTTCTATTCTTGATATTATTATTATTCTGTGTAGTGTCGTTATCGTTGCCAAATTCAATGGAGGGGGTAAGATTCTTCTTAAAACCTGAATGGAGTGCAGTTAATATAGATACCGTGATTTTCGCTTTAGGACAAGCATTCTTCTCATTGAGTTTAGGTATGGGTATATTACTAACATATTCAGCATATTTCCCATCAACAACTCATTTACTTAGAACTGCAACATCGGTAGCAACATTAGACTTTGTGGTAGCATTCTTGATGGGGTTAATTGTATTTCCTGCAGCTTGTTCATTCGGTATGACTGAAGGTGGACATGGTTTAGATGGCGCAACATTAGTGTTCGTAACTCTCCCTGAGATATTCTCTAAAATGCCAGTTTCGCAACTGTGGTCAATACTATTCTTCTTCCTATTAACAATAGCAGCATTAACATCTACAATAGCTTTAGGGGAGGTGGCAATAGCATTAGTTGAAAAGCGAATGAAATTAAGTCGTGTTAAAGCAACGTTATTGGTGATATTACCATTGTTCCTATTTAGTTCGATATGTTCATTGTCACAAGGTCCATTATCACATATTTTGATAGCGGGACGAAATATCTTTGACTTCTTAGATTTAATCACAACCAATATAATGTTACCAACATCAGCAATTTTAGTATGTATATTTATGGGTTGGGTAGTACCTAAGAGCTTCTTTAGAAATCAGGCAACTAGTAATGGTCGATTCAAAGCTAGGGAATTTCCTATAATTTACACTATGGTGAAATATGTATCTCCGATATTAATATTGCTGATTATGTTGTTTAAAATAGTTGAGATAATTAATTAGTATGAGTGATAGAGCTTTATTTGCAACAAAGATAGGTGTAATAGCAACCTCAGTAGGTTCTGCTGTTGGGTTAGGTAATATATGGCGTTTCCCTTATGAGGTAGGTGTCCATGGCGGTGGCGCA
The DNA here is from genome assembly GCA_044433325.1 of Bacteroidales bacterium. Taxonomy (GTDB): domain Bacteria; phylum Bacteroidota; class Bacteroidia; order Bacteroidales; family Muribaculaceae; genus HGM05232. Next base: position 12,400 of record JAWXTT010000035.1, read on the forward strand.
TTTCTAATGGTATATATCATATGTATCTTATTAATAGGTATTCCAGCAGTAACAGCTGAACTATTGATTGGTAAGAAAGCACATAAAAACTCATATGGTGCGATGAAAGAACTAGGTAAAGGTTCAGCATGGAAGTGGGTTTCGATAATAGGAATTATAGCATCATTGATGATATTAAGTTTCTACTCGGTAATTGCAGGGTGGACTATGGAATATCTGATACAATCGGTAACAGGTGGATTATTTAAATCATCAGCGGCAGAATATACCCAAGCGTTTGATACTTTTACTAACGATTCATTCCGTCCTGTAACTATGGTGTTGATATTCTTAACTATCAACCATTTGATAATTATGGCAGGTGTGCAGAAGGGTATCGAGAAGATATCAAATATCTTAATGCCAATACTGTTTATTATCCTATTAGTATTCTGTATAAATTCACTATTCCTATCGGGAGCAGCTGAGGGTATTACATTCCTATTCTCACCAGACTTTAGTCAGATAACACCAAGTGTGGTGTTAGGAGCTATGGGGCAGGCATTCTTCTCATTAAGTGTTGGGTTAGGTTGTTTATTAACCTACGCTTCATATTTCCCTGATAATACACCTATTGTGCGCACCTCAGCATCCATTGCAGGGTTAGATACGATGGTAGCTATCTTAGCAGGGTTAGTGATATTCCCAATTATATTTACATTTCAAGGTGGTGATTTTATAGCTGGACCTAGGTTAGTGTTTGAAGTGTTACCTAATATTTTTACAGATATTACAGGTGGTAGATATCTATCAGTTCTATTCTTCTTATTACTATTCTTTGCATCTATAACATCTACAATATCAATGAGTGAGATTTCTATTTCGTACTTTATAGAGGAGTTTAAGGTTTCACGTGCTAAGGCAGCTGCATTTAGTACATCTATTGCAGTAGTGTTCGGTGTGCTATGTGCATTATCATTTGGACCATTGGCAGACGTTAAACTGTTTGATTTGACATTCTTTGATTTCTTTAATCGCGTTTCATCAGAGATAATGTTACCAATAGGTGGATTCTTCTATGTGCTATTTGTAGGTTGGGTGTTAGATAGAAAGATGGTTCGCCAACAATTACTAGTAACGGATAAAAAGAGTTCACACCTATTCGTGTCGTTCCTACTATTCTGTATTAGATATGTAACTCCATTAGCGATATTATTAATATTTCTATATAGTTTAGGTGTTATATCGTAACTGGTTAATTTGAGGAAATGGAAAACTACACTATAAATATTAAGAGGCGATTGGTTGAGCTTACACAACCATTAGTGATGGGGATAATGAATATTACTCCAGACTCATTTTATAGTGGTAGTCGCACCTCGACCGAGCATACAATCATCCAACGTACTCACCAGATACTTAGTGAGGGTGCCGATATTATAGATGTAGGAGCATATTCATCACGTCCATTTGCTGATGATATCCCTATGGAGCAGGAGTGGGAGCGATTAGCCTTTGCGTTGAATATCATACGTAGTGAAGCACCAGATGTAATTATATCTGTTGATACATTCCGTGCCGAAATTGCTAAACGCGCTGTTGAACAGTATGGAGTTGATATTATCAACGATATTTCGATGGGTGACTTAGATAGTGATATGTTTAGTACCATAGCTGAGCTACAAGTGCCATATATCTTAATGCATATGCGCGGTGATATGCACACAATGACCAGCTTAACAGATTATGATAATCTTGTCGCTGATATTATCAAAAGTTTAGCTATAAAGGTATCGGAGTTGGTTTCATTAGGTGTTGCAGATATTATTATAGATCCAGGTTTTGGCTTTAGTAAAACTGTTGAGCAGAATTATGAATTACTTAAATCATTGCGTGAATTTGAGATATTGCAGCGACCACTGTTAGTTGGTATTTCGCGTAAATCAATGATATATAAACCATTGGAGATAACCCCTAGCGAGGCTTTGAATGGGACAACCGTATTGAACACATTAGCCGTTATGAATGGGGCAAAAATATTGCGTGTACATGATGTGCGTGAAGCTGTTGAGGTGGTGAAACTTATAGAATTAACCAATAACTAAAAGGATATTATGGATCAATTTGGGTTAAAGGATGCTTTAGATATTTTGATGGTGGGAACACTGCTTTATTATCTTTACAGGATGATGAAGGATTCAGGTACACTTAATATCTTTATCGGAGTATTAGCATTTATAGTAATATGGGTAGTATTGTCCGAGATTTTAGAGATGCGGCTGATAGGTACTATTATGGATAAATTTATGAATATAGGTTTATTGGTATTAGTAATCCTTTTCCAAGATCAGATTAAACTATTCCTAGTAGAGATAGGCTCACATAAGCGATGGGGGTTAATACGTAAACTAGTACGTCGTAAAGATAAGGGAGGAGGCAGTAGCTCAGACTGGGTGTTGCCAATAGTGTATGCATGTAAAAGTATGTCACGTTCACGTACAGGTGCATTAATAGTAATTCAACAAGATTATCCGCTAAGTAAATATGAACGCTTAGGGGATAAGATTGATGCAGATGTAAATAGCCGATTAATTGAAAATATATTCTTTAAAAATTCACCATTGCATGATGGTGCGATGATTATCGTTAAGGATAGGATTATGGCGGCAGGGTGTATTCTACCTGTTTCACACGATGCTAATTTGCCTCGTGAACTGGGTTTGCGCCACCGTTCAGGGTTGGGAATAACACAACAGACTGATGCACTAGTAGTGATAGTATCTGAGGAAACAGGTAATATAGCATTTGCGCACAAAGGTCATATCTATACCAAGCTATCATTAGCAGACTTAGAAACGCGCCTATCACAGTTTAGTGTGTAGGATTTGTGTGAGGTTTGAACTGTGAGGGGCTAGAATATCTTTTTCAACCTATCTAGAGCTTCAACTAATACACTTTTAGGAGTAGCAATATTCATTCTTATAAACCCTTCAGAACGCGCTCCAAACATAGTACCACCCTCAAGGATAAGATGAGCTTCCTCGCTACAACGTGTCAATAATTCACGTTCCGTTAATCCATAAGCGCGGAAATCTAACCACATAAGGTATGTACCTTGTGCAGGGTTAAAGCGCACCATTGGCATATTCTCCTTAATAAATGCATCCATATAGCGGATATTCTCGTCAAGTACTCGGTTCATTTGGTTAGCCCACTCCTCACATTTACCATAAGCCGCGATAGCCGCCGCCTCAGCGATAGGGGAGATAACAACTGCGCCACCACGATATGCATTCAGCGTTTTGCGCACCTGCTCATCAGGGATAATTAGGTTAGTGATATGTAGCTCAGCAAGATTAAATGTCTTGTTAGCCGCAGTAGCAACAATAACCCCCTTTTCGCTATTTAGGTTAAGGGTAGAGTTAAACGTCGCATCCTCACGGATAATATCAGAGTGAACCTCATCCGATAGTAACAGAACGTCATTAGCACGGCAGATATCTAGCATACGTTGCACATCCTCCACGCTCCATATTTGACCGATAGGGTTATGAGGGTTACAAAGGATAAATAGTTTATACAACT
>JAWXTT010000036.1:0-15943 GCA_044433325.1 Bacteroidales bacterium
GCATCTCTTTACTCTTAGTGCCTATACCCTTGATATCATCCAATTCAGAGTGAATCTGCCCCTTGCTACGACGATTACGATGGTGTGTAATACCGAAACGGTGCGCCTCATCTCTCATATGCTGAATAAGACGTAATGACTCAGAATTTTTATCTATATACAGTGGCACACTATCCCCTGGGAAATATATCTCCTCAAGACGTTTTGCGATACCAGCAATAGCAATTTTTCCACGCAACCCTAAACTATCCAATGCCTCCAAAGCTGAACTTAACTGTCCCTTACCACCATCCACAATAATCAAATCAGGGAGATCATCAGGAGTTTCCTCCGATAGGCGTTTATAGCGGCGGTAAACCACCTCGATCATAGTTGCGTAATCATCCGCTCCTACTACCGTTTTCACGTTGTAGTGACGATAATCACGTTTAGCAGGCTTCCCATTCCGAAAAACCACACATGACGAAACAGGATTACTACCCTGCGTATTAGAGTTATCAAAGCACTCGATATGATATGGCAAACTTTTTAGCCTAAAATCTCGCTGAACCGAAGTCAAAAGACGCGTTACGCGCTGTTCAGGATTAAGTTTCTCGCTCTGTTTTAGCTTATCTAGCTTATATTGTTTAGCATTTTGGAGCGAGATATCTAATAATTTGCGTTTATCCCCCTTCTGTGGAATTATAAAAGTGGTGTCACTAAATTCAGCATCTGGCAGGAATGGAACTACTGTTTCCTTAGTTTTATTATTAAACCGTGAATGAATTTCAGCAATTCCATAGCTCAAAAGTTCAGCATCCGACTCCTCCAATTTACAACGATATTCATACGATAAACTCTGTACAATTGCACCATTACGCACATGCATAAAGTTCATGTAAGCACTATCCTCATCACGCACCATTGAGAATATATTCATATCTGCAATTTGTGTACCAGCAACCACTGATTTAGCTCGATATTTCTCAACTAATAGATATTTCTCCTTTACAGCCTGAGCCTCCTCAAACCTAAACTCAGCGGATAAATCATTCATTTGTGCCTTTAGAATATCACTTAGTTGTTGAGTATTTCCGCTTAATATTTGCTTAATCTCAGAAATATATTCAGAGTAGTGTTCACCACTGACCTCACCTATACAACACCCCTCGCAATTTTTGATATGATACTCTAAGCATAACGAATGTTTCTTGGACTTGATAGAATCAGCGGTGATTAAATGTTTACAACTACGTATAGGATAAATCTCACGAATAAGCGAGATTATAGTTTTAGCTATCTGAACATTGGTATATGGACCATAATATCGTCCCCTACCCTTACTCTGCTCACGTGTCATAAATACACGAGGGAATGGCTCATTAGTAACCACTATCCATGGATAGGATTTATCATCCTTTAGGAGTACATTATATCGGGGTTTATGCTCCTTGATAAGTGAATTTTCTAGGTGTAAGGCATCCTCCTCACTCCCTACAACTATATATTTTAAATCTACAATGTTACGCACAAGTATATTAGTACGTAACACAGTATGTTCACGATTAAAGTATGACATTACACGACGACGTAACCGTTTAGCCTTCCCAACATAGATAATATCCCCCTTTTTATCGTAATAAATATATACGCCAGGGGTATCAGGAAGTAGGTTTATCTTGTCATGTAATTCAGACTTTATCTTCATTTAGAATGTTATTAATGCTTTTACATCCACATCAGCAGGTAGCAATTCTCGTCCCTTTAGAAACTCCAATTCCGCAATAAAATTAATATAAATAGTTTTAGGGTTCATATCCTTTACTAACTCATAAGCGGCTAGAATAGTTCCCCCAGTAGCTAAAATATCATCATGAATTAGAACTACATCATCTTCTGTGATTGCATCCTTATGAATCTCTATTGTGTCAACGCCATACTCCTTAGCATAGCTTTTTGAGATAGTTTCAGCAGGTAATTTACCTGGCTTACGAATTGGCACAAACCCAGCATCTATATCTTTAGCTAAGATAGCACCATAAATAAATCCACGTGATTCAATACCTACCACTTTAGTTATACCTAAATTGCTATAAACAGTTTTCATCTCATTAGCAACCTCGGCAAATGCTACTTTATCCTGTAAAATCGTAGTAATATCTTTAAAAATTACCCCCTTTACTGGGAAATCAGGAATATCTCTGATTACACTTTTAACTAACTCTGTATTCATAATATTTATTATTTAAGTTGTTTCCTTACTATTTTTAGCGCAATGTTCCACGTGGAACAATCTATCTCTATCTCCCTAGTAACAAAAGGAGTATATTAACATCACTCGGTGAGATACCAGGGATACGAGAAGCCTGAGCGACCGTTTCAGGATCTATACGCTCCAACTTCTGGCGAGCCTCAGTTGATAGAGATTTTACAGTTGCGTAGTCAATCTTACCGCGTAACTTAATATTCTCAAGACGTGAAATCTTATCAGCGATTAACTGTTCACGATCAATGTAACCTTGATATTTTATAAGTATCTCAGCCGCTTCTATAATCTCCTCACGACGGTTTTCATCGATGGTTTCTAACAGATCTGCTAACGCTTTGATATGTTCTGCCAATACAGCAATTGATAATTGTGGACGCAAAATCAAGTCATATAGTTTAACTCCCTGCTTTAATTCAGAAGTTCCAATTGTGCGTAACGCATCATTAATTAAAGCCGCTTTCACCGAAAATACCTTAGCAAATTCTATGATTGAATCGCGTTGCGCACGTTTTGAAAGCATAAGATTATAACGCTCCTCACTAGCTAAACCTAGCTTATAACCACGCTCAGTTAGGCGCATATCTGCGTCATCTTGACGTAAAAGTATGCGATATTCCGCGCGCGAAGTAAACATACGATATGGCTCATCAACCCCTTTAGTTACCAAATCATCGATTAATACACCAATATATGCTTCATCACGAGCCAAAACAAATGGCTCTGCATCGTTAATTTTCAGGTGTGCATTGATACCAGCTATCAACCCCTGCCCTGCAGCCTCCTCATAGCCTGTTGTACCATTTATCTGACCTGCAAAATATAGGTTACTAATTAACTTAGTTTCTAAAGTATGGTGTAACTGTGTAGGGTCGAAAAAATCATACTCAATAGCGTACCCAGGACGATAAATCTTAACATCACGTAATGCAGGAATCTGTTGCAACGCCTTAATCTGAACATCCAATGCTAACGATGATGAGTAACCATTTAGGTAGTACTCCTGCGTTGTTTCCCCCTCAGGTTCTAAGAATAGTTGATGTTCATTCTTGTCCGAGAAGGTCACAATCTTAGTTTCTATACTAGGACAATAACGTGGTCCTATACCCTTAATACGTCCAGAATATAGCGGTGAATCCGCTAATCCGCTCTCTAAAACCTTATGAACCTCCCTGTTTGTATATATAATCCAACATGGGCGTTGGTTTAGTTTACGTTTACTATTAGGCATAAATGAGAACTTATGGAAATCCTCCTCACCATGCTGAATTATTGCCTCGTTAAAATCGATACTACGTGCATCAATACGCACTGGAGTACCCGTTTTCATACGGTCAGTAGCGATACCCAGATCACGTAACTGCTCAGTTACACCCGTAGCGGCTGGCTCTGATATACGACCACCCTCAATCTGAATTTTACCAATGTGCATCATCCCATTAAGGAAAGTGCCACAGGTCAAAACAACCGATTTAGCCGTGAAATTTACCCCTAAATTAGTACCAACACCCTTAACCTGATTATCCTCAATGATAAGTGAAGTTACTGAATCTTGCCATATAGATAGATTATCAGTTGAATCCAAAACATTACGCCACTCCTCCATAAAACGCATACGGTCAGATTGCGCGCGTGGGCTCCACATAGCAGGACCTTTCGAGCGATTAAGCATTCTAAATTGTATGGCTGATGAATCTGTAACTATTGCCATCTGTCCACCTAGCGCATCTATTTCACGCACTATCTGCCCCTTAGCGATACCACCAACAGCAGGATTACAGCTCATCTGAGCAATCTTGTTCATATCCATTGTTATTAACAATGTCTTAGAACCTAAATTAGCAGCAGCAGCAGCAGCCTCGCAACCTGCATGACCAGCACCAACTACTATTACATCAAAATCAAATACCATACTTATTATAATATATCAGATGGAAGCATCCTTAAAGCCTGATTTTCAGCACTTTCCATTGCCTCACGTTCACTTTTACTCTTATCTTTAATACCGCATAGGTGTAAAACACCATGAATCACAACACGCAATAACTCGTCACGATAAGCTGAGTTAACCAACACAGCATTACTAGCCACCGTATCAAGCGATATAAACATATCCCCACTAATACGTTTAGGGCGTGAATAGTCAAAGGTTATTATATCTGTATAATAGTCATGCTCCAGATATTGGCGGTTAACCTCCAATATCTTCTCATCATTACAGAAAATGTAGCTTATCTCCCCTACCCCACGACCATAAAGACGTGCAACAGCTTCAATCCACCCCTGCAATAAATCAACATTCAACTTAGGAGCATCCACCCCATCAGATAAAATCTTTACCTTTACCATAATCTTCACTTATTCAACCACAAAGATACAACAACTATCCCTTAGTAGCAAAATTCTTTTATAGAGCAATTAAATACCAAAATAGCACTCTTTAAGCCAGTATGAGTATATTGGGTCTTGAAAAGCTAAAATAGTTGCACGATTATCTAATATATCCTTCTCAATTAAAGCTTTTTTAGCACGAGTCACATTTGCTGATGTACCCAATCTATATCTATCAATAACACCCTTAGAGGATAACGACTCCTCCCCTACAATCAGAGCTTTAAGTAATCCTAATTGATTAGCAGTCAACCCCTCAGTGATAGTTACAAACAACAGGCTAAGTTGTTGAACAATACTGGTATGTGCTTGTTTAACGATATCTATTGTACACCTATTCTCACAGCGTAGCCACACCTGTTGAGCTAACTGCTGAACATAATATGGATGATTCTCAGCAAGAGAAACAATCAAACTAATACAATCATTGGTAATAGATTTCCCTGTTGAGGTGAAACGCTCAGAAATAAACCCCATCCATGATACTGTATTAATCTTTTCAAGAAAAAGAATATCGCCAAACTTATAAAACGGCATAGAACTATTGGTAAAAACGTCCAACATCATGTGACGTTTACTGCCAAATAAACAGTATGAAACCCTCTGTTGCAATTGCCAATGTGAGCGAAGTTTCTTCTGAAAATAGCTAGGATTTTCAAACTCAGCTATATTCTGAAATTCATCTATACAAATTACTATTTTAAGATTCTTTTCTATTGCAATTTTCTCAGCCAAATCTAATATTGCGTCTGGATTACGTTTCACTTCTTCCCAATTAAATTCCAATGAAATCTCACCTACCCCATCAGGAGTAAATGATATTTTAGGTAGCAAATGAGAGAAGAAACGTTTAGCTCCATCAGCAATTTCTTCCCATTTATTCGATGTTTCTTTTAATATAAAGAGTGCTAATAGCTCATAAAAATGCTCCTCATTACGCACATTAAAAAGATCAATTTTACAAATTCTAAGGCTAGAATCCTCCTGTAAAGCCAACTCAGAGGACTTAGCCACCAACGACGATTTACCCCACCTTCGAGGTGAAATTATTATAGTATTAATAAGAGATTTAAAATTAGAAACCAATAATTTAGTTTCATCTTCACGGTCAGTAAAGTTTTCAAACTGCGCAATCTTACCAAAAACAAATGGAGTATTCATAATAGTATCGTATTAGTATATTGCAAATATATGAAACATTTTTGTTTCATACAAAAATGTTTCATACAAAAATATTTCATATATATATAATGGTATAATATGAGGCTTATTGAGACTACAAATACAGCATAGATATAAGAAATATTTTTAAAATAACTTGCTCACTCTTAAATATTTCTCTAAGTTAGTGAAAATTAATATATAAATAAAAAGCGTAGTAACTGCACTATTTTACATATTATTTAGTTCTGTACTGCACTATTTTACGTGTTTACATCTTTATAACTGCACTATTTTACGTGTTATCTAGTTCTGTACTGCACTATTTTACAGGCTTTACTCTGATAATTGTGTTTCATGAGAGGGTGATAATCGATTTAATTCTCCATAGCGCATGCTAATAAAGTTACTTAGTTGATTTATGATTAGATTATTTGGGTCTAGCTCATGTAGTCTTACTAATTCGCTATTGAACCGTTTAAATTCGCCACGTAATCTCGACAAAAGCTGATTCTCTTTTTACTCAGGAACACGATTATATCTATAATGTACTAATCCCAACGCTATATACAGACGTTTCTTTTCATCCTCAACCAATCTGTAACTTACAGTAGTTTCTAGTTTAATTCTCTCATCCATTGTCATTTAATTTAAAGGTTAGTAATAATGGTGGATGAAAAAGAGAGGCAGCTCCATCCGACCTGTTACTCTACACTAGATAATAGCAGTAGGCGCATTAACTACCTACACAGGAGATGAAACCGCCTATGCAGATAGCCATTGATACAATATAAAATATTGACCAATAACCAAATAATGACGTGTTTCCACGCTATTATCCTATGTAGAGTATAACAAAGGTAACAAAAGAACACGAAAAACACAATTCTCAACAATAAAAAGGGGGTAAACTCATTTATTCGTTGGAAAAAATGTAAGATAACAAAAAAAATATGTACCCGAAACCGCGTTTTCGGGTACATATTAAAATAACGAGTACCCAAAATCGTTTTTTTGGGTACTCGTTTATATTTCTCTAGCCACGTCAGGCGTGATAAATGGGAGTGCAGGCTCTGCACCGTGAGCATTTTTTAGGCAAAGGAAGTGCCAAAGTCGCCAAGCTATTTAACTTCTGTCTAGCCGAAGAAGAAGTATGCCATGGTCACCGCCGATATCGACCCTACAATATCTGCGAATAGCGCAAATGGTACGGCGTATCGTGTTTTAGTAACCCCCACACTACCGAAATATACTGCTAGAATATAGAATGTAGTATCTGTACTACCTTGAATACATGACGAAACTAACGCAACGAACGAGTCAGGACCGAAGTTCTGCATCGCATCCACCATCATAGCGCGTGAACCGCTACCACTTAATGGTTTCATTAGAATAGTAGGCAACGCCCCTACCCAACTAGTATCAAATCCCATCCACGCGATTAAGCTAGTCACTGAATCAGTAAACACATCCATAGCACCAGAGGCGCGGAACATACCAATAGCAACAAGTATTGCCACAAGGTACGGAATAACCATCACAGCGGTTTTAAAACCCTCCTTTGCTCCTGTAATAAATGCGTCATACACATTAATACGTTTAAAAAAACCTGCTAATATAAAGGATGTAATTACAGTAAATAGTATCAAGTTAGCCGCAAAGGTAGAGTACTCAGTAACAAGCTCTTGAGGTAGTGACGATAAGAACCAAACGATAGCACCAATTACAGCAGATAACCCACCTAAATATGCTATAATAACAGGATCTAATAATTTAATTTTCTGCTTTATACATAGAGCAACCACCCCTACCACCGTAGCAATAAAGGTAGCTAAAAGAATAGGGATAAACACATCAGTAGGATTGGAAGCACCACACTGTGCGCGATACATCATAACCCCAATAGGTATCAAGCAAAGACCCGATGCATTTAGCACTAAGAACATCAACATCGAATCCGTAGCAGTATCCTTCTGTTTATTTAATGATTGTAAATCTTGCATCGCTTTCAACCCTAAGGGGGTTGCCGCGTTATCCAGCCCTAACATATTAGCTGAGATATTCATAAATATCGCACCTGATGCAGGGTGACCTTTAGGGATTCCTGGGAACAAGCGACAGAACAATGGACTTATTAATCGACTTAGGAATTGTATCACCCCACCCTCTTCGCCAATTTTCATAATACCCATCCATAAAGTTAGGATACCTGTTAGACCTAATGAAATCTGAAATGCCGTAGCGGCAGAGTCGAATGATGTATTCATTATTTCGCTCCATATAGAAATGTTTCCATGAAAGATAGTTTCATACAACGCAACAACAAAAGCGATAACAAAAAATGCAATCCAAATATAATTTAGTACCATTTGATATATATTTAAGTGTAATTGTTACAAAGTTACTAAAATTTTGCAATTATTGCTATCATTTTGAAAAAATTACATTTCATCATTTTTCTGAATAAAAATCTATTAAGTCTAAAAACAAACTATCTAACTATTTATCAGCACATTACTGGGTATTAAGCGCGCTGAGATTTTAAAATTCTAATTAGACTGAATAGTTATAAGCGTAAATCTAATTTTCAATCATATAAAATTAATATTTATTAGTATATTTGTAAAAAAATGATATGACAACAACTAAATGGCGCAACCAACTAAGAGAAGTTGCATCGGCTAGCAAGGCAAAGCAACTTTCACGATTTTTCAAAACTGGCAAGGGTCAATATGGCGAAGGTGATATTTTCATCGGAATGACTGTTCCGCAAAATAGAGCTATTTCAGAAAATTATTATTATTTGACATTTGTTGAGATTCACGAATTATTAACAGACCCAATACATGAATTTAGGTTAGCTGCACTAATCGCGTTAGTCAAAAAATATAAAGTTAGTGATGAAACCACAAAACAGGAAATTGTGAAATTTTACACAACCAATTACCATCACTATAATAATTGGGATTTAGTTGACTTGTCCGCACCATACATTTTAGGTGACTATTCATTAAACTATGACAAGGAACACACCTTAATCAAAGGGATGAGTGATAGCGGTAATTTATGGGGTGAACGTGTTGCCATTGTTTCTACACTCGGTTTAATACGTGGTGGAGAGTTCGGGCAGACGCTAGAATTATGCCGTAAGTTCATCAATCATAAACATGACTTAATCCATAAGGCAATGGGGTGGATGTTACGTGAAGTGGGGAAGCGTGATATTGAGTGTTTACGCAACTTCCTAAATGAATACACGCCACAACTACCACGCACAACATTGCGCTACGCAATAGAGCGGATGGAAAAAAATGAGCGAGAATTGTATATGAAACGTAAATAGATTATCTTTGTAAATAGTTAATTTTTAATAGAATGTATGGAAGCGATTACTGCCACAATTATTACTAAGAATGAGCAGGAGAATATTGAGCGATGTTTAATTTCTCTACAAGGTGTTGCTGATGAGATTATTGTTATTGATTCATTCTCGACTGATAAGACGGTGGAGATATGTGAAAAGTATAACTGTATAGTTCGTCAACGTCGCTTTGCTGGTTTTGGAGTACAGAAACAGTATGCAGTTTCGCTAGCAACCAACAGTTACATTCTTTCGATTGATGCAGATGAAACCCTTGATAGTGATTTACGTGAGGCAATTATAAAATTAAAAATCAACGGTTTAGAGAAACATCACATCTATTCATTCTCGGTGTTAAATCTATATTGTGGTATCCCTATCAAACACTGTGGATGGTTTCCAGATACGCAAGTAAGGTTATTTGACAAGCGATATGCGGGGTGGAATCTACGTGATGTTAAGGAGAGCGTAGTTTACCCTAAATCATTACGTGTCAACTTAATTGATGGCTATCTATTCCATTATCGCTGTGCTACACCTGAGGAATATGTATCTAAGATGAATAAGATAGCACAGATTGATGCATCCATCCTACGTGCTGATAATAATCATGGCAATATATTTAAACCACGCATTATGTGGCTAAAAACTTTTATAAAATATTATATAATCAAAAAGGGTATGATTGATGGCAAGGCTGGTCGTGAGATTAGCATCGCTAATGCAAATGCAGAGTATCTGAAATATCAGCAGGCACGAAAGAGAGATATTATGGAATAGTTTCTATTTTAAGATAAAAGATGTATATTTGAACCTAAAATAGTAAACACCATTGAAAAGTAAGGTTATAATAAATCCAAAATTTTCATTTATTGAGGAATATATACACAATATCCCCTCAATAAGCAGTGACGTATTAGGGGATGTGATATACAATGCACGTAACCAAATTTACGCTAACACTGTTAATGGGGTTAATCTGGTAATCAAATCGTTCCATGTTCCTAGCATCTTGAACCGTGTTATTTATAGCTATTTTCGTGATAGTAAGGCTAAACGCTCATACGATAATGCACAGGAGTTATGCCGATTAGCTATTGGCACAGCTGAACCTATCGCATATATCGAGATATATAAGGGTGGGTTGATAGAACACAGCTACTATATCTCGACCAAATTAGAGGCTAACGATATACGTTGGTGGGAAAAGATTGAAAATAGAGAACTACTGTTGAAAAACCTCGGTGCATTTATAACTAAACTACACACTAAAGGGGTGTTTCATAAAGATTTCTCGCCAGGGAATATACTATATAATATTGATGAGGGTGGGGGGTATAACTTCTACCTAATAGATATAAATAGGATGCTATTTAATGTTAAAGATAGGGGAGTGTTGATGCAGAACTTCAAGTGTCTGCATGACGATATTGAACAAACAACAGTGGTGGCAAGCTATTACGCTGATAATATAGATAGTAGCAAGCGTACAGAATTAATAGAACAAGCACTAAAGGCTCGTGCCAAATATAAAAAGGGGCAAGCCCGCAAACGTAAATTAAAAAAGTTAATTGGGAGAGGGGGATAAATAGTTATGAATAAAATCTCAGTAGTAATCAATACATATAATGCCGAAAAGTTTCTGACTCGTGTATTAGACTCGGTACAGGCTTTTGATGAGATAGTCATTTGTGATATGGAGAGTAGTGACAACACCATCACTATTGCACAATCCTATGATTGTAAGATAGTTACATTCCCTAATAATAACTATAAATCAGCTGAGCCTGCACGTAACTTTGCCATCCAATCAGCTAGTAACCGATGGGTATTAGTGGTAGATGCCGATGAATTAGTTACCCCTGAACTGCGCGAATATTTATATCGTCATATAGCTAAAGATAACCCAAGTGCAGGATTATATATTCCGCGTAAGAACTTTATAGTAGGGCGGTTTATGCGTAGCTATTACCCTGACTATATTCTTAGATTCTTCAAGAGAGATGGCAGCTATTGGAGCCCCAATGTCCATACCATGCCAACCATTGATGGAGCTGTAGAGTATATCCCTAAAAAGAGGGGAGAGCTAGCCTTTATACATCTAGCAAATGATAGCTACTATGATATTATCCGTAAGATGAATACATATACTGAGAATGAGCGTATTAAACGTCGTAAAAAGTATCACTTCATCCAATTATTTTATATGCCAGCGTTCCGTTTTATTAAAAGATATTTTTTCAAAGGGGGATTCCGTGAGGGTAAAATTGGATTTATTCAAGCAGTTATCGATGCAAACTATATCTTTTATGCCCTTAGCAAAATCCAAGAGGATATAGAAAACGAGAAGAGCAATAAGGATATAGACAAATACTTATAACCATATATGGGAATATATTACAATATCAATAGCGGAAAAAACAACAAACTACTATATTATCTAAAGGGAAATTTAAGACGGTTAGTTCCACATTTCATATTTCGTAGAATGGGGAAGCATCTCATTAATAATGCACCTAGACGTAGCGATTACAACTATATAATAGATCGTGTTAAGTATTATAATAAACTTGATAATAATAGTTTATTTACCACTAATACCGTATCTATAAAGGATATAAAGCGTGGAGATAATGCTTCTAGTTATTACTTTGACACAGTCGAAATATGTAATTACTTTAATCCGAAATTACGCGTTGCACTAGAGTGGGGGGATGTTACATATATCCCAGAACACCCTGCCATAGTAAAAAGCAGACCTATCAATGGGGCAAATGAAAATTCTATCCTTATGAAACTAAATAAGAATAGGCATTTCACCTTTGTTAATGACAAGATGGAATGGGAGGAGAAGATGGATAGAGTAATTTTTCGCGGAAAGATACCTGGAAAGGAAAAAAGAGTGAGATTTTTTGAACTCTATTTCCACCATAAACTAGTAAATCTGGGAGATACTAGCCGCAATGGCCGCAAAGAGTGGAATCAGGGAAAGATGACTATCAATGAGCAACTTAAATATAAGTTTATACTTGCATTAGAGGGTAACGATGTAGCTAGTAACCTAAAATGGGTAATGTCCTCAAACTCCATAGCAGTAATGCCAACCCCAGAATTTGAAACATGGTTTATGGAGGGACGACTAATCCCAAACTACCACTATATCCATATAGCAGATGATTATAGCAATCTAGAAGAGCGTATAAACTACTACATAAACCACCCCGACGAAGCTAAAAAGATAATACGCAACGCCAACGAATATGTCAACCAATTCCGCAACAACCACCGCGAACACATAATATCCCTACTAACCCTAGAGAAAACCCTAACAAGCCCCTAACAAGCCCCACTAGCAAAAAAAAAGAATTTGCAATAAATAAGCAAATTCTTTTTTTACGGGGTGGTCCCACATGGGCTTGAACCATGGACCCCCTGATTATGAGTCAGATGCTCTAACCAACTGAGCTATAGGACCAGGCTTTAGGGATGTTTTTCCTCTAAGCGATTGCAAAGATATGGTGATTTTAGGAAAATTGCAAGAGTTTAGGCGTTAAATTTTCATTTCACAGCGATATTTGCTATAAAATTACTATATTCGTAAAAATTAATTATGCGGTTATGGGTAGGATAATATTAGCATTTGATAGTTTTAAGGGTTCGTTAAGCTCGTTAGAGTTAGCTGAAGTTGCTGAACAAGCGATAAAAGCTGTTAGTAATGATTACTCTATTGAAAAGGTGATTATGGCAGATGGTGGCGAGGGCACTTTGGATGCTCTGTTACATTCAGCAAAAGATAAATTCACTTTTATCACTAAGGTTGTTAATAACCCATTGATGCGCCCTATTAGAGCGCGTTATGCTATATCGGATAAAAAAGCTATTATAGAGTTAGCTGAGGCGGCAGGTTTGCCATTACTTACACAGCAGGAGCGCAATCCACTACTCACCACTACTTATGGAGTAGGAGAGTTAATTTGTGATGCTATTAGTCGTGGTTGTAAGGATATACTATTATCGATAGGTGGTAGTGCAACCAATGATGCAGGCATAGGGATTATGGCTGCTTTAGGGGTTAGGTTTTATGATACATACGGAGTAGAATTACCCCCTATTGGCAATAGCTTAGAGGCAATAAATAAGATAGATTTTAGCAGAAAAGATCCACAATTAGATAATATACGTTTCACTATTGCTTGTGATGTAAACTCAACATTTTATGGTAATAACGGAGCAGCTTATCTGTATGCTCCACAAAAGGGAGCAACCCCTGAGCAGGTGCAGTTTTTAGATAATGGATTGCGTGCATTTAGCCAAGTGTTAGAGCGATGTTGTGGTGTTGATATTTCCACACTGCAAGGTAGCGGAGCTGCTGGTGGTGTAGCAGGTGGATTAGTAGCTATGTTAGGTGCGCAGTTATCGTCAGGGATTGATATGGTGTTAGATGCAGTTGATTTTGATTCCTTATTAGTTGGTGCAGATATGGTAATTACAGGAGAGGGGCGCATCGATTCACAATCCTTTAAAGGGAAAGTTATCAATGGCATAGCAGCGCGAGCCAAACGCACAAACACCCCTGTAATAGCATTAGCAGGAATAGTTTCAGATGATATTAACACTATCAATCTATCAGAATATGGTATTAGCCTAGTAATACAAATACACCCAGCCAATACCCCACTAGAGTTAGCAATGACTACCGAAGTAACCAAGCGTAACTTAGCCACCACTATACATAATTTAATTAGTAATTTTCAGATTTAATAGCGAAATATCCTTTTGGGTGTTGGCAAACGGCGCATACTGCGGGGGCTTTGTGTCCTATTACTATATGTCCGCATTTTATACATTCCCATATTTGGTCGCCATCGCGTGAGAATACTATCCCTTTTTTTATATTGGATAGTAGTTTGCGGTAGCGTGTTTCATGCTCCTTCTCGATAGCTGCAATCTTTTCAAATAGAAAAGCTATGCGTTCAAACCCTTCGTCATGAGCTTCACGGGCATAGTTATCATACATATCACTCCACTCATAATTCTCCTCATCAATGGCATCTAGTAGGTTACTTTCACTATCAGGCATCTCATCACCATGAAGTAGTTTAAACCAAATCTTGGCATGTTCCATCTCATTAGCAGCTGTTTGCTCAAATATATCACCTATCTGCACATATCCATCCTTTTTAGCTTTCTTGGCAAAGAGAGTGTATTTAGTAACAGCTAGAGCTTCACTATCTAACGCTTTCTTTAGGTTAGCTTCTGTCTTAGTTCCTTTAATCTTCTCCATAATTTTGTTTTTTATTAGTAACAAAATTATGGTATCAGAGGTTTAAGTATGCTTAATAATCTCCGTGAGTTTCTTATCCTTGATATCACTATCAATAATTAATTGGCGTAGTTGATTATCCCCTTTAGGAATAGTAATGCTAGTGAGGTTATCACATCTAAAGAAACAGTAATCACCAATTTTAGTAACATTCCCAAGAATATTAATAGTAGTAAGTCCGCTACACTCCTCGAAAATAGAGCGACCTATTTCAGTAACATTCTCAGGTATATCAATATTAGTAAGTCCGCTACATCCTTCAAAAGCAGCCTCTCCAATCATGGTCACCCCTTTAGGAATATGAATTTCAGTAAGGCTACTACACCAAATAAATGTGTATGCTTCAATCATGGTTACCCCCTCAGGAATATCAATATTAGCAAGATTATAACAGCCTGAGAAAGCAGCCTCTCCAATCATGGTCACCCCCTTAGGAATATTTACGCTAATAAGATTCTCACAATGCCAAAATGCTTGTTCCTCTATTTCAGTTACTCCATTAGGGATAGTTATGTTAGTTAGATTTTTACAACGCGCAAATAGATTACTGTTTATTTTAGTCACCCCGCAAGGTATATTTATTTTGGTAAGGCTAGTACATTCATCAAAGGCACAATGACCAATTGTGGTGACTCCACTAGGTATATGAATATTAGTGAGAGAATTACAAGCTATAAAGGCTCCATTTCCAATTTCATCTACAACTTCAGGAATAATAATTTGTGTAAGTGAACGACACACCCCAAAAGTACCATCATTAATTTTAGTTATCCCCTTAGGTATATTAATAGTAGTTAGCTTTTCACACCCCCAGAAAGCATGGCACTCAATTTCAATTACACTTTCAGGTATCACAATCTTAGTAAGATTTTCGCAATATTCAAATGCACACTTATAAATTACCTCCGTACCCTCTGCAATCTCATACGTAGTAATATCTTTAGGAGCTTTTATTAACCTCTTACGGTCAGCACTATATTTAACCCCCAATTCATCTATAAAATTATCCTTATTTATCTCACTCATACTATTATTATTTTCTAGGATTACACCACATAATTAATCCTAAGATATAATATCCAACAAATATAAATAGAATATAGGATTTATACAAAATATTCCTCTATAATTATTTTTTAGTAATGCGATGCTCTTTTTGGGTAGTAAATTACCAAATAATAGTTATTTACTGATTAAATTTTTATCAGTTACTTTGCTAATAAAAATTTTAAAAAAAATAATCAGATGGGAAAAATTGTTGTTATTTATGGTTCGGGAGTTTGACACTTCTGCAAAAATAAAAAAAATGTAACTAATTGAGAGATTTATTGTTAAATCTCTTTTTTTTTGTCAAATATTGTTTGTATCTTTGTGGTATATTTTAGTATATTTATACATTTAACTATGAGATTACAAATTAAAGATACTGGTAAGTCTAAACTTTTCTATATTGTTAAGTCAT
>JAWXTT010000037.1:0-15830 GCA_044433325.1 Bacteroidales bacterium
AAAATGCACCGTAGGCACCGCTACGCTCACATTTTGAAAAATACAAATCTAAAGCATCAAAATAAATAATCGAATAAAACCAATTATTAGAAGTCCCCAAAAAACTATTTAAAATAAACGAATTATGGAAAATACACTTTACTATCCTTATTACGAAGTTAATTATCGCACATTTAATTACAACTGCCCCTACACAGAAACTAGAGCGAACAACCTTATCTCAACCAAAGATGGTCAAATAATTGTGCAACCTATGTGGCGAATGGAAATTCTTGGTAAACATTTTGGTATCAACATTGGCGAATATGAAGATAATACCAATTATGAGTATTACGATGAGGTTATGTGTCAACTAAACACAAGGGAGGAGAGGGAAGAGTTTCGTAATGAGAACTATCATACAGACCGTTTTGATGATTATTTCGAGCGTTTAGCTGAGATAGCTGCATGGGTTGGTTGCGAACGAGCTGAAATCAAATGTCTTGTCAAATCGCTAATTAATAAGTATAGCTTCGACAAGGTTAGAGAGATTACAGACTTCCCATTCGAGGCATTTAACAAACTCTACAACCGCCTTATCTCATCAAAGGATATAGATCAACTTCGCGTAGCAGAACGAATAAGTCGCTATCATATTAAGGAATTGGAAAGATTTCTGAGATGTGATGTTGGCGATAAAATTATGCGAGTGGATTGGGTTGAAGAGGAATAGGTGCTGATTACTTACAACAATGGCTGTCGATTTTTGTCGGCAGCCATTGTTATTTAAACCTATTTACAAGGATAAATATCGACAATTCTTATAATTGTACATATACATTACATAGCAGCTTTGCGGTATAGGTAAACTGCGATAGCTATAAATATTAGGTTGGGAATCCACATTGCGATAAATGGGGATGTTGCCCCTGAGATGGCAAATGTTGATGTAACGGTTGAGAATAGTATATATGCGAAACTTAATATCAACCCGATACCAATATTCACACCCATACCACCACGCACCTTGCGTGAGGAAAGCGAGAAACCTATAACGGTTAGGATAAAGGCGGCACCAGTCATTGCATAACGTTTCTCTAGTTCAATCTCAAACGCCTTGATATTAGCAACTCCGCGATTACGCTGTTTAGATATATATGTGCGTAGCTGTGGTGTAGTCAATATCTCTTGATCTCCCTCAGATATTAGGAAATCACGCGGTTCAAAAGGTATAATCGTATCTAGTGAACTACCACGAGTAATCTCCTCCTTGAGTCCCTCAAAGTTTCTAATTACATAGTCTGATGCAGTCCAACGATATAATGTATCATACTTGATAGTCTTAGCTGTCATACGTGATTTTAGCACCTTCCCATCAAACTCCTCAAGCGAGAAACGATAACCACGCTTAACATTATTATCATATCGTGACATAAAGGCAATTACCCCTGGTGAAACCTGCAACTGGATATTAGTTCCATACTCCACCTTTCTATTTCGTACATATTTATTAGTATATTCAATACGTTCAACATTAGCTGGTGGGATAACATAAGCACTCAGCCAATATGAGAATCCTGCGATAATAGCAGCAGCCACCATATATGGTAACATTAACCGTTTGAAACTAACCCCTGCTGATAGTAGAGCGATAATTTCAGAATTATCAGTCATCTTAGATGTAAAGAATATTACCGAAATAAAGGTAAACAGTGGGCTAAACTGATTAGCAAAGTATGGCAAAAAATTCCAGAAATAGTCAAATACAGTAGCCTCCAACGGAGCTGACAAGATAGCATTTAACTTCTCGTTTATATCAAAAACAATTACAATAGCCAACAACAATAGTATTGAGAACACATAAGTCCCCAAAAACTTACGTATAATATATATATCCAGAACCTTAATTCCTAATTTACTTCGTATAGTAGTCCAAATGTTTCTCATACTTAAATTATTACAAGCGACGTGTAACGTTAATTATCATCTGATCTTTCCAACTCTTAAAATCACCTGCCAAGATATGTTTACGAGCCTCACCCACTAACCATAAGTAGAAAGCAAGGTTATGAATAGATGCAATCTGCATAGCTAAAATCTCCTGTGAGATAAACAGATGGCGCAGGTAAGCACGTGAATATTGCT
This sequence comes from Bacteroidales bacterium, assembly GCA_044433325.1. Lineage (GTDB taxonomy): Bacteria > Bacteroidota > Bacteroidia > Bacteroidales > Muribaculaceae > HGM05232. Next base: position 2,125 of record JAWXTT010000037.1, read on the forward strand.
CATCGACATAGGATGCACCCCCAATCTCGATTGGTGAGAAATCACACTCCCATTTCTTGTTGCGCATATTCATAATACCATTACGGGTAAATAGCATACCATTACGACCATTACGGGTAGGCATAACACAGTCAAACATATCCACACCACGTTCAATAGCCTCAAGGATATTAGCTGGAGTACCCACTCCCATTAGGTAGCGAGGTTTATCGGTAGGTAGAATTTCATTTACCACCTCAATCATCTCGTACATCTTATCAGTAGGTTCCCCAACAGCCAAACCACCTATTGCATTACCCTCAGCCCCAAGCTCAGCTACAAATTTAGCGGACTCACGACGCAGTTCAGGATATACGCACCCCTGTACAATTGGGAAGAAAGTTTGACTAAAACCATATTTAGGTTCAGTAGAATTAAAGTGATTCCAACCACGCTGCAACCAACGATTAGTCAATGCCAATGACTTACGCGCATACTCATACGACGCATCACCTGGAGTACATTCATCCAGAGCCATCATAATATCAGAACCAATAGTGCGTTGAATATCTACCACACCCTCAGGAGTAAACAGATGTTTTGAACCATCAATATGTGAGCGGAAATATGCACCCTCCTCCTTTAGCTTTCTGTTTTGTGAAAGCGAGAAAACTTGGAAACCTCCACTATCAGTTAGGATAGGACGTTCCCAACCATTAAACTTATGCAATCCACCTGCTTGTTCCATCACCCCCATACCAGGGCGTAAATATAGGTGGTAGGTATTACCTAGGATAATCTGAGCCTTAATATCATCACGCAATTCATGTTGATGCACACTCTTAACACTACCCAACGTACCCACAGGCATAAATATAGGTGTCTGAATATCGCCATGAGCTGTTTTGACAACCCCAGCCCTAGCACTACTATTCTTATCAGTCGTAATTAAATCAAATTCCATTATGCAAAGATAACTAATTTCCCCCAAATAAATAACAAAAGGGCAATGTCAATAACATTACCTTTACATAAATCCTAAACAACTCCAAATTAGAAGTAAGTTTGCTATATTTAGCCATACAATATTGTTAATTATTCTAAAGGGGAATTCTAGAAACTGACCTCTAAAAATAATTATTGGGGACTTCTAATAATTGGTTTTATTCGATTATTTATTTTGATGCTTTAGATTTCCAATAAGTATTCTTTCAGATACAAACATAAAACTAAGAGTATAATGTTTGACAAATATTTCTTACTCTACCCATTTTTACCAATCAGTAATACACAAAAAATAGGATGTAATCAATAAAAGATGAGTTCATAGTTTGAAATATTATTTTTTTGTTATAAATTTGTTTCAAATAGATAATTTCTAACCATTAAAAATAAAAATCATGAGTAAACCTTATGTACTTGGTATCGATATAGGCGGTACTAACACTGTATTTGGAATTGTTGACGCGCGAGGTAATGTATTATCAAGCAGTAGTATTAAAACACAAAAGCATAGCGATGTAAAAGATTATATTGCTGAGTTACACGCTGAAGCATCTAAGCTAATAGAGGTAAATGACGCAACAGATAAGATTCACGGTATAGGTATAGGTGCGCCTAACGCTAACTACTTTACTGGTATTATTGCTGATAGCGTAAATCTTCCTTGGGAGATGCCAGTTCATTTAGCTGAATTAGTATCAGAGAAATTTGGCTTACCAGTAACAGTAACTAATGATGCTAATGCAGCAGCAATCGGTGAGATGACTTACGGCGTAGCACGTGGTATGAAAGATTTCATTATGATAACATTAGGTACAGGCGTTGGTAGTGGTATCGTAGTAAATGGTCAGTTAGTATATGGACATGATGGATTTGCTGGTGAGCTAGGACACGTAATCATGAAACGCCAAAATGGACGTCTTTGTGGTTGTGGCAGAACAGGTTGTTTAGAAGCATATACCTCAGCAACAGGTGTCGCACGCACAGCACGTGAATATCTTGAGATACGCACTGAACCATCACTTCTTAGAGATATGCCTATCGAAGAGATTACATCTAAAGATGTATATGATGCAGCCATAGCTGGTGATGCAATAGCTAAAGAGGTATTTGAATATACAGGTAATATGTTAGGTGAAGCATTTGCTGACTTTATCACATTCTCTAGTCCAGAAGCAGTAGTTCTATTCGGTGGATTAGCTAAATCTGGTGAGTTATTACTTAAACCATTACGTGAATCACTAGAAAAGAACACTGTTAGCATCTTCAAAGGTAAAACTAAGATCTTAATCTCTAGCCTAAAAGAGAGCGATGCAGCAGTCTTAGGAGCAAGCGCACTAGGATGGGAAGCGAAAGCATAACTCTCCCCATGATATAAATAATAGCTAATAAGCCCCAACCATAGAAATTGGTTGGGATTTATTAGTTATGGGGACTTCTAATAATTGGTTTTATTCGATTATTTATTTTGATGCTTTAGATTTGTATTTTTCAAAATGTGAGCGTAGCGGTGCCTACGGTGCATTTTGTAAAATGCGAAGATGAAGTATCGAAGTAGAAAAGCGTTAAAATTCAATTTTAAGAAGTCCCCTTATTATTCAGCCCTCTTAATCCTCTACAACTAAATTAAATTTAGTTGAAACCTCTTTTTGATCAATTGCTTGACGAACATTAAATCGCTTCTTTTGAGTAATATAGCCAGGCTTTTCACAAGTAATCTCTATTTGTACATTTCCTGAATTATTATAAGTAAGCCCCATTACATCAAATGCTTCGGTTGACTCATAAGGTGTTGTACCAAGATAGCTTTGATTAGTATTCTTAACATCTGGAGTAGATGAAACAACACGCCAATATACATCTCTCCTCTAGGTGCAGATTCAACATACCATCTAATAACCGTTCTTTCTAACGTAGTATCACCATATCCTGAGACTTGACTTGTTTCCTCTTCAACAGCCTTTTTAGCAACTACATCAGCAGTTGCAGCAGTAGGTAAAAACATTAAATAATATTTGTTTTTATCAACTTTCATCATTGCTCCTGTTGCTGCATCAACTGCGAATCCTGGAATACCACCAAAAACAATATTACCAATTGTCCAACCATTAAATTTCTTATCAATTGTCAAATCACAATCCTCATAACCTTTACTTTCCGCAGTTACTTTAGACTATTTGAAACCATTCTTTACTTTGGTTTCATATGGGAAACGCACATAATTATATTCCTTACCATCTACTGTAAGACGATCAGCAGTTTACAGGCTCAAAATCAAAAGTTACTTTTGATTTTGAGCCTGTAAAAATAGTTGCACATGAGCTTGTCACTACCGTAATAAGTAGAAACAAAACAATTCTAAATAATTTTATTATATTCATAAATAAAGTGTATTTTCATTATTATTAAATTAACTCTGTCCCTTATTGTATGCACATAAAAAAACGTGGGACAATACTTTTATTTGTTCTCTGAGGTCTTAGGATACCTATGCAGTCAAATAATGAGTAAAGCCCACGAAACGAATCGTGAGCGCTTACACTTTACTCTTGACTGCTTTTTGAAATTTCCTAAGTTTCAGAGAAGCAAGATTAAAGCTAACGCTTTTATGTGATTTAGCTTTTTATTTATAGTATTAGGCTATAAACTTTAGCTAATGAAAGTTTTCAATAGTTTTTTCTTTTTATTTTCCCATAGGCAATTAGTTTTAGATTATCTATTGCAAAGATATATAATAATTTAATATTCACAAAATTACAAATATATTGTTAATGAATTTATTTTAATCATTGACACAAGTAGAGCAACCAATATTATATAAGATATTAGTTGCTCTATTATATTATAATTATTCTATCGCTATGATTAGTCGATAAATGATTGTGCTGGTTCACCTATAATTTCACGCATTTTGTTACGTAAGATTACATTTTGTGCAAATAGGTCATGCTCTGGATCTTGGTTCAATGGGTGCATTGGACTCTTGAAATAGAATGATAACCAACTTTGAATACCTGAGAATTTACATCTTAACGCTAAATCAGATAACAACACAAGGTCTAGACATAGTGGAGCTGCTAGGATTGAGTCACGACAAAGGAAATCCACCTTTAATTGCATTGGATAACCCATCCAACCAATGATATCAATATTATCCCAACCCTCTTTATTATCACCGCGTGGAGGATAATAATTGATACGTACCTTATGGAAGATATTTCCATAAAGTTCAGGATATTCATTTGGTTTTAAGATAGTATCAATAACTGATAGCTTAGATACCTCTTTAGTTTTGAATGAATCTGGATCATCTAATACTTCACCATCACGATTACCTAATATATTAGTTGAGAACCATCCACTTAATCCTAACATTCTAGTGCGTAACATTGGAGAAAGTACTGTTTTCAACATTGTTTGACCTGTCTTATAATCTTTACCACAGATTGGCACACAGTTTTGTTCAGCTAATTCCCACATAGCAGGCATATCTACTGTTAAGGCTGGTGCGCCATTGATAAATGGTGCGCCCATCTCAATAGCTGCGTAAGCGTAAAGCATAGATGGAGCTATCTCAGGTGAGTTATTTTTCATGGCATTTTGCAACTTCTCAAGTGTCATGTGCGTATCAGTCATAGGTACATACACCTCAGTTGAAGCAGACCAAAGTACTACTACACGATCGCAACCATTCTCTTTCTTAAAGTTGGCAATATCCTCTTTGATTTTTAGCATTAAATCCCACTTAGTTGGAGCTGATTTAATCCATGTACCATGCAGACGTTTAACATAATCATTCAGGAAAGCACCCTTCATAGGTTTGATAGCGATAAGTTCATCCTTGATACAGTCAACATCTTTCTGCTCTAATACCTTAGCATGTAGGGCTGCTTCATAAACGTTATCTTCAAAAATATCCCAACCACCAAATACTATATCATCTAATTTAGCTAGAGGAAGTGCGTCCTTAATCTTAGGATTAGTAACATTCTCCCCCTCACCTAATCTAATTGTAGATAATTGAGTAATTGAACCAATTGGTTGAGTTAAACCCTTTCTAGCTGCTAATGTACCAACCACAAAAGTAGAAGATACCGCACCACCAATACCAACGACAAGTACGCCTAACTTGCCCTCAGGTTTTTGCACATCTATTTTTTCCATCTTTATTTTTTTTACAGAAAGCATCCCCAACTTAATTATGTTAGAAAAATATGGCTCTCATAAATTTTATATAATATTTATTTCTTCAAATGATAACTATTAATTTTTCATGGGACCTTTTTAAAGGATTAAAAAATCGGGATAAAAGTAAACTATTTTTCATAAAAAACAAAAGAAAAAAATATGTTTTTCAGTCGTTTTTCAGTTAATTTAAACAAATAGGAAGTTATTATGTTCACTTTCTATCTCTAAATGTCTAATATCACCTAATTACATATCTATATCCTGATTAATTGTAAAACTTGATTTAGCGATTTTATGATTGATGTATCTATTTGTGCATCCTCATCTGCACTCCAACCTTTACCCTTTAGCCACATTACTTGGCAACCGATTGAGCGCGCTGGCACGATATCTTTTTTATAACTATCGCCTATTACCAACACCTCATTTGCATCTAACGATAGCGCATCAACTCCTAATTGGAAAATAGCAGGGTCAGGTTTACGAACACCAACTACCGCACTCTCTACGATGGTTTGGAAATATCTGCGTAAGTCATAGGCTTTAAGTACCGCCTCAACATTTCCATAGAAATTGCTTACCAACACCAATGGAAATAGTTTGCTTAACTGTTCAATAACTGGGCGTGCCTGTTCTACTGAGTTTATCGCTTGTTGGTTACAATAGGTTGCAATCTTAACGGCTAACTGCTCAACATTTACACCCTCAATCAAACCCTTTTCCGCCAAGCAGCCTAGCTCTAAGTGCATCTTCACTAATAATAATTTGTAGAAATCATCCTCAGGGAAGATATGTTTAACGCGTGCAAGTTCACGCTCGGCATATACATACGCTTCACGGAATTGTTCTTTAGTTATAGCTATGTTATTTAGCTTGTAACCATCCCAAATAATCTCACTCCAATGATCACCACGGCTATCTATTGTACCTCCGTAATCAAAAATTACCCCTTTAATATTAGTATAATCCATCGTTTAGCTCTTTAGTGAATTTGGCACAGAAACGCTCATGCGTAAGGTACATATATATAAGAATGGCATTAAGTACCACTATTTCAAAAATAAAATATAGATAAGGCATCCCCACAAATAACGAAACAAACAGCGCAATAACACGCGTATTAAATGAAAGGATATTAGTGTATTTCATCATAGGTTTACTCTTAGCTCGGAAATCGTTGCGGAATTTTTCGCTAACCACGCCATCAGGGAAACGCTCCTTTAACGCCACCATCATCAACTGAAACTTAGGTGTTGTACGCTCCTGATTACGTGTGTAGTTACGATAGAAGAATAGGAATGCACTCTCCCAAAAATCAGTTTTAAAACTAATTTGGTCATATCGCTCACAAATAGATTTATAACTACTCAGTTCACTACCCTGCTCCCCTTTTAGGAAATATAAATGAATATTGCGGTAATAATCAGCAAAAGATGCTTGGCGTGAGTGGAATAACCCTGCCAAAGCAGCCAATCCCCATGCTAATAATTTATACTCCATAAAGAGAGTATCTGTATTGGTCAAGCGTAATATAATACCTAGATAGATAGCGACGAACCAAATATCACCACAGAAACCATCTAGCATACGACCAAATTTGGAAAAGTTACGTGTCATTCTAGCTAACTGCCCATCGGCACTATCATAGCTATTAGCCCAAATCAATAGCAACATACCACAAATATTTATCCACAAATCGTTATAATAGAAACAGATACCAGCACCAACACCTAGAAATACTGATGCAATAGTTATCACGTTAGGCGTTACACCTATCTTACTAGCCAATAATGCCCACGCATAACCAACAGGACGATAAAATGCTAAGTCTATCCACTCCTCAGTATCTGATGATTTTAATGTTGCATGATAATCACGTTTTATTTCACTCCAACTACTCATAATCCTATCTGTTTAATTATATATTCTGCAATATGTGGTGCTACTTGCTCACGACATGGTGAGAAACTAGGGAAGTCATTGAAGTCAATAATCCTTATCGTTCCATCTTCACCCACTACGCAATCACCGCCATATATGCCTACATTTAAGGCGTGTGACGCATCTTGACATATCTGCGTCATCTGCTTGACATCAACCGTAATCCCCTTTGAAACTCCATTGATATACTCATGACCATATTTACTATGACCTGCCGCCAGTGGATAGAACCAATAGAAAAACTCTGAGTCCTGCACCCCATAAAACTTAACCAAATCTCCTGTCAAATGCTTATTGATTACTGCGCGTTTAATTCCACGTTGATGGTATAGATTAAGCACCGCATGAACCTCCTCTTGCGAACGACAGAAGGATACATCTTCACGTTCAACAGCATGAAAATCTCCACGTTTAACCCAACATTCATCAAAAGAGAACCCAGTAACTTCACTATCAGTATCTACTATTAGGGTATCAGCAGTTGGGATATTATTATCTAGCAAGCCTTTAGTCATACGCTCACGAGTGCAATTTTCTATTCCAAAGGCTGAGTTAATAACCAGTCGTCCCTCACGCTCTAGGCTCTGTAACATCTTTATTGAGTCCCAATCGCGACACATATTTAGGATAACAGATTCACTGACTACCCCTGCACGCAACTGCTGTTCGCTATAAAGATTAACTACACATTGTTTTCCTTGCAATTGTTCAACAACTGCATTAAATATAGCTGCATCCTTATCAACATTATTAGGTGAGTAAATAGCCTCGCGCATCACCCCAGCAATCGTAACCATATAATACCTTTACTTTATAAATTCCTCAGCAACAGGAATATCTGTTATATGATCCACATCAATAATTTTCCCCATAGGGAAACCCTTTAACTTCAATCCCGAAGCTATCAGTTCACGTTGAAAGTTACGCATTCTAGCCACTCCACGATTAACACACTCATGAAGTACAGATATCGCTGAGGCGTTCAACGCATAAATTCCACCCGAGATATATTTAGCATCCTCCCAACTCTCATCACGGAATCCTACAATATCCATGTCAATATCAACCTCAACATATAGAGGTTTCTCATCCTCGATATATGAGGTAATAGCCATCATACCATCACTAATATTATCACACTCAAAGGCTGAGATATATCGCTTAAACTCCTCACTCTTAAAGATAGTATCAACGGTAGTTAGACAGAATTTTCCATCCATCCCCATAACCTTACTCAATTCATAGAAACTATGCATCGAGCTCGGTGTTGACTTAACAACTAAGTTAAAAGGGATATCTAATTTAAGTGTTTGTAGATACTCCTTAACCTCAACCATCTCACTGTTTATGATAATACTAATACTCTCAGCATTACACTCCATAAATATATCAATCAGGCGTTTAATCATAGGTACACCATTAAGTTTAACTAATGGTTTAGGAGTATGTAACCCCTCCTGTACTAATCGAGAACCCTCACCAGCGGCAATAATAGCGTAATTCATATATTTTTAATTTTCTGAATCTTCAATCTTAGTTAAGTCCAAGACTACATTATCTGAACCCTTGTCAAAATATTGTTTGCGCAATGGGTACTTATTCATCCTGATATATGTTTTACGATTGCGGAATATATCAATAGCAGCATAAATAGCCTCACGGAAAGAATCCTCTAACGCTTCACCCTTACCAGCTATATCAAAACCTGTACCATGGTCAGGCGATGTACGTACAAATGGCAATCCAGCTGTAAAGTTAACACCACTCTCCATAGCTATTGTTTTAAATGGAGCTAAACCTTGATCATGATACATAGCTAATACACCATCAAAGTTTTTATATTGACCACTACCGAAGAAACCATCTGCGGCAAATGGACCGAAACAACAAATCTTTCTTCCACTATAAGCCTTATTGATAGCAGGGGTAATAACCTTACTCTCCTCATCACCTAACAAGCCATCCTCACCTGCATGTGGATTTAATGAAAGTACTGCTATTTTAGGTTTAACGATACCGAAATCTCTCTTTAGGGAATCATCGAAGATAGCTAATTTCTCCAAAATTTGCTCCTCAGTAATCTCTACTGAAAGTTTAGCGATAGGTGTATGCGTAGTAACCAACGCCACACGTAATCGCTCATTAAACAGAATCATCAGCGACTTAGCTCCATCACCTATGGTTGATTCCAGATACTCAGTATGACCAGGGAATGTAAATTCCTCACTCTGCATTGCATGTTTATTGATAGGTGCAGTAACTAAAACATCTAACAATCCATCCTTCAAGTCTTGAGTAGCACGTTGTAAAGATGTTAATGCACTCTTGCCAGCATACTCACTCTTCACACCTAGTTCCACCTTAGGATTCTCCTCCATTATCTCAACCATATTATTAGCATCCTCAACAGCTTTATCAGCTGATTTGATACTATTAAATGGAATATTAGGTAGTTCTAAAGCCTTACGATGATAGATAGCAACCTTAGATGAACCATAAATCACTGGTGTACATAATTCTAAGATTCTATTATCACTTAATGTTTTTAGGATAACCTCATAACCGATACCGTTAATATCACCTTGTGAGATACCCACTCTTATTTTTTTATCAAAACCCATCTTTATATTTTATTAATTTAGGTTAGAGATTATCACCTCTAAGACCTTTTTATCTTTATATTAACCTTTTTTACCTGCCAACATTCCGCAAGCAGCCATAATATCCTCGCCACGTGAGCGACGAATTGTCGAAATCACCCCACGACTATTTAGATAGTCACGGAATTTAACCATCACCGCCTCAGTAGCAGATGTCAAATCCACATTAGGAATAGCATGAAAACGTATCAGATTTACCCTAACCTTCTCACCAGAAATCAGCTTAACTAACTCATCAGCATGAGCCATAGTATCATTAACACCATCCCACATAATATACTCAATAGATAAACGGCGTTGGTGGAAAAAATCATAATCTTTCAATAGCTGAAATACCGACTTAATTGGGAAAGCGCGCTCAGATGGCATTAATTTAGCACGTTCAGCACCAATCGCATTATGCACACTAACGGCAATATGCACTTTAGTAGTTTCCACTATATCTTGTAACTCCTTCAGTTTACCTATTGTTGACACAGTAATACGTTTTGGACTCCACGCCAAACCCCAATCACTAGTCATAATCTCAATGGTACGTTTAACCTCCGCTAAATTATCTAACGGTTCACCCATACCCATAAATACAATATTAGTAATTTTGTCAAATTCAGGAATCGAAATCAATTGATTGATAATCTGCCCACTAGTCAAGTTACCATTAAAACCCAGTTTGCCAGTCATACAGAATTCGCAACCCATTTTACACCCAACTTGTGACGATATACATAGCGTAGCCCTATCATCCGTAGGGATATAAACACTCTCAATCACCTTACCATCACCAACACTGAATAGATACTTGATAGTACCATCCTCGCTAGAGTCTGCACTTATAGGAGCAACCGCACCAATTGTATAAACCGATTGCAATAATTCCCTATTCTTTTTGGATAGATTAGTGATATCATCTATCTCCTTAGCTCCCTTTTCATAAATCCATTGAGCTAACTGTTTAGCTGTAAACGCAGGCATTTTAAGACCTGTAACAGCCTCTTTCAGCTGCTCAAGTGTCATCCCCAATAATGGAACTAGTGGTGTATTTAAACTTTCATCCTTCATAACAAGAACAAAGTTACTTAATTTCCTCACTAAAACCACATAAAACCAGAAATTTCTCAAATTGAGAAACAAATTGAGAAATAAACACCACAAATTGAGAGCTGAATAGAGCTAGTAAGTTTGGGGCATCGTGGAGGCTCATAGATCGCAGTGTGCTTGATGTACGTGGGTATCTATGAGCCTTAGTGATGTGCCAGAATCGCCTCTCTATTTAGCTTCTAGGCGAGCTTTTAGTTTCATGATGCGTTCGTATGATTCATCGATACGCTCCTCTGAAACTCTGCCATCTGCTATTAGTTGTTGGATAGTTTCTACTGTGCGTTGTACTAATGTTGGATCAAAAGTTTTGGTATTATTACCCATTAGTAGCAGGTCAACACCTGCATTGATAGCTAGTTCTAGAGCTAAATCAAATTTATAATTTTCAGCAATAGCACCCATATATAGGTCATCAGTAGCAATTACACCATCATAATTCATATCGACACGTAGGATATCAACAGTAGCTTTAGATAGTGATGATGGATATATCGAGTCGATATTGTGATTAAACAAGTGACCTAACATAACGATATCATCATAGCCATTGGCAATCATTATGCTGTAAGGTTTAAGCTCCTCGTCGCTCCAAGTTTCAGTAACATCAGCAATACCAAAATGGCTATCAGCCAATGAGCTACCATGTCCTGGAAAATGCTTAATACCATTGATAATTCCCTGTTTATTAGCCTCCTCAGCCCAGATAGAAGCATGAAGAACCACACTATCAGCTGATGCACCAAATGAACGCTCAACCTTAACAATAACAGGATTAGTAGGTTCAACAGCCAAATCCACACATGGAGCAATATTTATATTAATACCCACCTCTTGAAGAGTCTGTGCCGCTGATGCTGCATATTTACGTGTTGTATCAGGGCAGGCAACGTCACCTTGATATTTAGCACTTACCATTGCAGGGAAACCATACTTCTCTTTTAGTCGCACCACACGTCCACCCTCTTGGTCGATTGAGATTAACAACTTAGGCAATCCCGCCGCCTCAGATATAGCTTGCAAGCTATCTGAAAGAGCCTTAACCTGCTCAGGAGAATTAATATTACGAGGTCCATAGTTATCAGAAAGATTAGCTTCAAAATAGATAATACCACCCACCTTATATTTCTCGATAGCATCAATGATTAATGGAGTTGGTTCATATCCAACGAAACCAGCCATAAGCATCTGACCAATTTTCTCCTCCATAGACACCTCTTTCTCCTCTTTTGAAACACATGAAACAGCTACTAATTGAGCCGCCAAAGCGCATAAGATAAGCGCGCCAAACAAACGTAATTTTTTCATAATATGATTATAGATTATTTAATTCTTTATAATAGCCACAAATATAAGAACAATTCCCAAAAGAGCCCCCAAAAAGAGCCGAAAAAAAGAAAAAACAACCCTATCAGCAAAAACTAACAACATTATTAGTAATAACTTTGTTAGTTATAATATTGTTAGTTATAAAGTTATTAGTTATCTTTGCCTCAAATGAAAAGCTTAATGTTATGAATAAGAAACCATTTATATTTGGCATCGCCACATTCGGGGAAAACTTCACAGACCGAGTTAATGAAACAGCTCGTCTAAAGAATAATTTCATATATGGAATAAACTCAGTATTAATATCGCCCCGCCGCTGGGGGAAAACATCCTTAGTAAAGAAAGTATGCGATATTTCTAACTCAGAAAGGTTGAAAACAGTTTATATAGATATATTTTCTTGTCGCAATGAAAAGGAGTTTATAGATACATACGCCACAGCGATACTTAAACAGACCTCTACTAAATTTGATGAGTTTATAGATAGTGCTAAAAAATTTATTACAAATCTAACGCCAGTTTTTCATATTGGGACAGATCCAATGAATGACTATTCATTATCGTTGGAATGGAGAGGGAAAAGCACAAATATAGATGAAATACTTCAATTACCAGAAATGATTGCAATTAGTAAAGGGATAAAAATTGTGGTTTGTATAGATGAATTTCAACAAATAGCTGAATTTAATGACTCAAAGACTTTCCAGAAAAAGTTACGCACCGTCTGGCAATTACAACAGAATGTTTCATATTGCATCTTTGGCAGTAAAAAACATCTTATGAATGAATTATTTGAAAAGCGTAGCTTGCCATTCTATAAATTTGGGGATTCAATATATCTACCTAAGATATCTACACCAGATTGGATAGCATACATATGTGAGAGGTTTAAGAGTACAGGGAAAGATATATCCACTACACTTGCTGGGCGTGTAGCATTGTCAGTCGAGAACCATTCATCATATGTACAACAACTAGCATGGTTATTGTGGATATATAGTGACTGTGAGGCAACGGAAGAGAACCTATCCGACGCATTTAAAGACTTGATAGACCAGAACTCATTACTTTTTGAGAAACAAACCGAGAACCTATCCTCATATCAGATGAATTTTCTACGCGCCATTACAGATGGAGTAACTAGCGAATTTTCATCTCAAGAGATTATCCAGAGATACAAACTAGGCACTTCAGCAAATGTCACAGTAATAAAAAAGGCACTATTAAAGAAAGAGCTAATTGATATCGAAAATAAACAAGTAACCATATCAGACCCCGTAATGAAACTATGGCTAAAACAACGATACTTCAGGTAAGATATAGAGAAACTCAAATAGTTTAATACTTCGCACATATATTCATTATGGCCACATTGAAGATAGTAAAAATAATATAGGGGACTTCTAATAATTGGTTTTATTCGATTATTTATTTTGATGCTTTAGATTTGTATTTTTCAAAATGTGAGCGTAGCGGTGCCTACGGTGCATTTTGTAAAATGCGAAGATGAAG
>JAWXTT010000038.1:0-15518 GCA_044433325.1 Bacteroidales bacterium
TGGGCGTTGACGGATTCGAACCGCCGACCCTCTGCTTGTAAGGCAGATGCTCTGAACCAGCTGAGCTAAACGCCCCTTGATTTTGATGTTGCAAAGATAGGCACTTTACATATACCTACCAAATTTTACATAAACTATTTTTCAAGAAAAGCTACCACTCTCAGCTAACTAGTTATATATCAAGTGGTAGTTAACCTACTTTTTTTACTTTATTCTCAACACTTGACCAATTGCAAGTGGTGATTTTGATGAAATTCCATTCATATTACATATTTGTGACACTGTAACGTAATGTTTACTCGCTATTTTAGATAATGTATCACCCTTACGAACACGATAACTTACACCTTTAGCAGTCTCTTTATACTTATTATCTACGACTTCACTTTTACTAGGAGCATAGTTACGCGCCTTAGTGTATGTACGTTTATCAAAATAATAAATATCGGTATGGGTAGTACCATTAGCAAAGTCAAATATGGCTGATGGATTAATTGCATACCCCATAAAACGAGTCTCGAAATGTAAATGCGAACCAGTACTACGTCCTGTATTTCCACCCAATGCAATAGGATCACCAACCTTTACCTCTTGATCCTTATCGACTAAGAATTTTGACAAGTGTCCATATACTGTCTCCATCTGATTACTATGTCTTAGCACTAGATAATAACCATACCCATTACGTTGGTATCTTCTAAGCCTAACCTTTCCATCAAATGCTGCATATATTGTATCACCCGTATATACTTTTAGGTCTATACCATGGTGCATTCTTCTGAAACGTGCACGATAACCATAATTAGATGTAACATAACCTTTACATGGTAGTGCATAATTACTAACATCTAGTTTTTTAGTATCAGGAACATCCATACCTACATACGGATTAATATTAGGGGAGTCCCAACCTATTGTATAGGTCTCACGTCCAAATTTCTCATCATGAATCATTGCGTTCATATACTGTTGAGTATCTACTAGCCTAATCTGATCCTGAATATTCATCTGGGAAGCTATCAATGCATTATGTACAGTGTCATGTTTAGCAACAAAGGACAATCCTTCTGCATTAGCCGTACTGATTGCCATCGCCATTGCAACGATACCTATAAATAATTTAAATTTACTCATAATGTTCTATAAACTTACTGCTTAGATTTCATCTAAAGCGTATAAGAATCTCCAATTAGCAGGAGTATATTCAAAAATTTCATTTTTACTGAAAAATCTTTCCAATTCAACTTTGGCACTCTCTGGTGAATCTGATGCATGAACAATATTATGTTGACCACTCATACTATAATCACCACGTATAGTTCCAGGCTCTGCATTACGTGCATTAGTAGTACCAGCCATTTTTCTAACTACCTTAATGGCATCTATACCCTTAATACACATTACTATTACAGGAAGTGCTGTCATTGAATCTCTCAACAATGGAAAGAATGGTTTATCTACTAAATGAGCATAATGCTCCTTTAGGATTGCTTCATCAAGTTGCATCATCTTAATACCAGCAATTACCAAACCACGACGTTCAAAACGATTGATTACCTCACCTATTAACTCTCTTGCTAAAGCCACTGGCTTTAATATTACTAAAGTTTCCTCCACGATTACAGATTTTAATTTGGATAGGAGTTTTTATAACCCCAATTATTATTCCTCAAAAATAGTAACTTTATTCATAAAATCAAATTGAAATTAAAAAAAAATAGCATTTAAGATAGTTTAAACGCCTTTTTTATGCAAAAAACTGAGATTTATACCATTTTTTTAGATTAACTAATCAATCTCCACTGTGCCGTATTAGAAAATAGCAACTCCAACATCCTATTTAACACCACATTTTTCGCGCTAGTTAATTCAGGGTCAGCAGTTAAAATATCATCAGCCATAACTCTAGCCATCTGAATAATTTCACCATCTTTAGCTAGATTTGATATTCTTAAATTGAATGGAATACCACTCTGTTGCGTACCCTCCAAATCACCAGGACCTCGCATTTTTAAATCCGCCTCAGATATGAGAAAGCCATCATTAGTACTAGTCATTATCTCCAATCTCTGACGTGTTTCTTTAGCAATCTTATGATGGCTCATCAACACACAGTACGATTGTTCTCCACCACGTCCTACACGTCCACGTAATTGATGTAATTGAGATAAACCAAAGCGTTCAGCATTCTCAATTATCATAGTTGTGGCATTAGGAACATTAACCCCTACCTCAATTACTGTCGTTGCTACCATTATATTAGCCTCACCAGTCACGAAACGTTGCATCTGATAATCCTTTTCAGCCGCTTTCAGCTTACCATGCACCATAGCCACCTGATAACTAGGGAAAATCTCGCATATATGCTCATACCCCTCCTCCAGATTATTTAAATTTAACTTCTCATTCTCATAAATCAGTGGATATACAATATATACTTGTCGCCCTACGCGTAATTGCGAACCTATAAAATGTTCAACCTGCGTACGATGCGTATCATATCGTAATAAAGTTTGTATAGGCTTACGACCAGGGGGTAGCTCATCAATAACCGAAACATCTAAATCACCATAAACAGTCATAGCCAATGTACGAGGAATAGGCGTAGCTGTCATAACTAAGATATGCGGATAGGTACTATTCTTTTTCCAAAGCCTAGCACGTTGCGCTACTCCAAAACGATGCTGCTCATCAATTACTACTAACCCTAGATTACTGAATTGCACATTATCCTCAAGCAGTGCATGTGTACCTATTAATATATTAAGCTCACCACTTATCAATCCATGATGGATAACTTCGCGTTCACGCTTACGTGTCGAACCTGTCAGTAGCGCAACCTTCAACCCAATCTTCTCACACCACTCCTTGATAGTTTCATAATGTTGATTAGCCAATATTTCAGTGGGAGCCATTATGGCTGCTTGGTAATTATTATCAATAGCAATCAACATGGTCATTAATGCAACCAACGTTTTACCACTACCCACATCACCTTGCAATAGGCGGTTCATCTGCTTGCCACTACCCATATCTTTGCGTATCTCCTTAATTACACGTTTCTGCGCATTAGTTAATGGGAATGGTAGTACATTATTGTAAAAGTCATTAAACGAACGACCAACAGTACCGAAAACTAATCCTCTAATAGCTCTGTCACGCCCCTTTGCATATCTCAGAATATTCATCTGAATATAGAACAGCTCCTCAAATTTTAAGCGCAACTGCGCCCTCTGTAACATCTCAATAGATTCTGGTGAATGAATATTCACCAACGCCTCATATATAGATATTAAATTATGGCGTTTAACAACTTCCATAGGTAATGTTTCATCAATACCCTTAATATTACTAAACATATTCTGCACCAATTGCTGAATGGTGCGTGATGTTATTGAACGATTTCGCAATACTTCAGTCAAATTATACACACCACGTAAACCTGTCACCACCCTATCTGCTTTATAAACTTCCATCTCAGGGTGAGCAATATTGAATTTGTTATTATATTTAGTAGGCTTACCAAAAACTATATACTCTACACCAGGGCGATAATTCTCAGTAATATATTTTACACGGTTAAACCACACTAATTCAATTAATCCTGTTCCATCACTAAATAGTGCATTTACACGACGTTTAGCCCCTTCACCGACTACATTCATATTAACCAGTCGTCCTTTAATCTGAATATATGGCATCTCACCATTGATATCAGATATCTTATATATAGTAGAGCGATCAACATATCTGAATGGGAAATAATACAATAAATCATAGAAAGAGCGTATCCCTAGCTCCTTAGCTAGCAACTCCCCCCTTTTAGGTCCAACACCTGTAAGGAATTTAATATCTAGTTTAGATAATCTCTCCATTAGCTAATAATATCTCAGCAACTGCCAAGTCTATCTTATGAGTAATTTTAATATTTCGTTCACTACCATTAATAAGCTGTACATATCTGCGTACGGGGAAACACTCATACACCGATGCATCATCAGTAAATATAGCCCCCTTATTTTCAGAATTCACCATCATATCATAAGCACGCTTAATCTCTTCGGTTCTGAACGTTTGTGGAGTTTGTACACCAACCAATCTACTTCTATCCAAAGTCACTGACTCTAATCCATCATCACCCTTTATACGTACCGTATCAGTAACGGCAATGGCTGGAACTGCCGAGCCTAATCTATCTGCCGTATCATACGCCTCGTTTATAATTTCAGCAGTTACCATAGGGCGCACACCATCATGAATAGCCACTACACTATTATCATTTCTGACCTTAGCCAATCCATTCATAACAGATTCAGTTCTGCTAGCTCCACCAGCTACCACTTCATGTTCAATATTAAAAGAATACTCAGCTACAAGTTCGCCCCAAAGTTGAATAGTATCATTAGGTAATACTACTATTATTTTAGTATTATTATCCGCTGAGTTGAACGTCTGAATTGAGTGCATCAAGATAGGTTTACCTGATAAAATCTGAAACTGTTTAGGCGTAACAGTACCGAAACGATTTCCCGATCCACCTGCCACAATAATAGCATATTTAACTTTATCCATAAGTCATTGATTATTTAGTTCTACAAATTAACTAAAGATATTGGGTATATACAAAACAAAAAGGAACTTTTACACAAAAGCTCCTTTCTATCGTTTTCAAACAGGTATAATTTTTTAAGGTAAAAAAGATTGTTTTTTATTTTTCTGTTACAAATATGAGCCATTTTTCAATAAACCACAAATAAAAAAACATGTTTTAGAATATGTTTTTTTAGCAAAAACTTAACATCTACACCTAATCTGTTGATTTTCTGATATTTACAAACTAAACAAGAATCTAATTAAATTTACATTTTTATAAATTAATCTCTTTTTTCATAAAAAAAATATCAAACTAACTACTTGTCAGTAATATATTTACTGTTTTTAAGTTAATGGATAATACTCAAATTTAAAATCTTTACCATCAAAAACGCCATACGAATACTTACTTACCCAGTCACCTAAAATTATAAATCTACATCCTTCAGACAAAGGCAAGTCACGTACAACATGTAAATGACCATATATAAAGTAATCTATTTCATTATCCTTAGCTAAATACTCTTTTGAGAAATTCATAAGCATAGTTTGGGTACTTGAACAAGATTGCTCCTCTTTCCCTTGACTCTTATCTCTACTAGACTTAGAACACCCCTTAGCGAAAGGGATAGTCAAACGTGGGTTTATAAATGAATAACAGCGCTGCACAATCCTATTGCGCATTATTGATCGTACTATCTTAAAACCAAGTTTATGATTACCTACACCATCACCATGCGCTATAAAAAAAATTTTACCTGCGATATTAACCGTTAGGGAATTATCCACAACCTTAACGCCTATCTCACTCTGCATATAGTCAAATAGCCAAATATCATGATTTCCCTTGAACCAAACAACCTCAACACCTCTATCAACAAGTTCAGCTAATTTACCAAGGAAACGCACATATCCACGAGGTACTACATATTTATATTCATACCAGTAATCCATAATATCACCCACCATATACAGAGCCTTAGCACTCCCCTTAATTGAATCTAACCAACTAACGACATGTCGTTCCTGCGCTGCTTTATCTTTGATATAACTAGCTCCAAGATGCAAATCTGATATAAAATAAACCCTCTTCTCCATAAAACGTTATAAGAAACCTAGCTCTAATTGAGCCTCCTCAGATAGCATATCTTTATTCCATTCAGGCTCAAAGACTAGTTGAACATCGACATTACGTACCCCCTCAACACTTTCAACCTTCATCCGAACATCCTCCATAATAAAATCAGATGCAGGGCAATTAGGGGCAGTCAATGTCATCTCTATCTTAACATCCCCATTCTCATCAATCTCAATATTATAAATTAGACCTAAATTATATACATCCACAGGTATCTCTGGATCATATACAGTCTTTAGCATCTTAACAATGCTCTCCTCAATAGTAATATTTTTCTCTTCCATGATACAAATATAACTTATATTTATCATTCCCCAATATTAACTAGTGAACTTTTTTAATCTCTAAATGTATATTAAATACTAATTTTAACATTAATATTATGATTTATCATAAATTAACCATATATTTGTAGAATGTAAAACTTAACAATATCAAGATTATGAATAAACTTAAAGCAACCATCTTAGTATTAATTATTTTAGCTGTCCCAATGGCAGCTTCGGCACAATTCTCAATGGGGATACGTGCAGGTATGGCAATCGACAATCTAAAACTTAACGAAGACGCATTTAAAGCTGACAACACACTAGGTTTCGTTGGCGGTATTATGGCTGAATTAATAATGCCAGTTGTTGGTGTTGGTGTTGATGCAGCTTTATTATATAGATATAGCGGTTCAACTATCGAAGATGTAGATAACGAAATAGTCAATGGTGGTAGCAATAGCTATCTAGATGTGCCTATCCACCTTAAATGGAAAATGTCAATCCCAGCTGTTAACAATATTTTGGCTCCAATGATATTCACAGGACCATGTTTCAGTGTTCTATTAAGCGAAGCTGAAAATGCATGGAAAAGTAAAACATTTGACACATCATGGGATATAGGTGCAGGTGTAGAGCTATTCTCTAAATTACAAGTAAGCGTTGCATATAGTTTAGCATTATCTAACGCATTAGATCTTAACGATACTGAGTTCGCTGATTTATATAGTGACATTGATCTAAAAAATAACTTCTGGACAATCAATTTAGCATATATATTCTAACTCTAATCAGTTAAATAAACTATAAAAAGTAGGTTTTCTGTCAATACATGTGAATGTAGCGTCAGAAAGCCTATTTTTTTTGGCTATTAATAATTTTTATACTAGTTTTGTAGCAATAACAAATTTAATAAATAATGAAAAAAATAATATTAGGGATAATTGTAGCGGTAGTTAGCTTAATTGCAACACCTAGCATTACAGCACAAGTACGCTACGGAGCAGTAGCAGGTATAAATGTCTCGTCACTACACTTCAATCAAGATATTTTAGAGGTTAATCCATCAGTAGGATATACAATGGGGGTGTTTAGCGAATTAATCTTCCCAGGTATAGGTTTTGGTGTAGATGGTTCTCTTTTATATACAAAACGTGGCGGACAACTATTAATGGGTGATTGGCCAGTATGGTCATCACAAGGTTATGGCACCGAGAGTTGCCAAATACACTATATTGATATCCCTATCAACTTACGTTTCAAATATACTGATTTAAATGGATTAGAGGACACCTTCGCTCCATTTGCATATGTAGGTCCACAACTATCATTCCAAATTGGTCATAGCGATATACCAGCATTAGAATTCCCATTCGGGACATTCGGTCTTAACTTTGGTCTAGGATGTGAATTATTTCAACAAGTACAAGTATCTATTGCATATGAATTAGGTATCTCATATACGGTGCGAACAACTGAATTAGATGATTATAGTGCTGAGAACCGCGTTTGGAAATTAACAGCAGTATATCTGTTCTAAATTTAGAGAAACTAATAATATAAGGGGACTTCTAAAAATTGAATTTTAACGCTTTTCTATTTTGATACATCATCTTCGCATTTTACAAAATGCACCGTAGCCACCGCTACGCTCACATTTTGAAAAATACAAATCTAAAGCATCAAAATAAATAATCGAATAAAACCAATTATTAGAAGTCCCCATAACATAAGCGTGGGGGAGAGTAATATATAATTGTTACTCTCCCCCTCACTATTATTTAACTTGGATATTACGCACTAAACGTACAAAGTTATAGTACCGTTCCTCTCCACCCTCAACAACTGTTTCATTATCACTCTTAGAGTCAAAACGGACAGCACCCGCTCCATGAAAGTCAGCACCCCTATTATTCACAGCTCGCCCAAAAGCTACATACCACGCAAAACAGAATGGATTACCCTTTCTGAAACAAGCTGAAGTATTACTCCAATAATAACCATAGTCATCATCACCAGCCTCATTGATAAATGGTGTACAATTAAAGATAGGGTTAATAGCAGCTACAACGCCTTTACTACTAGGAGCGAGTGAATAATCAACAATAGATTGCAATTCCTTAACATTAGGTAATCTCCAATCAGTATAACCAGCAAGTGTTGCACCCTCAGCATATGGCAAAGCTGTAATCCACTCTACCCCTTCGCCATTATCATCTCTACTCCACATAAGTCCTGTTGCTAAATCTGATACTGTTCCATCTCCATTATCAACAAAGTTGTTCTCTCCATAAATTTCACCCCTAACCGCACGCACCTGTTTAGCCATAGGATTACTCTTTGGAGCACGACCTCTTTGACCATGCTGTTGCGCCATCTGTTGAGGTGGTGGAGGCATCGAACCTTGGTTATCACCATTCATTCTAGGAGGTCTTCTCTGTTCGCCATTACTATCACCTCTATCATCGCGCATAGCTCGTCTCATATTAGCTCCTGATGGGTACGCCTTAATATGACCCGTTACATGGTTCACACCAAATGCGGCATCCGCACCACCCTCTACTGTTTCGCCTAGATACTTGTTATCAGCCCAATACTGCTCATCCTTACTAATATGCTCTGATGATAGATTAAAATACACTTGATTCAAATATGGCCATCCTTCACTAAAATCACTTATTGAGAATAACTCCTTTAGAGTTGGCAAACGCCAATCCGAGTAACCTCCATACTCTAAGTTTTCACAATACTCCTTAGCTTCTGCCCATGTCATACCATCCATGGGTGGAGTTTGTTGCCACATCAACCCAGTGTTCTGATCTATTATGGTTCCATCTCCATTATCTACAAATTGGAAGTAAATACCGCTATCATAGTTAGCATCTTGACCATATAGCATATCGCCATCATTTGGTGATTTAATTTCGTCACCTGCTGTATTATAACAGTTAACCTGGCCAGTTGGGTTAATAATATAAGTTACTTGAGCGTAACAATCCGTAGCTGTTAAGTTGATTGATACTGATAGGAATAGTAATATTTTTTTCATTGCAATATTATTTATAATCACAAATATCATATAAATAACTATTAAAAATAATATAATTTCTACTAAACCCGATAATTTTTCTACATAACATAAAGGTGGTTGACAACTCCATGTCAACCACCCTTATATATTATATATAGAACCTTTTCTCTTAAATTCTATTGATATTTTATTTAATACCTAACTCAGCTTTTACTAATGGAGTTACATCCTCAGCAGGAGCACCGCTATAAACTACCATAGGCATTGATGTATCAAAGATATAAGTATAGTTATTATCTACACCAACAGCTTGGATTGCAGCTTGTAATTTTTGAGAAATAGGAGCTAACAATGCTTCTTGTTGTTTTTGGATATCTTGAGAAGCCATTTGTTGGAAATTTTGAATCTTTTGTTGACTCTCTTGAAGTTCTTGCATTCTTCTCTCTTTGATTGATTGAGGTGTATCTTGAGCTAAACCTTGGAATTCAGTATATTTGTTATTAAATTCCTCTTGAAGCTTATTGTATTCATCTTCATATTTTTTAGATACATCTGCTAAAGTTGCTTCAGCAGCAGCCTTTTCAGGCATTAATTCAAAAACTTGTTGTGTATTAACATTACCAAATTTCAAGGCTTGAGCTGATACGCACATTGGAAGTGCGATAATTGCAGCTAGTAATAATTTCTTTATCATCTTAATTATAAGTTATTTGTTATTTATAGTGCAAAATTAATCAATTATTTTGAATATCCTAATTTTGCAAGCACTAGATTACTAACATCTATACTTGGAGAGGCAAAAATTATCCCTTGCGAGGATGCTCTATCGAATATCACTTGATATCCACGCTCTGTCGAAACTGCTTTAACCGCCTCATATACATCCTCTTGAATAGGTTTTATTAAAGATTCTCTCTTTTTAAATAGTTCACCCTCTTGTCCAAAATATTTATATCTTAATTCTGTAACTTCTTTCTCTTTAGCTACTATTTCACTCTCTTTTTTACTTTTTTGGTCATCGGTTAGGAAAACCATATCTGCTTGGAAGTTTTTATATAGAGTTTCAGCCTCTTTGGCTTTATCCTCTACCTCCTTTTGCCATCTTTGTGACACTTGATTTAATTGTTCACTAGCCATCTCATATGCTGGTATATTTTTTAAAACATACTCCATATCTACTAAAGCAAATTTCTGTGCTGAGATGTTTGCTGACCATGCAACAACCATCATAATAATTATAACTAATCTCTTCATAACATCTTATATTTATATTATTACTCTATCGTGGATATCTCCCACCTTATTTTATATAGACACTAGTTTATCTAATTTGTTTATAACTTAGCTTAAAAAACTATCAATTATAGATAATTTTAGAATTCTTGACCTAATATAAAGTGGAAGTTACTACCACCTAATGTACCATATACTTTATCGAAACCATAAGCCCAGTCAACACCCATTAGACCTACCATCGGCAAGAAAATTCTTAGACCAGCACCAGCTGAACGCTTTAAGTCAAATGGTGAGAAGTCTGACATTGAAGTCCACGCATTACCTGCCTCAAGGAATGTTAACGCATATATCGTTGTTGAATCCTCTAATAATAGTGGGATATGTAACTCGAAACAGAATCTGGTATATGCATAACCTTCATAACCCCATGGAGTTAATGCTCCTGATTCATAACCACGTAGTGCAACAGTTTCAGTAGCGTATGCGTAACCATCACTCATACCATCACCACCAACGTAGAATGTTTCAAATGGCGATTTTAAATATTCGTTGTAGCTACCTAATATACCTATATCTGCACGGCTCATTAGCACCAATGTCCATTTACCATCAGGATCTGTAAGTGGAGTATATGTCTTAGCGTTAAATTTCAATTTCCAATATTCAATCCAACTATACAACTCTTGTGTTGCCTCTGTATCTCCATCAGATGCTGCTTCAGATAGAGTTTTCCAGTCTTTGTTACCCACTAACCACGATGCAGGTGGCGTTGTACGGAAACTTAATGAGAATGAACTACCGCGTCGTGTATAATATGGATTATCCAAACTATTTCTAGCTAATGTTAACCCTAATGTTAACGAGTTAGATATACCATCTGTCATATAATATAGGTAATCCCAGTTGTTCAAATAATACCATTGATATGATAAGTCAGCCGTAAATGTGAAGTAGTCATCTGGCCACGACAAACGTTTACCAAAACCTACTGTTAAACCTGCTAACATCAGTACCTTATTAGGGTCATACGCATCCTCAACACTTGAATAACTGTAATTATTAGTACCATAACTATAATCATAATAGCTGTAATAGTTATCACTATAATATGCTGAGTTTACACCTGTTTGTCTTGAATAGTATGCTGATACTGACAATGCATTAGGTCGTTTACCCCCAAACCATGGGTCTAGGAATGACACGCTATACGCTTGGTAATACTTAGCATTGGTTTGCGCACTAATAGAGAATTGTTGCCCCTCACCTTGTGGTATAACCCCCTTGTATGACGATGGTGAGAACAAATTCTTCAATGAGAAGTTAGTGAATTTCAAGCTCAACTTACCGATGATACCTGTTGAACCCCAACCTGCCGAGAACTCAACTTGGTCATTAGACTTAGATTCTAAGTTTAGAATTAAATCCACTGTTCCATCATCTGGATTAGGTTCAGGTCTAATATCCATTGTTTCAGGATTAAAGTGTCCTGTCTGTGATATCTCACGTGCTGAACGCATCAAGTCACTCTTAGAGAATAGCTGACCTGGTTTCACACGCAACTCACGACGTACAACCTTTTCATATAATCTATCATTACCATTAATGATAACCTTGTTTACAATTGCTTGAGGTCCCTCCATCATACGCATCTCTAATGATATTGAGTCACCACTGATATTACCCTCAATAGGAATTATCGAATAGAATAGATAACCTCTATTCATATATAGATTGGCAACTGCATCGTCATCAAGCTGGGTACGCTCTTCGATTAATGTTTGGTTATAGACATCACCCGCTTTGATTCCTAACACATTATCCAAAACATCTGTTGCGAATAGTGTATTACCTATCCATTTAATATCTGAGATATAGTATCTTTGACCCTCTTCCACTTCGATGTGTACATCTACTAATTCATCATCAAAATTAGATATACTATCAACTAATATTTTAGCATCACGATACCCCTTTTCATTATATTTAGTAATTATCAGATCTAAGTCATTTTCAAAATCCTCTTGTACAAATTTTTTCTGTTTGAACAGATTGAAGATATTACCCTTTTCATTGGTTTTCTTCATGGCTTTGTTAATCTCCTTATCGTCTAACACTTCATTGCCCGATATATATATCTTATTGACTTTAATCTTGCTATGTTTATCAGCGATAATATCAACGATTACCTCATTCTCTTTACTTAAATCCTCACGTTGAACAACATTTACTTCAGCCTTCTCAAAACCTTTAGCTTTATAGTAAGCCTCAACAATACCCTCAGTTCTATCTGCTATGTTTTGAGTAAATTGATTACCTTTTACTAATCCTAAGCGACTTTGGATATCCTCCTTTTCGCTCTTCTTCATACCTATATAGTTAATGGTTGAGATTCTTGGTTGTTGTTTTAGTGCAATCTCTAACCATGCTTGGTTCCCATATATCTTCTCAACTTTAATCTTAATGCTTGAAAATAGCCCCTGTTTCCAGAATCTTTTAGCGGCATTAGTGATTTCTGAACCAGGAAGTTCAATAGTTTCACCAACTAATAAACCTGAATAACCAATAATCACATAATCATCGTAATTAGGAACTCCAGTTACTTTAATTCCAGCAATCTCATATTTCTTAGGTACCATTGTGTAGATGATATTTGGATTATAAATTGTATCCAATTTCTCTTGAGCCATGATACTTTTTGTCGATGTGATCGCAAAAATGGCAATTAGTAATAATAGTAATCTATATCGCATTATATTAATTTATATATTTCTTATTTAGTTATCTGTTCACTAGTTTTTCCGAAGCGGCGTTCTCTGTTTTGATATTCCATGATTATATCACAAAAAGCCTCTTTAGTAAATGCTGGCCAATATTCTTTAGCAAAATACAACTCTGAATATGCAATCTGCCATAATAGGAAATTACTAATTCTTGTATCTCCACCTGTTCTTATCAATAAATCTGGATCTGGTAGTTTATTAGTTGAAAGAGAATTATTGAATAACTCTTCATCAATATCATCAATATCTATTGCTCCACTCTTGACGTTAGATGCAATAGATTTAACCACTTCAATAATTTCCCACTTTGATGAATAACTTAAAGCTAACACCATAGTGATACCACTATTGTTACGTGTATCATTGATACATTTTTCAAGACTTATCCTTGCCTTTTCGCTCATACGGCTAATATCTCCGATAGTTTCAAATCTTACATTATTATCCATCATCTTAGGCAATTCACTCTCAACAGCTATCACTATCAAGTCCATTAGAGCATCTATCTCAGCTTGAGGTCTATTCCAGTTCTCGGTTGAGAATGTATATAATGTAATATACTTCACACCCAACACATCAGCAATATCAGTAATAGAGCGGACTGTATTTACCCCCTCGATATGACCTGCGCTCCTATCCAAGTTACGCTCCTTAGCCCAACGCCCATTGCCATCCATTATCACGGCAACATGCTTAGGGACCTTAGTCTTGTCTATCTCCTTTATTTTCTCCTCTAATGTAAGCATCTCTATATACTTCTTGTTATATCAATTAATCTATATAATGGCACTCTATGCATCTCTTACTAATCTCATATGAAACAGTAAACATTAACATTGAATACCAATTATTATTTTTAGATCTTTCTATATTATTTAATTCTCCTAAGTCAAATCCATCAATATTACTTCCAATAACCTTACGCATTGATAGCTCCAAAGCCAGATTTAAACGTTCTTTCAATTTATATTTAGCACCTACACTCATTGGGATATTCAACGCTAGAGCTGTTCCACATCCATCAACTGAAGCTACTGTTACACCAATACCTAAACCTAAATAAGGTACTAAACGTTTTAAATTTTTATATTTATAACCTATTCCATAGTTGAAGAAATTAAACTCCATCTGTGTTCCCAAGTCATATAATTGTGATTTAAAGTTATACTCCGTATCGTCTGGTAATACATTCTCAAAATCAGCACTATTTCCACTTATTCCAGCCGTTGATAGACTACTCTTCAACGACCATCTATAATCTATAATATATCTAAAAGTCGCATTTGCCGCTAATCCTGGGTTGTGATACATATTAAATTGATTCACATCTCCCATGTAGCCACTCATACCTACACCTCCACCAATATCATATCTATATTCTTGTGCTAAGGCACTACTGCCCGCTAATATTAATGTCATTATTATAGCTAATCTCCTAATCATAAATCCTATTCATTTATATGTCATTTATAATAGAAACGCTAAATTAGCTACTTATAGTATTTTCACCCCTATATTAAAGGTTGATATTCTAATCTATTTATTATACCCTTCCATATAGTATCATACAATGTACCATATTGGTCTTCACCACCGAATAGATAAATATATGGTGTTTCCCAAGTCTGAATTGCCGATCGTGAGTAGAAAACTTCAGGAGTTAATATTGAATAACCCGAAGGTAATTCACGCTCAGAGATTGCCTCCCAACCATCTAATAAATAATCACTACTACTACTTCTGGTGGCAGATGCTGAATATTCAACTGTATAAACTAGAGCCTGTGCATTAGCAAAAGCTGGTACATAGTCAGGTAATTGCACTAATGTGTCAGCCTTCTCCCAAATCAATCCTAAATCTTGTGATATATGTACATCACTTGTAACATCATTACTTTCATCACGACCACCAACAATAAACCAAGTTAGATGCTTAGACACACTCCAGTCACCATTATTGGTGTTATATGTATAATATGAGAATAGGGTAACATCCTTCATTGGCGTAAATTCAACTTGAGTTAATACTGCCCAACGAGAACCATCAAAGCCCCATACATTACCAATTAAATCGCCATTCTTGTCAGCCCCACCTGCAATCATACCTTGTGGTGCTAAATTCCACTCAGTATTATAAATAACCATTTGAGATGCTCCATCGATAGGGAATCCATCAGCTATTGCAGTTGTAGCAACCCACTCAGGGTAACTAGTGTGGTAATATTCATCACCAACCTTATTAATACCTAAAAGTGTATCGTCATAACCACCTATAATATTATACCATATTTGTGATGTACTAGTCCAGTTAAAGGCATCTATTGAATAATACAACTCGCCACTATCAGACAATATATACATTGCATTATCGGTAGCTGTAAATGTATTAACATTAGGGGTAAATGGGAAAGTCACATAGTTAGTTTCCCACGCCACTATACTAGGATGTGAGCTAATACCTACTGAATAATCACC